>NZ_JAMYMA010000016.1:0-149165 GCF_040318275.1 Mesorhizobium sp. M1217 | reverse complement strand
TCAACTGGCCCGTCTGCTTCACTGCCATCGCGATTCCCTCAGACCGTCCACCTCAGAGAATCACAATCAGCGAATTACGCAACAGGCCCCTTGTGGGAGAAGGGGCGCCCGCAACGCTGGCGCTCTCTCCTCACGACGATCCGAAGCACGGGTTGAGACCCGCAGCTCAACCCCTTAAGGGTGGGGCAGCAGAAATCTCGAACGGAATGGTCTCTCATGCCGACAGTCGCCCCGCTCGATCTCGAAGGCCACTGCCTCGCCGCCGTGTTCCTTGGCGACGTGCCGCATTTCGCGCTGGCCGACGGCACAATCCATCGGCTCGACCATGGCCACAAGACGGTGCAGGCCAATGACGGGCTGCTCGCCGCCCTTCACGATGGCGCAAACGACCGGCTGATCACCGGCGGTGAGGACGGCAAGATCTTTGCCGTGACCGCAGGCGGCAATACTGCGGAATTGGCGACCGCAGGCAAAAAATGGATCACCAGCGTCGCCGCCGGGCCGCAAGGCGCTGTTGCCTATGCTTCGGGCAAAATTGCCTATGTGCGTTTTGCTGACGGCAAGACCAGGGAATTCTCGCATCCGCGCTCGGTCGAGGGGCTGGCCTTCTCGCCCAAGGGCATGCGCTTCGGCGTTGCCCGCTACAATGGCGCGACGCTGCATTTCCCGGCCGCCGACGGCAAGCCGGTCGAGCTCGAATGGGCCGGCGCCCACACCGGCATCACGTTTTCGCCGGACGGCGGCTTCGTCGTCACCACAATGCAGGAAAACGCGCTGCATGGCTGGAAACTCGCCGACGGCAAGCACATGCGGATGTCCGGCTATCCCGGCAAGGTCAAAAGCCTGTCGTGGAGCGCCAAGGGCAAATGGCTGGCGAGTTCCGGCGCGCCGGCGGCGATCGTCTGGCCGTTTTCGGGCAAGGATGGGCCGATGGGCAAGGCGCCGCTGGAACTCGGCACGCGCGGCAATGCGATGGTCACCTCCGTCGCCTGCCATCCGAGCCAAGATGTAGTGGCGGTAGGGTATGATGACGGCATGGTGATGGCGGTGCGCTTCGCCGACGCCAGGGAAGTGCTGCTGCGCCGGCCAGGCAAGGGCGCCATCACATCGATGATGTGGGACAAGGAAGAGCGCCGCGTCGCGTTCGGCAGCGCCGCCGGCGATTGCGGCGTCATCGACATTTCCGCCTAGCCCGTTAGTCGGCTCCGCAAGATACTTTGCCGGTCAATTCAGCCGGCTTGCCATCCTTTTCGGCATCGTCCGTTACATCATAGATTGAGAGCAAATAGCGGCCGTCATAGACGCCTTCGTCGCTGGCCTTGGTCAGGATCGCCAGTTCGACATAGTCGTAGGCGTTTTCGACCTGCCGTTCGCGATAGACGAGCAGCCGCAATTCCTTGTTGTCGAGCCAATATTGCGTGAGGTTCTGATCCTCGAACACAGTCTTGCGCAGACTGTCGCCGACTGGCCTGCCCAGAATTTCGAGCTCGCCGCGAAAATTGAAGGTCGGCCCGCCCATGCCTCTGGTGACCCCGGCATCGACCTCAAATTTGACCGCTGCATCCTCGGCGGAACACCAGATGCCGCCGGATGCCAAAGCCGCACCAACCGACGACAGCAGCGTTGCCGCGCAGATGATCGCCCGCACCATCGTGCCCCCTCCAGCCGAAGTGCCATTGGCGCCCGAAGGCGGCTCGCGGTCAAGCGCCTGTTCCATTCAAATGACCGCTGACCCAACACAGGGCAGCCGCCCGCCAATTGCGGTGGCGGATGCCGATTGTCTAAAGTGCGGCGGAGAGGGCCGCCATGAACGTCATCGACCATTCAAAGACCTCCATCGGCGGCATCGGCCCGGCCCGGATTGCCGAGTTGCGCGAGACCGAGGCAGAAGCCTTCCGCCAGGCGCGGCCGAAATCGATGGAGAAAATCGGCAATGGCCTGCCCGGCTTCTTCGGCGGCGTGCCGATGCACTGGATGAACGACTGGCCGACGCCGTTCCCGATCCTCGTTGATAAGGCCAAAGGCACCACCATCAGAGATATCGACGGCAACCGGCTCGACGATTTCTGCCTCGGCGACACCGGCTCGATGTTCGGTCATTCGCCGCCGCCGGTCGCCCGCGCCATCCGCCGGCAGGCCGGACGCGGTCTGACCTACATGCTGCCTGCCGAGGACGCGCTCGCCATCGGCCCGCTGCTGCAACAGCGCTTCGGTCTGCCGTTGTGGCAGATCGCGACGACGGCAACCGACGCCAACCGCTTCGCGCTGCGGGTTGCCCGTGCCGTTACCGGCCGGGAGAAGATCCTGGTCTTCAACGGCTGCTATCATGGCTCGGTCGACGAGACGATGGTCCGGCTGGTCGACGGCAAAGCGGTGAACCGACCGGGACTGGCCGGCGAATTCCGCGACCTGACGCGGGCAACTGATATCGTCGAGTTCAACGATCTGCCGGCGCTTGAGGCCGCACTTCAGGGCAACGATCTCGCCTGCGTCATCGCCGAGCCGGTGCTGACCAATTCCTGCATGGTGCTGCCCGAAGCCGGCTTTCATGACGGCTTGCGGCGTCTCACCCGTGCGACCGGCACGCTGCTTCTAATCGACGAGACGCATACGATCTCGACCGGTCCCGGCGGCTATACAAGCAAATACGGGCTGGAGCCGGACCTGTTCGTGCTCGGCAAGCCGATTGCCGGCGGCATACCGGCGAGTGTGTGGGGCATGAGCGAAGGCGTTGCGGCGCGCTATGCCGCTTATATCAGCCGGAAAGAGCCCGGCTATTCCGGCATGGGGACAACGCTGTCGGCCAATCCGCTGCAATTCGCGGCGATGCGTGCCACGCTCGAAGACGTCATGACCGACGAGAACTACAGCCATATGGACCATCTGGCGCGGCGGCTCGACGCCGGGCTGACTGCCGTTATCGATCGCTATCGCCTGCCCTGGCATGTTGCTCGGGTCGGCGCCCGCGTCGAGTTCATCTGCGCGCCAGGCCCGCTGAGGAATGGCGGCGAAGCCGAGAGGGCGCATGCGCCGGAGCTCGAAGCGGCGATGCATGTCGCGCTGGTCAATCGCGGCGTGCTGATCGCACCGTTCCACAATATGATGCTGATCTCGCCGGCAACTCGCGCCGCCCAGGTGAACCGGCTGATCACCGCCTTCGGCGCGGTTGCGGCAAAGCTTACGGCATGAGACAAGCTGGCAGCATGAAACAAGCGCCCAAGCAAAGTTTGAACCTGGTCACGGCATCCCCTTCGGGCTCGACGCCCACCGAGGCGCAGGCCTTTCTCGACGCCCATCCGGAGATCGAAGCGTTCGACATCGTGCTGACCGACGCCAATGGCGTGGGGCGCGGCAAGATCGTGCGCCGACATGAGTTGATGAGCATCTTCGAGGGCGGCCGGCACATGCCGATCTCGATCCTCGGCCTCGACATCACCGGCGAGGATGTTCACGAGACCGGGCTGATCTGGACGACCGGCGACGGCGACCTGCGGGCGTGGCCGATCCCCGGCACGCTGGTGCCGCTGTTCGGCACCCAGCCGCCGCGCGGCCAGGTGTTGATGGCGATGTACCATCTCGATGGCCAGCCGATGTCGTCCGACCCGCGGCTGGCGCTCGCCCGCCAGGTAGATATCCTCGCGGCCAAGGGCCTGCATCCGGCCGGCGCCTTCGAGCTCGAGTTCTTCCTGCTCGCCAATGAGCGCGATGCCGAAGGCAAGGTGCAGCCGGCGCATGCGGTGCTCGACGGCCGCCGCTCGGCCAAGACAGAGGTCTATTCCGTCGACCATCTGCACGGCATGGAGCCGCTGTTTTCCGACATCTATGCCGCGGCCAAGGTGCAAGGCATCCCGGCCGAGACGGTCATCTCGGAATATGCGCCCGGCCAGTACGAACTGACGCTCAATTACCGCAAGGACGTGATGCGGGCGGCCGACGATCTCGTCATGCTCAAGCGGCTGGTGCGGGCGCAGGCACGCCGTCATGGTGTCACCGCTTGCTTCATGGCCAAGCCGATCGAGAAGTATGCCGGCTCTGGCATGCATTTTCATGTCTCGCTGCTGGATGATGCCGGCAAGAACGTCTTTGCCGAAGCCGGCGGCGAAAGCTGGTCGCTTCCGCTGCTGCGCGGTCTCGGCGGACTGATCCAGACGATGGCGGAATCGATGCTGGTGTTCGCGCCGCACGCCAATTCATGGCGGCGCTTCGTATCGCAATCCTATGCGCCGGTGGCGCCGACCTGGGGCGTCAACAACCGTTCGGTGGCGCTGCGTGTGCCAGCCGGCGATGCCAAGAACCGCCGCATCGAGCACCGGCCATCGGGCGTCGACGCCAACCCTTATCTAGTCGCGGCAACGGTGCTGGCCGGCATCACTAGGGGTCTCGACGAAGGTCTTGACCCCGGCCCTGAAACCACCGGCAATGGCTACGAATCCGCCGTCACGCGCACGACGATGCCGGTCGACTGGCGTGCCGCGATCGAGGCGGCAAGGGCGTCGACCTTCCTCAAGGGCGCATTGGGCGAAGACCTGCACCGGACATTCGTGGCGATCAAGCAGTCGGAATATCTGCGCGTGGCGCGCACGGTCAGCGAACTGGATTATCACCTCTATCTGCACGAGGTTTAGGGCTTCACATCGTCGGCCATCTGCCGGTGAAGGCCCATGCGGAATAATTTCAGCGGAACCTTCGGCGGGCTTTGCTCATTGCGTGTCTGATTGCAGGAGCGAACAAGGCCGCCTTAGTCATGATCGCCAGGATGCAGACAACCCCGACGCCGCACCATGCCAAGGTGCAGTCGAGAGGCTTGCCTGCAAGCAAGTCCCCGGACACGACAGAAATCGACGCCAGGACGATTCCTGAACTGCGCGAAACGGCCAAGATCTGCCGCCGCTGTCCGCTATGGCGCGATGCCACGCAGACCGTGTTCGGTGAGGGTCCTGATAAAGCCAAGGTGATCTTCGTCGGCGAACAGCCGGGCGACCAGGAGGACCTGGCGGGCAAGCCTTTCGTCGGTCCGGCCGGCAAAGTGTTCGACGCGATCCTGGATGATGCCGGCGTCGATCGGCTGAAAGTCTACGTCACCAACGCGGTTAAGCATTTCAAGTTCGAGCCGCGCGGCAAGCGGCGCATCCACTCCAAGCCGAATGCCGGCGAGGTGCAGGCTTGCCGCTGGTGGCTGGACAAAGAGATCGATCTGATCAAGCCCAACCTGGCGGTGGCACTCGGCGCCACTGCAGCGCAGGCGCTGCTCGGCAAGGTGGTGCCGATCATGAAGATGCGCGGGGCGGTAGTGGAGCGCGACGATGGCTTGCGTGTCTTCGTCACCATCCACCCGTCCTTCATTCTGCGCATTCGCGAGCCGGCGGACAAGCGGGCCGAACGCGAGCGGTTCCTGCAGGATATGAGAGCGGTGAAAAGGCTGATGGCGGCCTGAGCTATTTGATCAATATCGCCCGGAGATCGTTGATGTTTGTGCCGGTCGGACCGGGTACGAAAAGGTCATCTACGGCATTGAATGCCGTCCAGGCGTTGTTGCCGGCAAGCATGGCCTTGGCATCGACGCCCGCCGCGCGCATCCGCGAAACTGTCGAGCCGTCGGCGAAGGCGCCGGCATTGTCTTCCGAACCGTCAATGCCGTCGGTGTCGGCGGCCAGTGCGTGCACGCCCGCCATGCCGGTGATGCCGATGGCGAAGGCGAGCAGGAATTCCGAGTTGCGGCCGCCTTTGCCTTTCGCGCGCAGGGTCACCGTCGTCTCGCCGCCCGACAGGATCAGCACCGGCTTTGCAAATGGCCGGCTGCGCGTCGCCACCTCGCGCGCGATTGCGGCGTGGATGCCACCGACCTCGCGTGCCTCGCCCTCGATGGAATCGGAGAGAATGACGGCCTGAATACCTCGGCGCTTCGCTTCGGCCGCTGCTGCTTCCAGCGAGACGCCGGCCGAAGCGATCAGATGCACCTCGTTGCGGATAAAACGCGGATCGTCCGGACGTGGCGCATCGGCCGCCGGCGACTTGATATGCGCCATGACCGAAGCCGGCAGCTTCATGCCATAGGCAGCGATCGACGCCAGTGCGTCCTCACGGCTGCCTATGTCCGGCACGGTCGGACCAGAAGCGACCAGAGCCGGATTGTCGCCCGGAATGTCTGATACCACCAGCGAGACCACCTTGGCCGGATATGCGGCGGCCGCCAGCCTGCCGCCCTTGATGGTGGAAAGGTGCTTACGGATCGTGTTCATCGCGGTGATCGGCGCACCGGAGGCGAGCAGCGCCTCGTTGACGGCGATCTCATCGGCCAGCGTCAGACCTTCGGCGGGTGACGGCAGCAGCGCCGAGCCGCCGCCGGAAATGAGCGCCACGACAAGGTCGTCCGCAGTCAGTCCCTGGACTTTTTCGAGCAGCCGCCGCGAAGCTTCCAGCCCGGCGGCATCCGGCACCGGATGCGCCGCCTCGATGATCTCGATGCGCCGGCAGACCGCGCCATAGCCGTAGCGGGTGACGACCAGCCCTTCGATCGGCCCGTCCCACGCTTCCTCGAAAGCAGCCGCCATCTGCGCCGAGCCTTTTCCTGCACCGATGACGATCGTGCGGCCCTTCGGCCTTGCCGGCAAATGATTCTTGATCGTCCTCTGGGGATCGGCGGCGGCAACGGCGGCGTTGAAGATGGATATAAGGAAGGATTTCGGGTCGAGAATGGTCATACTGAGCTGCCACCGACGTTCTGCGAACTTCTGCGGCGTCTGCGCTGCCCCTCACCCTTACCCTCTCCCCGTCTAGAGACGGGGAGAGGGGGTAGCCAGCGTTGGAGCGCTTCCCTTCTCCCAGTCGCTAGACGGGGAGAAGGTGCCGGCAGGCGGATGAGGGGCGGCGCCAACGTCACGATGTTGCTTCCGGCGGCAGGACCAACTCCTGGTTATCGACGCCCAAATAGGCACAGAGCGCATCGACGACCACACCATGGTCCTCACGCTCCGGCAGGCCCGAGACGGCGATCACGCCGATGACACCGGCGCCCTTGACAGTGATGGGAAAGCCGCCGCCGGCCAGCACGTAGTCGACAATGTCCAGCCCCTCGCCAGGCTTGAAGCTGCGGTCGGGGCGCTGCTGCTCCAGCACCATGCGGTAGGTGCTTTTCAGGAACCGCCGCACGACGTTGATCTTGCGCCGCGCCCAGTCCGGATTGGAAGCGTTCGAGCCGGGCATTGCCGCATAGAACAGCGGCCGATCGAAGGTTCTGATATCGATGATGATCGGCAGGTTCTCGGTCAAAGCCCGGTCGCGGATCGCCGAGCCGATCTCGAAAGCGACAGCCTCGTCGAAGGCGGAGAAAACAAGCGCGGCTTCCTGTTTCTTGATCAGAGCGATGTCGTCCGCAACGGCCATGTCGTTCCCCTGTCAATCTCGCCGCACGCTTTGGCCGATGGCTGCCGTTCGGTCAAGCCGGGACGCCGGGACCAGCTAGGTCGCCATGTCCGCCTTAGCTGCCCGACCGGCGACATAGACCTCGTGCATGGCGCGGTCGTCGCCGAGCGTCTGCAGCAGAAACAATTCCTCGGCGAGCGTGTCCGCCGTCTCCACCCGCAGCCGCATCGCCGGCGTGGCGCGGGCGTCGAGCACGACGATATCGGCGTCGCTGCCTTCCTCCAGAGTGCCGATCTTTTCCACAAGCGACAGCGCCTCAGCATTGCCGCGGGTCAGTTGCCAGAATGACTGAAACGGATTGAGCTTCTCGCCATTCAGCGCGATCACCTTGTAGCCCTCGTCCATGGTGCGCAGCATCGAATAGTTGGTGCCACCGCCGACATCGGTGGCGGCGGCGATGCGGAGCGGCTTCTCGCGGCGGCGATAGCGCTGATAATCGAACAGGCCCGAGCCGAGAAACAGGTTGGAGGTCGGGCAGAACACCGCCACCGAGCCGCTATCGGAAAGCGCATCCGCCTCGCGTTCCGACAGATGGATGCAATGGCCGAACAGGCTTCTGCGCCCGAGCAGCCCGTAATGCTCATAAACATCGGTATAGTCGCGCGCCTGCGGATGAAGCTGCTGCGTGAAGGCGATCTCGGCGTGGTTTTCCGACAGATGCGTCTGCATATGCAATTGCGGATATTCGCGGCAGAGCGCGCCCGCCGTTTCCAATTGCTCGGGTGACGAGGTGATGGCGAAGCGCGGGGTGATGGCATAGTGCTGGCGCCCCTTGCCGTGCCACTCCTCGATCAGCGCCTTGCTGTCGTCATAACCCGATTGCGGCGTGTCGAGCACGCCGTCCGGCGCGTTGCGGTCCATCATCACCTTGCCGGCGATGTTGAGCATGTTGCGGTCATGCGACTCGGCAAAGAACGCCTCGGCCGATTCCTTGTGTACCGAGCAATAGGCGGCGACAGTCGTCGTGCCATGACGCAATACTTCATCCAGGAACAGCCTGGCGATACGGCGGCCATGCTGAGCGTTCCCGAATTTTGTCTCTTCCGGAAAAGTGTAGGTGTTCAGCCAGTCGAGCAGCTCGGCGCCGAAGGAAGCGATGACCTGCATCTGCGGAAAATGCGCGTGCGCATCGATAAACCCGGGCAGCAGCAGATGCGGCCGATGGTCGACCTTTCTTGTTCCCTCGCCCGCCTTTTTCTCGACCTCGGCATAGGCGCCGGCGGCAATGATCCTACCATCGCGGAGCAGCAGGCCGCCATCTTGCTCGTAGCGCCAGGCGGAATGGTCGTCGACGGTTTCGGGCCAGCGCAAAAACGACAGCGTGCGGCCGCGCAGGAGCGTGCTGGTCATTTCCTTGCGCCTTCGAACCATGCCACCAGCAGCGCCCGTTCCTTGTCGGTGATCTGGGTGACGTTGGCGGGCGGCATGGCGTGGCTGCGGCCGGCCTGCAGGTAGATCTCGCCGGCGTGCTCGGCGATGCCGGCATCGGTGTCGAGCATCACGCCCTTCGGCGCGTGGTAGATGCCCTCGTAGGACGGCTCCGCGGCGTGGCACATCGAACAGCGGCCAAGCACCGTATCGCGCACGGCAGGGAAATGCGCCGAGGCAACGTAGACCTGGGCCGCCGCCGACGCCTTCGCCTCGCCGGTCAGCAACTTCGGCACCGTCGACAGCCAGATGATGACCAAGAACAGCACGGCCGCCGCCAGCCAGGTCCAGGTCGGATTGCCTTTGCGCGCATGCCTGGTGTTGAAATAGTGCCGGATCAGCACGCCGATGATGAACACCAGCGAGGCGATGACCCAGTTGAACTCTGTCCCGAACGCCAGCGGATAATGGTTCGACAGCATCAGGAACAAAACGGGCAGCGTCAGGTAGTTGTTGTGCAGCGAGCGCTGCTTGGCGATCTTGCCGTATTTCGGATCGGGCTTACGGCCGGCGATCAGGTCGGCGACGACGATCTTCTGGTTGGGGATGATGACCATGAAGACGTTGGCCGACATGATCGTCGCGGTGATGGCGCCAAGATGCAGGAAGGCGGCGCGGCCGGTGAACAGGTGGGTCAGTCCCCAGGCCATGAATACCAGCACCCCATACAGCACCAGCATCAGGCCGGTGTCGCTGTTGCCGAGCGGCGAACGGCACAGGAGATCGTAGACCACCCAGCCGACGCCGATCGTCGCCAGCGACAGCAAGATGCCTGTAGGCACCGACATGGCAAGCACATTCGGATCGATCAGGAACAGGTCCGCCCCGGCATAATAGACCACGCACAGCATCGCGAAGCCTGACAGCCAGGTGGCGTAGGATTCCCACTTGAACCAGGTCAGGTGCTCGGGCATTTCGGCCGGTGCCACCAGATATTTCTGCACGTGGTAGAAGCCGCCGCCATGCACCTGCCATTCCTCGCCGAAAGCGCCTGCAGGCATGCCCGGGCGTTGGCGCAGGCCGAGGTCGAGCGCGACGAAATAAAAGGACGAGCCGATCCAGGCGATGCCGGTGACGACGTGCAGCCAGCGCACGGCGAAACTCAGCCAATCCCAGAATATCGCGAAATCCATCATGAAAAATCGTCCCTGCCGATCGACTGACTTTACGGACTGGAGCGCAAACGGAAAGGGCTGAGGTGCACGATGACTTTCAAAAAAAATTGGAAAATACTAGGCTGATCATACGCAGCCACATGAGAGCCCCGAAAGCCGCATGGCCTATCTCGATAACATCGCCGTTTTTGTTCGCGTCGTCGAACTCGGCAATTTGTCGGCGGCTGGGCGCGACATGCGCATTTCGCCGGCGGTCGCTTCCAACCGGATCAAGGAGCTCGAGAAGCATCTCGGTGTCAGGCTGTTCAACCGCACGACGCGGCAGTTGATGCCGACCGAGCACGGCACGGTGTTCTATTCCGGCGCCAAGCAGGTGCTCGAGGCGGTCACCGAGGCCGAAGCTGCGGTCAGCGCGTTATCCGGCCAGCCGCGCGGCACCATAAAGGTGACAGCGCCGCTCGGCCTCGGGCGGAGACTGGTGGCATCCGGCATCCCGGATTTCCACGACAGATACCCAGATATCGAGGTGCGGCTCCGGCTTTCCGACCACAATGTCGATATCATGAAGGAAGGCATCGACGTTGCGTTCCGGCTGGGCATCATCGAGGATTCCAGCCTCAGGATGCGCGGCATCATGGACTGCGAGCGAGTGCTGGTGGCGGCTCCGCAATATCTGGAGGCGCGCGGCGAGCCGAGCGAGCCGAGCGAGTTGATCGGCAAGAAGCACGATTGCCTGATGCTGCGCTATTCCGGCGCGCGCGAATATGTCTGGACCCTGCAGACGCGGAACGGGCCGCAAAAGTTCGAGGTGCACGGCCCCTACGATACCGATGACGGCGACGTGCTGACCGGCTGGGCGCTGTCCGGCCGCGGCATCATCAACAAGCCGCGCTTCGAGGTCGAGCCGTTTATCCGCGACCAGCGGCTGAAGGTGATCCTGAGCAAAACGCCGCCGACGCCGGTGCAATTCGCCGCCGTCTACCCGCATAAGAAGCTGCAGGATCCGAAGGTGCGGCTGCTGCTCGACTTCATGGCCGAGCGCTGCCAGCGGCTGATCAGGGATATTCTGGCCGGCAAATGATCGCCGGCTGGCCGGTTGCTTTCCGTCCAGCCGGTGAAGATATTTCTTATGGAATCTCACTCACCAGGGAAGACCGATGGCCAGCGGCGCCACAATGCATCTAGCCGTTTCACTAGCTCCGGAAACTGCTCCCTCCTCTCCGTCCGACGTCGTTCCGGATTTCAGTCTGCTGACGCGGTCCGTGCAAAAAGCCGAAGCGGCCGGCCTGGATATGGTGTTGCTCGCCGATTCCGCGCCGGTTGCAGGCGGACCGAACCGGCAAATGCGCTTCGAAGCAACGACCTTGCTGGCAGCGCTGGCGACGGTGACAAGCAGGATCGGTCTCATCGCCGCGGCGTCAATGGTCGCCCACCAGCCCTATAATCTCGCGCGCCGTTTCGCTTCGCTCGACATTATCAGCCATGGCCGCGCCGGCTGGAACGCCAGCATGATGCCCGACCCGCGCGAGGCGGCCAATTTCAGCCGACCGGAAGGGTTTTCCGGCGACGCATTCCGCCTGCGCGCCGAGGAATTCGTCGGCATCGTGCAAGGCTTGTGGAAAGGCTGGGACGCAGACGCGCTTCTGTTCGACAAAAGTGGCGGCCGCTTCTTCGATCCCGAGAAGATGCACCTTCTCGACCACAGGGGCGAATATTTTTCTGTGCGCGGGCCGCTCAACGTGGCGCGGTCGCCGCAGGACACGCCGGTGCTGGTCATGTCCGGCCTGTCCGAGCCCGACATGGATATCGCAGCCCGCACCGCCGATGTTGTCCTGCTAGACCAGCGATCGATCGACTGGGCTGACGATCTGAAGCGCCGTGCGCTTGGCTTCGGGCGCAGGCCGGAGGGGCTGAAGGTGCTGATGAATGTTGTCACGGATGGCGAGATGGCCGCCATGCCGGATATGTTTGCGGATAGGCTCGAAGAGTGCTTTCGCTCGAAAGCCTGCGACGGTTTCAACATCGCCGTGCCGCTCACGTCGGCGCTCGACGATTTCATCGGTCTCGTGCTGCCGGAGCTTCGCCGCCGCGGCCTTGTCCGGTCCGGCTACAGCGCGGCGACACTGCGGGCCCATCTCGGGCTTGCAGGGGAGGATCGGCAATGAGCGCCGGTCGAGGCCAGATGAAGCTCGGCGCCTTCCTATGGGCGACAGGCCACCACATCGCCGCCTGGCGCCATCCGCAGGCGCATGTCACGGCTGGCATCGACATCGATCATTACATCCAGCTGGCGCGGACGGCGGAAGCGGCGAAGTTCGACATGATCTTCTGCGAGGACGCCGCCGGTGTGCGCGAGGCCAATGTCGACATCGCCAGCCAAACGTCGCGCTCGATTGGCTTCGAGCCGATCAGCCTGCTTGCGGCGCTCGCGGTGCAGACGGAGCGCATCGGCCTCGTCTCCACGGCATCGACGAGTTACAACGAGCCTTACGGGCTGGCGCGGACCTTCCTGTCGCTCGACCATCTGAGCGGCGGGCGTGCCGGCTGGAACCTTGTCACTTCGGCCAGCCAGATCGAGGCCGCCAATTTCGGCTCGACCGGTCTGCGCCCGCATGCGGACCGTTACGGGCGGGCGCGCGAATTCGCTGCCGTGGTTGCCGGCCTTTGGCGAGGCCAGGGTGGACACGAAGGCAGAAGTTTTTCGGTGCGTGACCCGCTCGATCTGCCGCGCTCGCCACAAGGTGCACCGGTCATGGTGCAAGCGGGAGCGTCGGACGAGGGTCGTGACCTCGCCGCCCGGACCGCCGACGTGGTCTTTACGGCGGCGCAGACATTCGAGGAAGCGAAGGCCTTCTACGACGACCTCAAGGGACGGCTGGCTGCCTATGGGCGCAAGCCGGACGACCTCAAGATCATGCCTGGGGTGGCGCCGGTCGTCGCGGCAAGCGAAGCGGAAGCCCGGGCAAAACATGATGAACTGCAGGAGCTGATACCGGACGATGTCGGCGTTGCGCTGCTTTCCAGCTATCTCAGCATATCCGATCTCTCGCGCTATCCCATCGACGGACCGCTGCCGCAGCTGCCGGCCAGCGAAGGCATGCAGAGCCGGCAGGCGCTCGTCATCGAGCAATCGCGCCGCGACAACCTGTCTATTCGCCAGCTTGCCCGTCATTTCGCCGGCGCGCGCGGCCATTGGCGCGTCGTCGGAACTCCGGCCCAGATCGCCGACCAGCTCGCAGCACGCTTCGAGGGCGGCGCGGCAGACGGTTTCAACGTGATGCCATCCTATTTTCCCGGCGAACTCGATGCCTTTGCCACGCTTGTCGTGCCGGAGCTGCAGCGGCGCGGTCTGTTCCGTACGGATTATGACGGCAGCACGCTGCGCGACCATCTGGGCTTGAAAAGGCCGGCGTAAACGACGAGCGGAACGAAAGTCGGAGATCGCCGTTTTGGGATGCTGTGCCGCGGCGATGAGGGCGTCTGCGCGCATGTTCGATTGACCTTCCACAAACTTCGCCCTCTTCAAACCACGCGGACGCAACCGCCACAGGAGCCGATCATGGATGCCATCGCCACCCGCAACGACCTGCAATCCAATGCCAAGAAAGAGTGTATCGATCTTCTCAACGCCCGCCTCGCCGACGCCATAGATCTGGCCTTGATCACCAAGCAGGCGCACTGGAACGTCAAGGGGCCGCAATTCATCGCCATCCATGAGATGCTCGACACGTTCCGCGAGGAGATCGACGGACATGTCGACACCATTGCCGAGCGCGCCGTACAGCTCGGCGGCACGGCGCTCGGCACATCGCAGGAGGTGTCGAAGGCGACTATGCTCGAGGCCTATCCGACCGACATCCACAAGACCCGAGATCATCTGGCGGCGCTGATCGACCGCTATGCCGCGACCGCCAAGCGGGCCCGCGCGGCGATCGACGAAGCGGCGGGAGCGGGCGACGCCGACACCGCCGACATCTTCACCGCCTATTCACGCTCGCTCGACAAATTGCTGTGGTTCCTCGAGGCACACACGCAGGAACAGGAATAGAAGGAAACGTCAGCCCGCCATCGCCTTGCCACGACGTGCTTTGGACGGAGCTGCCGGTTCTATCGCGTGGGCGGCCAACGCCGTCATGATCTCGGCTGCGGCGAGTGCGGCGATCACTTGCGGGCGCTTGTCCTTGACGGCATCGCCGCCGATCGGCGAGACGAGGCGGTCAAATTCCGCCTCGCTTCCGTCCGCCGACTTAAGGAACCAGTTCCGAAACGTCGCCTTCTTGGTTCTGGAGCCTATCATGCCGACATAGGCGGCATCCCGGCGTTTCAGCGCCTCGGCGACGATCAGGAAATCCAGCGCGTGGTCATGGGTAAGGACGACGAAGGCGGATCCAGCCGGGGCTTCGCGCACCATCGCCTCAGGCATCGGCGTCAAACAGGTTTCGACCGTGTCTGGCATGCCCTCCAGCGCTTCGGCTCGCGTCTCGACAATGACGACATGCACCGGCAGCAAAGCCACCGCCGAGGCCAGCGCATGGCCGACATGGCCGCCGCCGAAGATGTAGACATGCGGCAGCTGCGCCTCCTCGGCTTCCGCCGCCGCGACCAACTTGGCCTCAAGCGCGGCGTCAACCAGCCGGATCAGCACCTCGACCCTGCCGCCGCAGCACTGCCCGATCTCCGGGCCGAGCGCGACGTCGAGCGTCGCGACAGCGTTGCGGCCAGCCCCCTTCTCCCCGTAACTATACGGGGAGAAGGGGCCGGCAGGCGGATGAGGGGCGGCGCCAGCCTCGACAGATTCGCCAGAACCTGAGGCCGATCGACCAAGCATCTGCCGCGCTTTGTCGATCGCCATATATTCGAGCTGGCCGCCGCCGATCGTGCCGAAAGTGGCCGATCCTGAGACGAGCATGAAGGCACCCCTCTCGCGCGGCGTCGAGCCTTTTGTCCCGGCCACCTCAACCAAGGCGACCCGGCAGGCACCGGCAAGAAAGGCTTTCAGGCTCTGCATTTTCGCGTTCATCATTCGCGTTCCCTGTTGGGAAATATAGAGTTTTTCGGCCTGAATTGCACGTTTTCCGGGATTCAAGTGCCGGTCCTGGCTTCTCGCTTCAGCCGTTCGATCGCCATCAGCACCCGTTCCGGCGTGGCAGGCGGGTCAAGGCGCGGGCAGATCTTGTGGCCAGCAACGCTCGCCACCGCATCCGACAGCGCATGCAGCACCGACATTGCGAGCGGAAAGGGCGGCTCGCCGACCGCCTTGGAGCGGTGCACCGTCGGCTCGCCTGCTTCCGCCCAGTCGGCCAACGTGATGTTGAAAATCTTCGGCCGGTCCGAAGCGAGCGGGATCTTGTAGGTCGACGGCGCATGGGTGCGCAGCCGCCCCTTGTCGTCCCACCACAGTTCCTCCGTGGTCAGCCAGCCCATGCCCTGGATGAAGCCGCCCTCGATCTGGCCGAGGTCGATGGCGCGGTTCAGCGAACGCCCGGTTTCGTGCAGAATATCGGTGCGCTCGACGACATATTCGCCGGTCAGCGTGTCGACCGAAACTTCCGAGCAAGCCGCGCCATAGGCGAAATAATAGAAGGGGCGACCCTCGCCCTTGTCGCGGTCCCAATGGATTTTCGGCGTCTTGTAAAAGCCAGCCGCCGAAAGCTGGATGCGCGCCATATAGGCCTGCCTGACGAGATCGGCGAAGGC
This sequence comes from Mesorhizobium sp. M1217, assembly GCF_040318275.1. NCBI lineage: Bacteria > Pseudomonadati > Pseudomonadota > Alphaproteobacteria > Hyphomicrobiales > Phyllobacteriaceae > Mesorhizobium > Mesorhizobium sp. M1217. The sequence goes on along the minus strand of NZ_JAMYMA010000016.1, from coordinate 133,503 downwards.
GATCTCCTGGTTACCGATGCGCACCCGGTTTGGCAGGAACAGCACCTGGTCGCGCGGCACCTGGAATTTCTCGGCGGCGAAATTGGTCAGCCGGTCCTTGATCTGGCGGGCGGCGTTCTGCGCCGCCATGCCGTTGAGGTCGGAGCCGGAAGACGCGGCAGTGGCCGAGGTGTTCGGCACCTTGCCGGTCGTCGTCGCGGTGATCTTGACCTGATCGAGGTCGATCTGGAACTCTTCCGCCACAACCTGCGCCACCTTGACATAGAGGCCCTGCCCCATCTCGGTGCCGCCGTGGTTCAGGTGCACTGAACCATCGGTATAGACATGCACCAGCGCGCCGGCCTGGTTGTAATGGGTGGCGGTGAACGAGATGCCAAACTTGACCGGCGTCAGCGCCAGTCCCCGCTTGATGAAGCGGCTGTTGGCATTGAAAGCATCGATGGTGCGGCGGCGCCTTGCATAGTCGGAACTCGCCTCCAGCTCGGCGACGATGCGGTGGATGATGTTGTCCTCGACCGTCTGGTGGTAGGGCGTGATGTTGCGGTCGCAGGTGCCGTAGAAATTCTTCTTGCGGATTTCGAGCGGGTCCTTGCCGACGGCAAACGCGACTTCGTCGATGACGCGCTCGGCGCCGACCATGCCTTGCGGGCCGCCGAAGCCGCGAAAGGCGGTGTTCGATACCGTATTGGTGTAGAGCGGCGCCGATTGCGCGTGCACCGCCGGCCAGAAATAGGTGTTGTCGCAATGGAACAGCGCGCGGTCGGTGACCGGGCCGGAGAGGTCGGCCGAGAAGCCGCAGCGCGCCGCGAACATGAAATCTACGCCGAGAATATTGCCCTCATCGTCGAAGCCGACCTCGTAGTCGACGAGGAAATCGTGGCGTTTGCCGGTGGCGATCATGTCGTCGTCGCGGTCGGGCCGGATTTTCACGGCCCGATGATGTTTCTTCGCGGCGATAGCGGCCAATGCCGCAAACTGATTGCCTTGCGTTTCCTTGCCGCCGAAAGCGCCCCCCATCCGGCGGATTTCCACCGTCACCGCGTGGCTCGGAACACCGAGCGCATGGCTGACCATGTGCTGGATTTCGCTCGGGTGCTGGGTCGAGGAATAGATGGTGACGTCGTGGTCCTCGCCAGGGATGGCCAAGGCGATATGACCCTCGAGATAGAAATGCTCCTGGCCGCCGATGCGCATCTGCCCTTTCAGCCGGCGTGGCGCTGCCTTGATCGCAGCCGCTGCATCACCGCGCTTCAGGGTCAGCGGCGGCGTGACCAGCTTGTCTTTCCGGGGATCGAGCTCGCCAATATCGGCGACGAACGGCAATTCCTTGTATTCGACCTTGGCCAGCCTCGTCGCCCGGCGCGCCTGCTCGCGGGTTTCGGCGATGACGCAGAAGATCGGCTGGCCGAAGAATTGCACCTTGCCGTCGGCAAGCACCGGCTCGTCGTGGCGGCCGGTCGGCGAAATATCGTTTTCGCCGGGCACGTCGCTCGCCGTCAGCACGTCGATGACGCCGGGTGCGGCGCGGACCCCCGACAGGTCCATGCTGGTGACGGTGGCATGCGTCGCCGCCGAAAGCCCAAGACAGCCGTGCAGCGTGCCGGCCGGTTCCGGCATGTCGTCGATATAGACGGCCGTGCCACTGACATGCTTGTGCGCGGAATCATGGCGCTGATCGGTGGCGACGCCGCCGGCGATTTTTTGCGCCTTCAAGTTCGGAGTGGCGTGCTTGTTCATCATGCCGCCTCGTGCCGTGATACCTGGATCGGCGCCCGGGTGCCCATGGTTTCGGCAAAGAAGCGCAGCAGCAGGTTGCGCGCCGCCAGCGCCCGGTATTCGGCGCTTGCCCGCATGTCGGTCAGCGGGGTGAAATCGCCGGCGTACGCGGCCATCGCCGCCTCGACCGTCGCTTCCGTCCAGGGCTTGCCAAGCAATGCCTTTTCTACGCCAAAGGCGCGCTTCGGCGTTGCCGCCATGCCGCCATAGGCGATGCGTATCTCCGCCACCGTGCCGTCCGCGGCCAGCGTCAGGAAAAACGCGCCTAGCGCTGCGGTGATGTCTTCGTCGCGGCGCTTGGTGATCTTGTAGACGGCAAATTTCGTCTCGCTGCCCGGCAGTGGAACATGCACGGCCTCGACGAATTCGCCGGGCTGCCGGTCCTGTCGGCCATAGGCGATGAAAAAATCTTCGAGTGGGATCGTCCGCCGCTTGTGGCCGCGACGCAGCGTCATGCGGGCGCCGAGTGCGATCAGCGGCGGCGGCGTGTCGCCAATCGGCGAACCGTTAGCGATATTGCCGCCGATGGTGCCCATGTTGCGCACCTGATCGCCGCCGATGCGATCGAACAGCGGGCCTAGCGCCGGGATGCATTTTGCCAGCGTCGAGAAGGCTTCGCTATAGGTGACACCGGCGCCGATCGAGATGACGCCCTTGTCCTCGGACATCCCGCACAGACCATCGAGATTGCCGATGAAAACCGCCGGCGAAATATCGCGCATGTGCTTGGTCACCCAAAGGCCGATATCGGTCGAACCGGCGACGATAGTGGCGCCCGGCTCCTCGACCAGCACGCTGGCGAGATCGTCGGCATTGGCCGGCACGATCAGCCGCTTGTTGCCGGAGCCGATCTCAATGCGCGAACCGTCCTTCATCGCGTCGAGCTTGGCCGTGACTGCCTTGCGCTCGGCCGCCAACGGGTCCTTTGCCGCCTTGCCGTAGCTGGAGATGGCACGTGCGGCGCGCATGATCGCCTCGTAGCCGGTGCAGCGGCAGAGATTGCCTTGCAGTGCCTTTTCGATGGCGGCGTCCGACGGCTCCGGCGACCGCATCCACAGCGCATAAAGCGACATGACGAAACCCGGCGTGCAGAAGCCGCATTGCGAGCCGTGGAAATCGATCATCGCCTGCTGCACGGGGTGCAGTTTTCCTGCGTCGCCGCGCAGATGCTCGATGGTCACGACATGCGTGCCGTCTAGCGAGCCAAGGAAGCGGATACAGGCATTGACGCTTTCATAGACCAGTGTTCCACCGGAGAGCCTGCCGACCAGCACCGTGCAGGCGCCGCAGTCGCCCTCGGCGCAACCTTCCTTGGTGCCGCGCAGCGAGCGGTCGAGCCGCAGCCAGTCGAGCAGTGTCTGGTCGGGTGCAACCGTGCCGAGCGCGACGTCCTCGCCATTGAGGATGAACCGGATTTCGTTGCGTGTCTTGATCCCGGCCATCTCAGCTTCCCCGGTAGGTCGAATAGCCGTACGGCGACAGAAGCAGCGGCACATGATAGTGCATCGGCTCGGCCATACCGAAGCGGATGGGCACATGGTCGAGAAAGGCCGGTTCCGGCAGTTTTGTCCCCTGCCGGCGCAGATAATCGCCGGCCGCAAAGACCAATTCGTATTCGCCGGTACGGAACTCCGCGCCGGCAAGCAACGGAGCATCGCAACGGCCGTCATCATTGGTGACGACCGTTTTCAGATGCGTCCGGGCCTGGCCGTCAAGATGATAGAGCTCAATCGACAGACCGGCCGCCGGTTTGCCGGCCGCGGTGTCGAGGACATGGGTCGTCAGGCGCCCGCCTTCGGCTTTCGACGTTTCCGCCACTGGCTGCTCCATTCCCTGCACAGTCGAACACTATTCATGAATTGTGCGCCAATTAAAGGCGATGCATAAGTCCCGGTCGAGCGGAGCGCGACAAAAACACTTTCAAAAATTTCGGGGGAATGCGCAGGCACTCCTTTCGACTATCCTGATCACAATTTCCGGCAGGAGCGAGAATGCGTTACGAACGAGACATGCGCGGCTACGGAGCCAATCCGCCGGATCCGAAATGGCCCGGCGGGGCGCATGTCGCGGTCCAGTTCGTCGTCAATTACGAAGAGGGCGGCGAGAATTGCGTCCTGCACGGCGACAAGGCCTCGGAGGCTTTCCTGTCGGAGATCGTCGGCGCCGCGCCCTGGCCCGGCCAGCGCCACTGGAACATGGAATCGATCTACGAATACGGCGCCCGCGCCGGCTTCTGGCGATTGCTGCGCCTGTTCAGCGCGGCACAGGTGCCGGTCACCTGCTACGGCGTCGCCACGGCCCTGGCGCGCTCGCCCGACCAGGTCGCAGCGATGCAGGAGGCCGGCTGGGAGATCGCCTCGCACGGGCTGAAATGGATCGACTACCGCGACCACGCGCCAGAAGACGAGCGCCGCGACATGGAAGCGGCGATACGGCTGCATTATGAGGTGACAGGCGCGCGGCCGACCGGCTGGTACACCGGCCGCACGTCGATCAACACGGTGCGTCTGGCGGCGGAAGAAGGCGGCTTCGACTATGTGTCGGACACCTATGACGACGAACTGCCCTACTGGTTCGAGCATGTGACACCGAACGGGTCGGCGAAGCCGCAGCTGGTCATCCCCTATACGCTCGACGCCAACGACATGCGCTTTGCCACGCCGCAGGGCTTCAACTCCGGCGACCAGTTCTTTGCCTATCTCAGGGATAGTTTCGACACGCTCTATGCCGAGGGCAAGGCAGGGCGGCCGCGCATGATGAATATCGGCCTGCACTGCCGCCTGGTTGGGCGGCCGGGCCGGGTCGCGGCACTGAAGCGCTTCATCGACTACGTCAAATCACACGACAAGGTCTGGCTGGCACGGCGCATCGACATTGCAAAACATTGGCAGGAGACGCATCCGTTCCGGTTGCCGGCATTGCGCCCGTCGAAAATGGAATTCGAGGCCTTCGTCCACGCATTCGGCGGCGTCTTCGAACATTCGCCGTGGATTGCCGAGCGCGCCTACGAGTTGGAACTCGGCCCGGCGCATGACAGTGCCGGCGGCCTGCACAACGCGCTCTGCCGCGTCTTTCGCGCGGCCAGCGAGGCCGAGCGGCTTTCCGTGCTCAATGCCCACCCCGACCTTGCCGGAAAACTGGCGCAGGCCAAGCGGCTAACCGCGGAATCCTCCAGGGAACAGGCTTCGGCCGGGCTAGACGCGCTGACCGACAACGAGCGCGAGCTGTTCGCAAAGCTCAATGCCGCCTACGTCACCGGTTTCGGTTTCCCGTTCATCATTGCGGTGAAGGGCAAGACCAAGGAGGACATCCTGGCCGAGTTCGAAACGCGTATCGGCAACAGCCGCGATGTCGAATTCGAAACCGCCTGCAGACAGGTCGAGCGCATCGCGCTGCTTCGTCTCAAGGACATGCTTCCACAATAGGCTTTGGCTGCCGCGATGGGCCCTGGCTTCCGCAACAGGCTTGAATTTATGGATATGATGAAAATGGCCGAGCGAACCTATTATGCGCCGCAGGGCGGACATCCCGGCCAGAGTGAATTGCTGACCGGACGCGCCGTGTTCACACAGGCCTATGCCGTAATCCCCAAAGGCGTGATGCAGGACATCGTCACCAGCGCCTTGCCGTTCTGGGATGGGACACGGGTCTGGGTGCTGTCGCGGCCGCTGTCGGGTTTTGCCGAGACGTTTTCGCAATACATCGTCGAGCTCGCGCCCGGCGGCGGCAGCGACCGGCCAGAACCGGATGATGATGCCGAGGGCGCGATATTCGTGGTTGAAGGCGAGCTGAGCGTGTCGCTAGCCGGAAAGAAGCATGTGCTCAGGCCGGGCGGGTTCGCGTTTCTGCCGCCAGCGAGCGGGTGGACGGTGCGCAACGAAAGCGGCGCTGCCGTCCGCTTCCACTGGATCCGAAAGGCTTACGATGCGGTCGACGGCATCGAGCTGCCGCAAGCGTTCTTCGCCAACGAACAGGATATCGTACCGACGCCGATGCCAGGTACCGAAGGCCGCTGGGCAACAACGCGCTTCGTCGATCCTGAAGACATCCGCCACGACATGCATGTCACCATCGTGACGCTCGAGCCGGGCGCGGTCATTCCCTTCGCCGAGACGCATGTCATGGAGCACGGGCTTTATGTGCTGGAGGGCAAGGCGGTCTACCGTCTCAACCAGGACTGGGTCGAAGTCGAGGCCGGCGACTATATGTGGCTGCGCGCCTTCTGCCCGCAGGCTTGTTATGCCGGCGGGCCAGGCAAATTCCGCTACCTCCTCTACAAGGACGTGAACCGCCACGCCAAGCTCGGCGGTGTGGGCATCGAGGGTCGCGCGCGGTGATCCGCATCGTCGCGCGGCCGCTGACCCGCGAGAATTTCGCCGAATTCGGCGACGTCATCGATATGGGCGGCGACAACCATTATCCGATCAATGGCGGCAAGGCCGAGCGCTATCACGATCTCGCCACCGCTGAAGCACGAGGGCCGAATGCGCACGTGCTGATCTCGATGGTGCGTGGCACGCCCTATGAGCTGCCGTTGAAGCTTACCATGGTCGAGCGCCATCCGTTTGGCAGCCAGGCCTTCATTCCGCTGTCACCACGGCCGTTCCTGGTCATCGTCTGCCATGACGGCGAGGAAGGCCCGGGCGAGCCGCATGCGTTCATCACCGCGCCCGGGCAAGGCGTCAACTATCCGCGCAATTTGTGGCACGGCGTGCTGACGCCGATCGGCGAGCCCCAGGACTTCCTGGTCGTCGACCGGGGCGGCGACGGCTCCAACCTCGAAGAGTGCCACTTCTCGCACGCCTATGAGATTCATCTTCCCGATGGGAGCCGGTGATGGCTGACATTTCGCTGATCGACCGCCTGCTCGACGTCATCGAGCACGACATCGTGCCGAAGACCGCCGAAGGCGTCGCGCACGGCAACAAGCTGTTCGGCGCGGCGATCCTGCGCAAGGACGACTGCTCAGTGGTGCTTGCCGAAACCAATAACGAGACGGGAAACCCGCTCTGGCATGGCGAGGTGCATTGTCTCAAGCGTTTCTACGAACTGCCGAAGGCCGAGCGCGTCGACACCAAGGAAGCCATTTTTCTCGCCACGCACGAACCTTGCTCGCTCTGCCTGTCGGCGATCACCTGGACCGGCTTCGACAATTTCTACTATCTGTTCAGCCACGAGGATTCGCGCGACAGTTTCGCTATCCCGCACGATTTGAAGATCCTGAAAGAGGTCTTCACCCTCGATCCCGGCGGCTACAATGCCGAGAATGCCTATTGGAAGAGCTTTTCGATCCGCAGACTGGTACGATCGCTGTCGGGGCCTGAGCGCGAGCGGCTGGAGGCGCGGATCAGCGCCATCTCGGCAATCTACGACGAACTGTCCGGCGCTTACCAGGCGAGCAAGGCCGAAAACGACATCCCGTTGAATTGACGCGGATTGACCAGCCGAATTCGTTGGCTGGCCCACGACGACATCCTGCGGACTCCATCATCTGGCGCTCCTGGAGTCTGCCGGCATGAAAATCGTCACTGAATTCCCACGAAAGATCGTCGAATTTCCGGATATGGGGATCGTCATGCCGGACGGCTGCCGGCTGTCGGCGCGGGTGTGGATGCCGGCCGATGCCGCCGACGATCCGGTGCCGGCAATCCTCGAACATCTGCCCTATCGCAAGCGCGACGGCACGATCTATCGTGATCAGCTGACGCATCCCTATTTCGCAGGCCACGGCTACGCCTCGATCCGCGTCGACATGCGCGGCAACGGCGATTCCGAAGGGCTGATGGACGATGAATATTCCGAGCAGGAATTGCAGGACGCTTGCGACGTCATAGCCTGGGCGGCGGCGCAGCCCTGGTGCAACGGCAATGTCGGCATGATGGGCATTTCGTGGGGCGGCTTCAACTGCCTGCAGGTAGCAGCCAAGCAGCCGGCGGCGCTGAAGGCGGTTATCAGTCTCTGTTCGACAGTCGACCGCTACGCCGACGACATCCACTACAAGGGCGGCTGCCTGCTGATCGAGAATTTCGGCTGGGCTTCGACCATGCTGTCCTATTCGTCGCGGCCGCCGGATCCGTTGCTGGCCGGCGACAACAGATGGCGCGAGCTGTGGCTGACCCGGCTGGAGAACCAGCCCTTCCTGGCGCCGCTGTGGTTGAAGCACCAGCATCGCGACGCCTATTGGAAGCGCGGCTCGATCTGCGAGGACTATTCCGCCATTCATGCCGCGGTGCTGTCGATCGGCGGCTGGCATGACGGTTATCGCAATACGATTTCCCATCTCGCCGCCAATATCGAGGCGCCGGTCAAGGGCATCGTCGGCCCGTGGATCCACAAATACCCGCATTACGCCGCGCCCGAACCGCGCATCGGCTTCCTGCAGGAGGCGTTGCGCTGGTGGGACCGCTGGCTGAAGGACCTCGACACCGGCGTAGAGGCCGACCCGGCCTACCGCGCCTATGTGATGGACAGCGTGCGTCCGGCGCGCTGGCATCCCGAGCGGCCGGGCCGCTGGGTCGCTGAAACGGAATGGCCGTCACCCAACATCAAGACGCAAGAGGTTGAGCTTATCGCTGAAGGCAACCACGCTATCGTCACTTCGCCGCAAAGCTGCGGCCTTGCCGGTGGCGAATATTTCCCCTTCACCTTTGGACCGGAACTGCCGGGTGACCAGCGCACCGACGATGCGCTGTCGGTGTGCTTCGACCAGCCGGTGCTGACCGAAGCGGTCGACATCGTCGGTGCTCCCGAAGTTGTGGTCAGGGTCTCGTCGGACCGGCGCCAGGCGAACATCGCGGTTCGGCTGTGCGACGTCCATCCGGACGGAGCGTCGGAGTTGATCTCCTACGGCGTGCTCAACCTGACGCATCGCAACTCGCACGAATTTCCCGAAGCGCTGGTGCCCGGCGAAACCGTCAGCGCCCGGGTGGTCCTCGACCAATGCGCCTATCGCGTGCCGGCCGGCCACCGCTTGCGTGTGGCCATTTCCAACAGCTATTGGCCGATGATCTGGCCGTCGCCGGAGCCGGTCCGGCTGGAATTGTCGGCCGCGACATTGATGCTGCCGCTGCGCCCGCCGGCGACAGGCGACGAGGTCACCTTCCCCGCCCCCGAAGGCGCCACGCCCTGGGCAACCGAAACGGTCCGCGCCGCCAATTCCGAGCGTCATGTCGATCGCGACGAAAAGACCGGAATGATCACGCTTTCCATCGTCGACGATTTCGGTGAGGTGCGCGACCTGGAACACAGCCTTGCCAATGGCAGCATCGCGAGAGAGACGTGGGCGATCCATCCTGACGATCCGCTGTCAGCCTTGGGCAAGACGCATTGGACCCAGACGCTGTCGCGAAATGAATGGTCGGTGCGCACCGAAACCTTCGCCGAAATGCGCTCCGACGCGCAAAGCTTCATGGTTAGCGCCAGAATTGAAGCCTATGAAGGCGAGAAACTGGTCTTCGAGCGCGACTTCGAGGAGAATATCCCGCGGGTACTGCTTTGAGCACTTATAGCGATTGGTCCAATTGCGACGCACGATTTACGCCACGGCATGTCGCATTCGGTCTTGCTTACCCCTTTCCCTTACGGTCATTATTCTCCCGATTGAAATGAGAAAAAACGACCATAAGGTCGGACCAACAGAGTGAGGAACTCAACATGTCGAACGAACTGGAATATCTGAGCCGGCGCGTTGCGTCCGGCAAGCTGAGCCGTCGCGATTTTCTCGGCCGGGCGGCAGCGCTCGGCGTCACCGCAACCTTCGCCAATTCGCTGCTTTCCAGCGCTTCCCGCGCGGCGGGTCCGGTCAAGGGCGGCACGCTCAAGGCCGGCCTCGTCGGTGGCGAATCCACCAACAGCCTCGATCCGGCGCTGTTCATGACGCAGGTGCCGTTCGCCTTCGGCAAGATGTGGGGCGAACTGATCGTCGAGCTGTCTCCCGAAGGCAAGCTCGAGAACCGCATTGCCGAGGAGATCGGCTCGTCGGACGACGCCAAGACCTGGACGCTAAAGATCCGCGACGGCGTCGAGTTCCACAACGGCAAGAAAGTGACTGCAGAGGACGTGGCCGCCACCCTCGAACGCCATTCGGACGAGAAGTCGAAATCCGGCGCGCTCGGCTATATGAAAGGCATCGAGAGCATCAAGGCCAGCGGCAAGGAAGTGGTGTTGACGCTGAAGGAGCCGAATGCCGATCTTCCCTATCTGCTTAGCGACTATCACCTGATCATCCAGCCGAACGGCGGCAAGGACAAGGCCGATGCCGGCATCTCGGCGGGTCCTTACAAGGTCACCACCAACGAGCCCGGCGTGCGCCATGGCGGCGAGCGCTTCGCCAACTACTGGCAGGGCGACAAGATGGGCCATGCCGACCAGATCGAGATCATCGTCATCAACGACGCCACGGCGCGTACGGCGGCCCTGCAGGGCGGCCAGGTCCACATGATCAACCGCGTCGAGCCGAAGATCGTCGACCTGATCAAGCGTGTGCCCGGCGTCACCATCCGCAACCATTCGGGACCCGGCCACTACGTCTTCATCATGCACTGCAACACCGCGCCGTTCGACAACAACGATTTGCGCATGGCGCTGAAGCTGGCGATCGACCGCGAGGAGATGCTGAACAAGGTGCTGCGTGGCTATGGCTCGCTCGGCAACGACTTCCCGATCAATGCATCGTACCCGCTATTCACCGAGATCGAGCAGCGCAAATACGATCCCGACAAGGCCAAGTTCCACTACAAGAAGTCGGGCCATGACGGTGCAGTCCTGCTCCGGACGTCGGACGTCGCCTTCCCCGGTGCCGTCGATGCCGCACAGCTGTTCCAGCAAAGCGCGGCCAAGGCCGGCATCAAGCTGGAGATCAAGCGCGAACCGGGCGACGGCTACTGGTCGGAAGTCTGGAACAAGCAGCCCTTCTGCGCCTCCTACTGGGGCGGCCGGTCGACGCAGGACCAGATGTACTCGACTGCCTATCTGTCGACGGCCGACTGGAACGACACACGGTTCAAGCGTCCGGATTTCGACAAGATGGTGCTGGCGGCTCGCGCCGAGCTCGACGAGGCCAAGCGCAAGGCAATGTACCACGACATGGCTGTGATGGTGCGCGACGAGGGCGGCCTGATCCTGCCGATGTTCAATCAGTTCATCGACGCGACGGGCGCCAAGGTTGCCGGCTGGGTGGATGATCCGCATCAGGAGTTGATGAACGGATATGCTCTCGCGAAGTGCTGGCTCGAAGCCTGAGCCCGGCCTTGCGGATATGTCCTCACCCATCGTGAAACTGGTGGCCCAGCGCATTGCGCTGGGCATCATCCTTCTATTGGCCGTTTCGGTCCTGATCTTCGCCGGCACCCAGATCCTGCCCGGCGATGTTGCGCAAGCCATTCTCGGGCAGTCGGCGACACCGGAGTCGCTCGCCAATCTGCGCGAACAGCTCGGGCTCAACGATCCGGCTTACATCCGTTATTTTCGCTGGCTCGGCGGCATTCTGACCGGTGATCTCGGCACGGCTATGTCGAGCGGTCAGGATATCGCAACCTCTATCAAGGGAAGGCTGTGGAACACGCTGTTCCTCGCCTTCTGGGCGGCGGTCGTCGCGGTGCCGCTGGCGATCATCCTCGGGCTGATCGCGGTGCGCTACCGCAATGGCTGGGTCGACAAGCTGATCTCGGGACTGGCGCTGGCCTCGACGTCCTTCCCGGAATTCTTCGTCGGCTATGTGCTCGTCTTTTTCTTCGCGGTGCAACATCAATGGTTTCCCGCCATTTCCACCGTCTATGACGGAATGCCGTTCGGCGAGCGCATCCAGGCCATAGCACTGCCGGCGGCGGCGCTGACCTTGGTGGTGCTCGCCCATATGATGCGCATGACGCGCGCCGCGATCCTCAATGTCATGCAGTCGGCCTATGTCGAAACCGCCGAACTCAAGGGGCTTTCGGCCTTCGCCGTCATCCGCAGGCATGCCTTCCCCAATGCGATTGCGCCGATCATCAACGTCGTCATGCTCAATCTCGCCTACCTCATCGTCGGCGTCGTCGTTGTCGAAGTGATCTTCGTCTATCCAGGCATGGGACAATACCTCGTCGACCACGTCACCAAGCGCGACGTGCCGGTGGTTCAGGCGGTTGGGCTGATCTTCGCCGCCGTCTACATCAGCCTGAACATCATCGCGGACATAGCGGCGATAGTCGCCAATCCGCGCCTTAGACATCCGAAATGAAGGGGTCGGGTATGCTCGTCATCAAACGCATCCCCATCCCGGCATTGATCGGCATTGTGCTGACGGCGCTGTTCGTTCTGGCGGCGATTTTTGCACCGTGGATCGCGCCGCATGGCAATGCCGAGATCGTCAGCGACGTCCCTTGGGAACCGATGTCGGCGGCGCATTGGCTGGGCACCGACAATCTGGGCCGCGATCTGTTGTCGCGCATGATCTATGGCGCCCGCATCACCCTGTTCATCGCGGTGCTGGCGACCGCGCTATCGTTCTCGCTCGGCGCCATACTCGGCTTCTCGGCGGCGGTTTTCGGCGGCTGGTTCGACACGCTTCTGTCGCGTCTCGTCGATCTCCTGATGTCGATCCCGACGCTGATCATGGCCCTTGTCGTGCTTTCGGTGCTGCCATCCAATCTGGTGACGCTGATCCTGGTCATGGGCGTTCTGGATTCGACCCGCGTCTACCGCCTGTCGAGGGCGGTCGCCGTCGACATCAACGTCATGGATTACGTCGAGGCGGCCAAATTGCGCGGCGAAGGCAGCGGCTGGATCATCTTCCGCGAAATCCTGCCCAATGCGCTGTCGCCGCTGGTTTCGGAACTCGGCCTGCGCTTCATCTATGCCGTGCTGTTCCTGTCGACGCTGTCCTTCCTTGGGCTTGGCGTACAGCCGCCGGACGCCGATTGGGGCGGTATGGTCAAGGAAAACAAGGATGGTATCGTCTTCGGCATAGGCGCCGCCCTCATTCCGGCGGCGGCGATCGCAGCGCTAGCGATTTCCGTCAATCTCGTCGCCGACTGGGTGCTCAACCGCACGACAAGCCTGAAGGGAGGACGCGGGTAATGGCTGACAAGCAACCTAAGCCCGGGCAACCGAGGTCCGGCGTGCTGCTCGACATCCGCAATCTGCGCATCGAGGCCACGGTATATCCGCCGGGCGAGGCGCCGAAGAACATCGTGCTGGTGCACGATGTCTCGCTGACGCTCGAAAAGGGCAAGGTGCTCGGATTGATCGGCGAGTCCGGCGCCGGCAAATCGACCATCGGCCTGTCGTCGATGGGCTACGGCCGCGGCGGCGTGCGCATCACCGGCGGCGAGGTCATCCTCAATGGCCGCGACATCCTGAAGGGCGGCAACGAAGGGTTCCGCAAATTGCGCGGCCGCGAGGTCTGCTATGTCGCGCAATCGGCGGCAGCTGCCTTCAACCCGGCGCACAGGCTGATGGACCAGGTGGTCGAGGCAGCACTGCTGCACGGCACGGCGACGCGGGCCGAAGCCGAAAAGCGCGCCGTGGCGCTGTTCAAGAAGCTCAGCCTGCCGAACCCCGAAAGCATCGGCGAGCGCTTCCCCCACCAGGTGTCGGGCGGTCAGCTGCAGCGCGTGATGACGGCAATGGCGCTGTGCTCGGAGCCCGACCTGATCGTCTTCGACGAGCCGACCACGGCGCTCGACGTGACGACGCAGATCGACGTCTTGGCGGCGATCAAGGATGCCATCCGCGACACGCATGTCGCGGCGCTCTACATCACCCACGATCTTGCCGTCGTCGCCCAGGTATCGGACGAGATCATGGTGCTGCGCCACGGCCGGCTGGTCGAATGGGGCGGCACGCGCCAGATCATCAAGGAGCCGCGCCAAGAATACACCAACGCGCTGGTTTCAGTGCATGAGATCGAACATCAGGAGCAGAAGCCCGGCACGAGCCCGTTCCTGTCGGTCAAGAACATCACCGCCGCCTATGGCCGCAGCCACATCAAGGTGTTGAAGAACGTCTCGGTCGATATTTTCCCGGGCCAGACGCTGGCGGTGGTCGGCGAGTCCGGCTCCGGCAAATCGACGCTGGCGCGCGCCATCACCGGCCTCTTGCCGCCCGAACAAGGCACCGTCACCTTCGACGGGCGGCCGCTCGCCAACCGGCTTGCCGACCGGCCGAAAGAGGATCTGCGCCAATTGCAGATGATCTACCAGATGGCCGATGTGGCGATGAACCCGCGCCAGACGGTCGGCACCATCATCGGCCGGCCGCTGGAATTCTATTTTGGGATGCGCGGGCGCGAGCGCGACAAACGCGTCGCCGAACTGCTCGACAAGATTGAAATGGGCAAAGGCTATATCGACCGCTATCCGGCCGAGCTTTCGGGCGGCCAGAAGCAGCGCGTCTGCATCGCCCGCTCGCTCGCCGCCAAGCCGAAGCTGATCATCTGCGACGAGGTGACCTCGGCGCTCGACCCGCTGGTCGCCCATGGCATACTGGAGCTGCTGCTCGGGCTGCAGAAAGAGGAAAACGTCGCCTATCTGTTCATCACCCACGACCTGGCCACGGTCAAGTCGATCGCCGATTCAATCGCGGTGATGTATCGCGGCGAGGTGGTGCGCTACGGCGCCAAGAGCACCGTGCTGACGCCACCCTTCGATGCCTACACCGATCTTTTGCTGTCGTCGGTGCCCGAAATGGAGATCGGCTGGCTGGAAAAGGCGATCAAGGGACGGCGCATGGCCAGCGCGGGAAATTAGACACTCCCGTGGCGCTCAAGACAAAACTTTTGGTCATCATCCTCGACGGCGTGCCTTACCGGAACTGGCGGCGGCTGATGGGCAATCTCGAAGGCTGGGTGCAATCAGGCGAAGCCCGCGTATGGAAAATGCGCTCCGTCCTGCCGTCGACCTCGGCATCCTGCTACGCCTCGATCCACACCGGCGTGCCGCCCCAAGTGCACGGTATCCTGTCGAACGAGAACCGGTTTCGCGTCGAACAGCCTGATATTTTTTCCGAAGTCAGCAGGGCCGGCGGCAAGACGGGTGCGGTCACCCATTCCTACTGGTCCGAATTCTTCCGGGCCTATCCGTTCGACCTGGTCGAGGACATGGAGTTCGACGAGCCGGGCGGGCCGATCGGCCACGGCCGGTTCCACACCATGACCGGCTATAATGCCAGGAACCAGATGACGCCGAGCGACGTCGACCTGTTCGCTACCTTGACCATGCTGACCAGGCGCTACGGCATCGACTACGGCATCCTGCACAGCTGCACGCTGGACTCGATGGGCCACCGCTTCGGCCATGACTGCCATGAGATGGATCATGCCGTCTATGCAATGGACGCCATGCTCGCCGGCTTCCTGCCGCGCTGGCGGGAGGCCGGCTACGAGGTGATCGTCACCGCCGATCATGGCCAGACCGATCGCGGCCATCATGGCGGCCACGACGAGGAGATGCAGGATTTCGCACTTTACTACTTCGGATCCGGCGAGGGTCCGGAAGCCAAGACGCTGCTCGATCAGCTGCAGCTCGCGCCAACGGTGCTTGCGCGCCTCGGCGTGCCGGTGCCGGCGACGATGAAGGCAAAGCCATTTCTCGACTGATTGGTGCCTGGCCTGCTTTGCTTGCGGAGAACATAAAGCCGGTCGAAATGCGCGACGCCAAATGGAGGCCAGATACAGGAGTCAAAGTTCGAGACAGACCTTGCCAAAATGCTTTTGGGACTCGTAGTGCTTGAAGGCATTGGCGATCTCCTGCAGGGGAAAACCGCGGTCGATCGCAGGCTTCAAACGGTTGGCCTCTATGGCACGGATCATGTCGTTCTGGTCTGCCCTGCTGCCAATCGAGATTCCGCTGATCCTGATCTGATTGGAAAACAGGGCCGGGATCGAAACTTGCCCGGCAAAACCAGTCAAGACACCGATCAGTGCGATGTGGCCGCCCATCTTGCAAGCTGTTATCGACTGCGCCAATGTGCCGGGCCCGCCAACCTCGATCACATGATCGACGCCGCGTCCGTCCGTCAATGCCCTTGCCTTCTGGCCCCAATCCGGCACCGCCTTGTAATTGACGACAATGTCGGCTCCAAATCGCTTTAACTTTTCCAGCTTCTCCTCCGATGAGGAGGTGGCAATAACCCGAGCGCCGGCAATTTTTGCGAATTGCAGCGCGAACAGCGATACACTTCCGGTGCCAAGGACCAGCACCGTATCACCAGGCTTCACCTGGCCGCACACCATCAGGGCTTTCCAGGCGGTGACGCCGGCACAAGTAAGCGTTGCCGCCTCCACATGCGTGAAGTCTGCCGGTGCCCTTGTGAAGGCATGCCAGGGCATGCACACATACTCGCGGGCATAGCCGTCAACATCATCTCCCAATTCGCCCTTCTTATTGGCCGGCGTCGGTTCGCCTGCCAGCCAATGGGGCCAATAGGTGCTGACGACGGCATCTCCGACCTTGAATTCTTGGACATCGTCTGAGACCGCAACCACCTCTCCGGCGCCATCGGACAGCGGGATACGGCCATCGGCGCACGGTTTCTTTCCCAGCGCCACCATACTGTCGTGGAAATTCAACGAACACGCTCGTATCCTGACAAGCAACTCACCCGGCCCTGGTTCTGGGCAATCTTCCTCGACCAGCTTGAGATTTTCCAAGCCTCCCGGCGCTTTCAGCCTAATCAATCTCATGGAAAGCTCCTTCCGACCGCGCAAGGCTTCATGCGCCCCACCACTCGCGTGGACGCTTGACCGCGTCGAACACCGCCATGGGCGACTGATCCACGAGAATCGCGGCCGCAAAGCTGTTGTTGGTCATAACATTTCGTTTCTTCAGGCTGGATTGCCATTTGCGATCGGGACCTTAGTCGCCCGGCAGCGGACTGTTGAGTTACAAAACTGTCGGGAATCCCTGCACGGCGATGGCGTCCAATTACGCCTCGCCCGAGGCTGAACGACTGCACCTTACCCGATGGTTATGAGCCGCCTTGTGGCCGCCGTCATTGCGAGCCTGACGGCCGAGACAGTATCGCTAAAAAGGGGGAGAACGGTACACTCTGGCAACCTCTCCGCTCTTCGGTTAGCCTCCGCAAATATCCGGCGGAGGCGGTGAATCCTTTTTGGGCCGATCAGCGACAGATGCCCGAAGTGGAGATCGGCGGGCTGGAGAAGGCGATCAAGGGACGGCGGATGGCAAGCGCGGGAAATTGAGCACCTAGGGATTCCCTCGCGTCACGGAAATGCCGAGGATCGGTGCGCGGATCACGTGCGAGAACGGGTACTTTCGGGAGGTCACGTCGCGGCGAGCTTTGCGAGCCGGCGATAATCGCAATCCACCAGATTGGGGAGGCGCTGAAGTTCCTCGACGTCAAACCACCGGATCTCGGTGTGTTCCTCGCAAATGTTGCTTGGATCCCCGCCTTCCCAGCCGATGACCTTGAAAACGTGGTGCAACGCCTTCCCATAGAGCTCGGGATGGCGCTCTCCAATGCACCGCATCCAACCGAAATCTGTTGGCGTCACTCCAATTTCTTCCTGAATCTCGCGAACGAGTGCCTCTTCCAGCGTCTCTCCGGCTTCAACGCGGCCGCCGATCGTGTCCCAATGCCCAGGCCACGCGCTCTTCCAGGCAGCGCGAAGACCCATCAAGACCTTCCGGTCGTGGTTCACCAGCAATGCACCGACCGTAACTGTGGGATTCCTGATCATTTGCGGAGCGTATTCGCTGCAGCGATGTTTGCAAAGGCGGCGTCTTCCCTCCCCCGCAGGGAGAAGGAGAAAGCGCACCTCTGGCAACCTCTCCGCTCTTCGGCTAGCCTCCGCAAATATCCGGCGGGGGCGGTGAACCTTTTTGGGCCGATCAGCGACAGAGCAGGCAGGAGCCAGGCGGCTCGACCGGCGATGACGGCCGCGGAGACCGATCGCGCGCTCGTCGAGCGGGTCGCGAAGGGCGACCGTGCCGCCGTGCGGCTCCTGTTCATGCGCCACCACGCGCGAGTCTACCGCTTCGTGGCACGCCAGACGGGATCGGAACTGATGGCCGACGATATCGCGAACGAGGTGTTCCTCGAACTCTGGCGGCAGGCGCCGGCCTTCGAGGGGCACTCGGAGGTCTCGACATGGCTGCTCGGCATTGCCCGCTTCAAGGCGCTGTCCCTGCTGCGCAAGAAGAAGGAAGACTGGATCGACGACGATGACGCGGCCCAGGTCGCCGACGGTGCCGACACGCCGGAAGTCGTGACGATGAAGGAAGACAAGGCCGCTGCCTTGCGACGCTTCATCGATGCCATGCCGGAAGAGCATCGCACGGTGATCGACCTTGCCTATTATCACGGGCAATCGGTGAGCGAGATCGGCGAGGTGCTCGGTATTCCGGTCGCCACGGTCAAGACCAGGATGTTCTACGCCCGCAAGAAACTCGGCGAAGCTCTCAGGGCCGCCGGTTACGACAGGGGGTGGCCATGAGCGCCGCTGAAAAAATGTCACGCCGCGACGAAATGGAAATGCTGCTGCCGTTTTATCTGAACGGCTCGCTGGAAGGCGCCGAGCTGGAAGCCATCGAGGAATGGCTGGAGAGCGATCCGGCGGCGATGGCCGCGCTTGGTGAGGCCGAGGCCGAATTCTCAGGCACTGCTGCCGCAAACGAGGCAATCCGCCCGCCGGCCGATGCGCTCAGCCGCTTTGCCAAGGCGCTCGACGCCGAGGCCGGCCCGGCCCGCGCGCCGGCGGCGTCGCCCTGGCTGGCGCAGGCCTGGAGCCGCTTCATGGCGGTGCCGGCCGGCGTCGCCTGGGCCGCGGCCGCGGTGCTGCTGGCCCTGGTCGTCGCGCAATCCTTTGTCCAGACCGGCAGCAGAGGTGGCGACTTCAAGATTGCCGGATCGGCAGACGATCTGGCCAAAATGCCGTTTGCACTGGTGAAGTTCAAACCGGATGCGAAGCTGTCCGACATCGTCGCTTTTCTCGACCAGAACCAGCTGAAAATCGCCGGCGGGCCGACCGCCGACGGCGTCTTCCGCCTCGGCGTTTCGGCCAAGACCGCCGCCGACTATCAGAAGCTGCTTGGCCTTATTGCCGCCCAGCCTTTCACCGAAGCTGCCCTGGAGGGAAGGAAACCGGCTGATGGCGGCTAAGGCGGTCATTCGATTGACGGCGGCGATGACAATCTTCGCCGCGTCCGCGATGGCGCAGACCAATGATCCGAACCTCACCCAGGCGGAGATCGACTGCCTGAACCGGGCAAGTGCTGCCGGCGCCGACTGCGCCAAGGACGGCGATGACGTGAAGGATAGCGGCGGCAAAACGCCGGCTAAGGCTTCAACGGCGAGTGCCGTGTTTCTTCCCGCGCTGATCGTCGACTTGTTCCCCAATCCTGCCGTGGTCGCCGAGGCGCCGATACCTCCCGGCAATACTGCGGCCCCGCCGACCGCTCCGCCTTCGGGCCTGCCGGCAATACCGGCGGCCGCGCCGGGCGGTCCGGTCGTAGCGCCCACCGATCTTGTCGCAACCGAGCCGCCGCGCGCCGTGATCGGCGATTTCGTGCCCGACGAGGTGCTGGTCACGGTCAATGGCGATGCCGGCGCGGTCCAGCAGATCGCCGCCTCGTTCGGCCTCGAAATACGCTCGCAGCGGCAGTCGCGGCTGCTCGGCAACACGCTGGTGCGCTTCGGCATTCCCGATGGCCGCCCAGTCGGCGTCGTGCTGGCGCAGCTTGCCGCCGACGGCCGCACTTTGCGGCGTGAGGCCAACCACGTCTATTCGCTGCAGCAGGCGGCCAGCATCGTCAATTATGCGTTCGAGCGCATCGCGCTCGACGCCAAGGAAGCCAGCGGCGAGAATGTCCGCGTCGGCGTCATCGACACCGGCATCGACGACAGCAATCCCGCGCTCTCCGGTGTCATCGCCGAGCAGTTCGATGCCATGCCCGACGTGCCGATCAAGGCGCGCGACCACGGTACTTCGGTCGATGGACTGATCGCCGGCACCGGCGCGTTCAAAGGCATGGCGCCGGGCGCCAGGATCTATCACGCCCGCGCCTTCGAGGGCGGCAAGTCGACCATGGACGTCATCCTTTCGGCGCTCGACTGGGCGGCGGAGCAGGATGTCCGTATCATCAATATGAGCTTCGTCGGCCCGAAGAACGACCTGCTCGGCATCGCCTGCCGCAATGCTCGCGCGCTTGGCATCGTGCTGGTCGCGGCCGCCGGCAATAACGGGCCGAAGGCGCCCTATGGTTATCCGGCCGCCTTCGACGGCGTGATCGCGGTGACGGCCACCGATGCCAAGGACGGGCTGATGCCGCAGGCCAATCGCGGCGCCTACGTCTTCATCTCCGCTCCCGGCGTCGAGATGGTGGCGCCAAGCGGCGCCGGCTCGGATGTGGTGACCGGGACGTCCTTTGCAGCGGCGATCGTGACCGGCGCGGTCGCCAACCTGTTGCATGCCGCGCCCGACCGTTCGGCCGACTGGGTCGAGAAAGCACTGGCCGCCACGGCAAAGGATCTCGGCCCCAAGGGGCGGGACAATGATTTCGGCTTTGGGCTGCTGGACACCAAGGCGGCCGAGGCGGCCAAGGACTAACTCTCGTGTTTGAACCGAGCCGTCTCATAACGCTGTCGCGAAACTTGTCTCACACCGTGCTATAATGACCAAGCCAACCTGCACTACGCCGCCGTAGGGAAAATGCTTCACCGCTGCGGGCGCACAGAATGTAGACCTGTGGTCGCCAGCCCGGATCAGAAATAAAAACGACAGGGAGGATGACGTGTCCCTCGACGCCAGTGGCTTCGATCAAGCAGTTGAAGAATACCACCTGGCTCTGGATGAGTTCATGAAAGGAAACCCCGCGCCAGCGAAGAAGCTCTTTTCCCAACGAGACGATGTAACACTGGGCAATCCCTTTGGCCCTTTCGCTCATGGATGGAAGCAGGTCGTTGAGACGATGGAGCAGGCGGCATCGAACTACAGGGACGGCGACGCTAGCGGCTTCGAGAACATAGCGAAGTGTGTGACGTCTGAGCTGGCATACATCGTCGAAGTGGAGCGGCTCAGGTCCAAGGTTGGCGGTCGGAGCGATGTCACGCCTCTTGCGTTACGCGCGACGAGCGTCTTTCGCCCAGAAGATGGTCTGTGGAAGATTGTGCATCGTCATGCCGATCCGATAACGACGGCTCAGCCGGCCGATTCGGTACTCCGATAGCGGTTGTGGTATTGGGGAAGCGATCGATCTCCTTTGCTGCTGCAGCGCGGCTATTCTTCAGTCCGTTTTCTGCTAAGGGTTGGCCAGCGTCATCGGGCTCGCAGGGTCGGACGGCCGCTCTGGGTCGAACTCGGTCGCCGGGAGTGATCGAGTTTTGACCTTTACATCGGCGCGCCGGCCCTGGATGCCCTGACCACTGGTCGAACGGCCAGACCTCGCCGCGCGCGGCCTGCTCCGGCCGGAGATTCGCGACGCCAGCCGTTCGGCAATGCGCGCCGGCCAGGCGGATCGACTACGATGGCTTAAGTCGCGTTTTGCCGAGGACGCGCCAGAAAATAGAATGCGGCGATGTGCGTTATCATCAGCAGCGGTACGTAGATGATCGGGATCGCGTAGGTTGCGCCCAGTTCCCCCGCGCGTGCAGGAAGGCCGATCTGAATGGCGTGGTAATAGTCGACGATGAGGTCGACCGTCCCGACGACGTTGAAGGCGACGACCAACGGCCAGAAGAGCGGGCGTATCCTCACTGTGAGCAGCGCCAGCATGGCCAGCACGCCAGTCGCGAAATCGCCGTAGGCGGCAAACACGGCGAAATCGGCGGGCAGATTGGGGCTTACGACGCCCGGAACGATGAAGACGAGCCCGAAGAAGCGGAAGCTGTGCAGCGTAGCGATAGCACGTTGCGCTGCGACCCGGTCCATCGACCTGAGCCACGGCAAACCGTATGCGCCGAAGCAAAGCAGCCACGCGACATAGCCGAGAACAAGATGGGTTTGGAACACTATTTCCGTGGACATTTGGCCTTCTCTCAACAGTTGATTCACGCGGCTTTAAGCCCGCTACCGCAATTCGACTATCCGGTGTAATCACAACAACCTATGAAGCAGAACTACACAGTCCGACATGGTGCGCTGGAGGGCGTCGAGGCGTTCCTGGCCGTCGCCAGGCGCCGCAACTTCCGCCGTGCTGCCGCCGATCTCGGCGTGACGCCGTCCGCTGTGAGCCAAGCGGTGCGCGCGCTGGAAGCTCGCCTGGGTACGGCGCTGTTCGTCCGCACGACGCGGAGCGTCGGTTTGACCGAGCCTGGCCAGCGGTTCCTAGACCGTGCCGGCCCGGCATTCGAAGAGCTTGTCGCGGCCGGCGAGGCCGCCCGCGATATCGGCCAGCGGCCGACAGGTCTGCTGCGCCTGTCTGTGCCCCGCGCTATCGTGCCGCTGATGTTGGAGCCGCTGTTCGCGTCGTTCTGCAAAGCCTATCCTGAGATCGAACTGGAGATCGCCGTGAGCGACCAGATGGTCGATCTGGCGACCGGCGGGTTCGATGCCGGCATCCGCCTCGGCCAGCTCATCGCCGCCGACATGGTCGCGGTGCGGCTGACAGCGCCGTTCTCGTTCGTGGTCGTCGGCAGCCCTGATTATCTCGAGCACCACGGCCGTCCCGAGCGTGTCGACGACTTGCGCCACCATGCCTGCTTACGCTTGCGCCGCTCGAATGGCGCTATCGCGCCCTGGTCCTTCGTCGACGGCAATGGCGCGATCGAAGCGATCGTCTCAGGCCCGCTGATCGCGCACGACTATTCGACATTGGTCGGGGCTGCGACGCGGGGCGTTGGGCTGGCGCAGACACCGCGACCACTCGCCGAAGGTCTGATAGAAGAAGGAAAACTCAAGTCGGTGCTGGACAGCATCGCCACGACGACGCCGGGTGTCTTCCTCTATCATCCAGGCAAGCGCCAAGTCCTGCCGAAGCTGCGCGCCTTCATCGATCACCTCAAATCTGCGGCCTGAGATCAGGACGCACTCGCTGGTGCTGGCCAACAGCCGCCAAGAGTCGACCTCGGCCGTTCAGAGTGATTGCCTCTAGGCCGGTGCGCCGGCGACCGATCCCCTGACCACCAGGTCGACCGGCCAGACCTCGCCGCGAGCCCCCTCCTCCAGGCCGGAAATCCGCGCCGCCAGCCGTTCGGCGATGCGCGCGCCGGCCAGGCGGATCGACGAACGCGTCGTCGACAGCGGCACCGAAAAATTCTCCGGCTTCAGCCAGGGAAAGACGTCGTCATGGGCGATCAGCGACAGGTCGCCCGGAATGGTCAGGCCGAGATCGCGCACCGCGCGCACCACGCCGAGCGCCATGATCAGGCTGGAGCAGGCGATCGCCGTTGGCGCGTCGCTTTGTTCCAGCAGACGCCTGGCGGCGCGGTAGCCGTTCTCCTCGGTCATGGTGAGGGAACAGACATGCTGATCACCAAGCACCAGGCCGCTTGCCGCTAGCGCGCGCCGAACGCCGCGCTCGCGGTGGATGGCGAATGTCTCGCGATCGTCGCCATTGATCAGCGCCAGACGCCTATGACCGAGCTGGACGAGAAGCCGCGCCGCCTCGTGGAAGGCGCCCTCATTGTCGATGTCGGTGAAGGGATAGTCGAAATCGAAGCCTTCGCTGCGGCCATGGACGATGAAAGGAATGCCGAGCGTATTGACCAGCGCCACCCGGCGGTCGGCCGGCCTCGGCGACGAGATATAGACCGCGTCGACCTGCCGGTTGGCGACAATACGGCGGTAGGTCGTCTCCTGGTCGTCGGCATCGGCCGGTGACAGCACCAGGTCGAGCTCGTGCGAACGCGCATAGTCGCCGAGGCCGGACAGGAACTCGACGAAATGCGGGTCGATGTCGACGGTCGTCCCCGTCGGCAGCACATAGCCGATCATGCCGGTCTTGCCGGTCGCCAGCCGGCGCGCGCTCGGATTGGGGCGATAGCCGTGACGCTTGGCGGCATCGACCACCCGCCGGCGCGTTTCCTCGTTGACTTCCGGGTAGCCGTTCAATGCGCGGCTGACCGTGGTCTGCGAAAGCGCCAGCATGTGGGAGAGCTGCTTGAGGTTCACCGGAGGCCTCCAAAACCTCAAAGCGCTTTTAATCTGAATCGAGCTGGCCGCTACGAACCGCCTTGCCGAGCGCAATGACCATACGCACGGTTCAGACCGGTTTGAAGCCGAATTTGCTGCTGCACCGCCAGAAAACTGTGCTGCAGCGCACTTTCGCTGGCACTCGGCCGCAGAAATCAAATCGATTAGCGTGGCTTTCTCTTGACTCCGGATCAATTCAGTGGCGTGATCAAAATCACCAAAGCGCTTTGGAAGACTCTACGAAAGGTTGCAGTTCCTTTCCGACTGAGTCACAGTCCTGCAGCGCCGGCGGACGGAATGGAGGTTTCGTTCGGTGTTTGTCACCACTGGGAGGGAATACCGATGAAGAAAATGCTTCTGCGGGGCGCTGCGTTTGCCACGCTCGCCCTGGCCATGCCGGCGCAAGCCGAACTGAAGTTCAAGCCGGGCGAAGATCCCCGTTTCAACTGGGCCAACTACGAGGAGCTCAAGAAGGTCGACCTCAAGGGCGAGACGCTGACGATCTTCGGACCGTGGCGCGGCGAGGACGAAGGGCTTGTCCGCACCGTTCTCGATTATTTCTCCGAAGCCACCGGCGCCGAGATCAAGTACTCCTCGTCGGAGAATTACGAGCAGCAGATCGTCATCGACACGCAGGCCGGCAGCCCGCCCAACATCGCCGTGCTGCCGCAGCCGGGTCTGATCCAGGATCTGGCATCGAAGGGGCTTTTGACGCCGCTCGGCGACGACACCGCCAACTGGGTCAAGGACAATTACGGCGCCGGCCAATCCTGGGTCGACCTCGGCACCTTCAAGGACAAGGACGGCAAGCCCGGTTTCTTCGCGTTCCCCTACAAGGCCGACGTGAAATCGCTAGTCTGGTACTCGCCGGATAATTTCGAGGAAGCCGGCTACAAGGTGCCGAAGACGCAGGAAGAGCTTGCCGAGCTGGAAAAGAAGATCATCGCCGACGGCGGCACGCCATGGTGCATCGGGCTTGGTTCGGGCGGCGCCACCGGCTGGCCGGCGACCGACTGGGTCGAAGACATCATGTTGCGCACCCAGACGCCCGAGACCTACGACAAATGGGTGAAGAACGAAATTCCGTTCAATGATCCGGCCGTGGTCAACGCCATCGACATTTTCGGCAAGATCGCGACCGACGACAAAATGGTCGAGGGCGGCGCCAAGGCGGTTGCGGCGACCGATTTCCGCGACAGCCCGAAGGGCCTCTTCTCGGTGCCGCCAAAATGCTATCTGCACCACCAGGCATCATTCATCCCGACCTTCTTCCCGCAAGGCACCAAGATCGGCGAGGATGCCGACTTCTTCTATTACCCGCCCTACGCCTCCAAGCCCGATCTCGGCACTCCGGTGCTGGGCGCCGGCACGCTCGCCATGATCACCAAGGATAGCAAGAGTGCCCGCGCGTTCATCGAATTCCTGAAGCTGCCGCTCGCTCATGAGATCTGGATGGCGCAGGGTGGCTTCGTGACGCCGTTCAAGTCGGTCAACAAGGACGCCTATGCCAGCGACGCGCTGAAGAAGCAGGGCGAAATCCTGGCCAACGCCTCGACCTTCCGCTTCGATGGGTCCGACCTGATGCCGGGCAAGATCGGCGCCGGCGCCTTCTGGACCGGCATGATCGACCTGGTCGGCGGCAAGTCCGCCCAGGACGTCGCCACCGATATCCAGAAAAGCTGGGACGCGATCAAGTAAGCGGCCGGCTTGCGTTCCCAATGTGATGCGGTCCGGGCCTCAAACGGCCCGGACCTTATCCGGTGCTTGGCGTCGCGTCGATTGTCGTGAGCACAACGCATTCCGGCATGATGCGCGCCCAGTGACCTGCTTTTCGGCTGGTCGCGCTCCAGACAACTGAATCGGCGCATGATCCCGTCGCCAAAGCCATTCTCGACTGGCGGATCCGTGCGCAGGGGGAGGGACCCATGGCGGCTCAGATTTTTTCGGCGATATTCGTCATCATCATCGGCGTGGGCGGCTGCGTCGCCTATTTCTGGGGCGCCAACAAGGCACTCGATACGATCTTTCCGGCACGCGGCGTTTCCGGCAAGGCGGCGATTAACAATCTGCGGCGGCAGGGGGTGATCCGGCCGTGGCTGTTCGTCGGGCCGGCGATGATCATCCTCACCATCTACCTGATCTACCCGGTGGTGGAGACGCTGAGGCTGTCGTTCCTCGATCGCGGCGGCGGCCATTTCGTCGGCTTGGCCAACTATCACTGGGCGTTCGGCGACCGCGAGTTCCGCAACTCGATCCTCAACAACATCATCTGGCTGGCAGTGGTGCCGGCCGCCTGCACCTTCCTCGGGCTGATCATCGCCGTGCTCACCGACAAGATCTGGTGGGGCACCATCGCCAAGAGCCTGATCTTCCTGCCGCTGGCCATCTCCTTCGTCGGCGCCAGCGTCATCTGGAAATTCATCTACGAGTATCGCGGCGACGGCCAGACGCAGATCGGTCTGCTCAACGCCATCATCCAGTATTTCGGCGGCCAGCCGCAGGTCTGGATATCGCTGCCGTTCTGGAACAACTTCTTCCTGATGGTCATCCTGATCTGGATCCAGACCGGCTTTGCCATGGTCATCCTGTCGTCGGCCTTGCGCGGCATTCCGGAAGAGACGCTGGAAGCCGCCGTCATCGACGGCGCCAATCCTTTCCAGATCTTCTGGAAGATCATGGTGCCGCAGATCTGGGGCACCATCGCCGTAGTCTGGACCACCATCACCATCCTGGTGCTGAAGGTTTTCGACATCGTGCTGACCATGACCAACGGCCAGTGGAACAGCCAGGTGCTGGCCAATCTGATGTTCGACTGGATGTTCCGCGGCGGCGGCGATTTCGGCCGCGGCGCCACCATCGCCATCATCATCATGATCGCGGTCATTCCGATCATGGTCTGGAACATCCGCCAGGCGAACAAAGAGACGGAGGGACATTGAGATGGCCGTGGCGACCGGAAAGTCCTTTGTCAGCCGTTTCGGCGTCCATATCGCCGTCTTCATCTTCGTTGCGATCTGGACGATCCCGACGCTCGGCATCCTGGTCTCGTCGCTGCGCGACAAGGACCAGATCATCGCTTCGGGCTGGTGGAACTCGTTCACCAGTTCCAGCCAGACGGAAGCCGGACGGCTGCCGCCCGCTTCGGCGCAGGTCGAGAAGGACGGCAAGTTCGTCCTGCAAGGCAATATCTTCGGCGACGGTCCTGCCCGCAACATCAGCGCCTTCGGCGTCAAGTCGGCAGCGCCGACGCAATATCCCGCCGGCACGACAGCCGATCTCGGGGACGGCGTGACCCTGCAGCTCAATGCCGACGGCAGTTTCGTCATGACCTCGCCGAAGGCTTTCGAAAGCGAACGCGGCCAGCGCGTCTATTACGCCTCGTCGGCGCCGCCGAAATTCACCACCGACAATTACGACACGGTGCTGTTTTCGGAAGGCATCGGCCGCTCCTTCATGAACTCGCTGACAGTCACTATTCCGGCGACCGTGATCCCGATCCTGATCGCCGCGTTCGCCGCCTACGCTTTGGCGTGGATGCGCTTTCCCGGCCGGGCGCTGCTCATCGCCGTCATCATCGGCCTCCTGGTCGTGCCGCTGCAGATGTCACTGATCCCGCTGTTGAAGCTCTACAACGGCGTCGGCAGTTTCTTCGGCGTGCCGTCGAAAACCTATCTCGGCATCTGGCTGGCGCATACCGGCTTCGGCCTGCCCTTCGCCATCTATCTGTTGAGGAGTTATATTGCCGGCCTGCCACGCGAGATCATGGAATCGGCGCGGATCGACGGCGCCAGCGATTTCGAGATCTTCGTCAAGATCGTCCTGCCATTGTCGTTCCCGGTGCTGGCCTCGTTCGCCATCTTCCAGTTTCTCTGGGTGTGGAACGATCTGCTGGTGGCGATGGTTTTCCTCGGTACCGAGGGCGACCAGATCGTGCTGACCGCCAAGCTCAATGCGTTGCTCGGTTCGCGCGGCGGCGACTGGGAGATCCTGACGACATCGGCCTTCGTCACCATCATCGTGCCGCTGATCGTGTTCTTCTCGCTGCAGCGCTATTTCGTCCGCGGGCTGCTTGCCGGCTCGGTGAAAGGAGGTTGAAATCATGCAATCCGCTTTGAAGGCGACCCCGAAGCCCGATCTCGCGATCGATCGCGACTGGTGGCGAGGTGCCGTGATCTACCAGATCTATCCGCGCAGCTATCAGGATTCGAACGGCGACGGCATCGGCGACCTCAGGGGCATCATCGGCCGGCTGCCGTACATCGCCTCGCTTGATGCCGACGCCATCTGGATCTCGCCATTTTTCAAATCGCCGATGAAGGATTTCGGCTACGACGTGTCGGATTATTGCGACGTCGATCCGATGTTCGGCACGCTGGCCGACTTCGACGCGCTGACCGCAGAGGCGCACCGGCTTGGCCTCAAGGTGATGATCGACGAGGTGCTCTCGCACACCGCCGACATCCATCCATGGTTCAAGGAAAGCCGTTCGAGCCGCAGCAATCCAAAAGCCGACTGGTATGTCTGGGCGGATGCCAAGCCGGACGGCACGCCGCCCAACAACTGGCTGTCGATCTTCGGCGGCTCGGCCTGGCAGTGGGACACCAGCCGCCAGCAATATTACCTGCATAATTTCCTGGCCGAGCAGCCCGACCTCAACTTCCACAGCCGCGCGGTCCAGGACGCGCTGCTCGATGTCACCCGCTTCTGGCTGGAGCGCGGCGTCGATGGCTTTCGCCTCGATACCATCAATTTCTACTTCCACAGCCAAGGCCTGGAAGACAATCCGCCGCTGCCGCCCGAGCAGCGCAACGACCAGACGGCGCCGGCCGTCAACCCCTACAACTACCAGGACCATCTCTACGACAAGAGCCGGCCTGAAAACCTCGGCTTCCTCGAACGCTTCCGCGCCTTGCTCGACGAATATCCGGCGACGGCCGCGGTTGGCGAAGTCGGCGATTCGCAGCGTGGGCTGGAAGTGGTGGCGGCCTATACGGCAGGCGGCAAACGCGTGCATATGTGCTACTCCTTCGACTTCCTGGCGCCGGAGAAGATCAGCGCGGCAAAGGTGCGCTCGGTGCTGGAAACCTTCGGCAAGGTGGCCAGCGACGGTTGGTCGTGCTGGGCCTTCTCCAACCATGACGTGATGCGCCCTGCCTCGCGCTGGGCTGCCGGCGAGCCCGACCCGACCGCCTACCTCAAGGTCATCTCGGCGCTGCTGATGTCGTTGCGCGGCTCGGTCTGCATCTATCAGGGCGAGGAGCTCGGGCTTAGCGAGGCCGAGCTCAGCTTCGAGGATCTGCAGGACCCATACGGCATCCGCTTCTGGCCGGAATTCAAGGGCCGCGATGGCTGCCGCACGCCGATGGTTTGGGACGGCGCTGCCCGCAATGGCGGCTTCTCGACGGCAAAGCCCTGGCTGCCGGTGCCCAGCAAGCATCTTGCGCAAGCGGTCAATGTGCAGCAGGGCGACGACGGCTCGCTGCTCGAGCACTATCGGCGCTTCCTGGCTTTCCGCCGCGCCCATCCGGCGCTGGCCAAGGGCGATATCGAGTTCATCGAAAGCGAGGGCGACACCGTCGCCTTCACGCGCCGCGAAGGCAACGAGCAGATCGTCTGCGCCTTCAATCTCGGAGCAAAGCCGGCCGAGGTCGATCTCGGCGGCCGCTCACTGCAGCCCTTGCCGGGACACGGGTTTTCGGGACAGACTGGCGCCGGCACTATCCGCCTCGGCGGCTACGGCGCCTGGTTCGGGCGTATCGACTGAATTCAAGGAAGAACTGGAGGGTACCATGGCCGATGTCACGCTAAGGCAAGTGAAGAAATCATACGGCAATCTCAACATTCTGCACGGCGTCGACCTCGACATAAAGTCGGGCGAATTCATCGTCTTCGTCGGTCCGTCTGGTTGCGGCAAGTCGACCTTGCTGCGCTGCATCGCCGGGCTGGAGGAGATCACCTCAGGCGAGCTCAAGATAGACGGCGAAATCGTCAACGACGTGCCGCCGTCGAAGCGCGGCATCGCCATGGTGTTCCAGTCCTATGCGCTCTATCCGCACATGACCGTCTACGACAACATGGCGTTCTCGATGAAGATCGGCAAGGAAAGCAAGGCCGAGATCGACAAGCGGGTGCGCCAGGCGGCCGAGATCCTGCAGCTGACCAAATATCTCGACCGTCTGCCCAAGGCGATGTCGGGCGGCCAGCGCCAGCGCGTCGCTATCGGCCGCGCCATCGTGCGCAATCCCAAGGTCTTCCTGTTCGACGAGCCGCTGTCCAACCTCGACGCGGCGCTGCGCGTCGCTACCCGCATCGAGATCGCCAAGCTCAAGGAATCGATGCCGGCCACAACGATGATCTACGTCACCCACGACCAGGTCGAGGCGATGACGCTGGCCGACCGCATCGTGGTTCTGAAGGAAGGCCATATCGAACAGGTCGGCACGCCGATGGAGCTCTACAAGCGGCCCGGCAATCTGTTCGTCGCCCAGTTCATCGGCTCGCCGGCGATGAACATCCTGCCGGCAACGATCGACAGGACCGGCGACCCCACCGTCGTCAGCCATGTCGGCGGCCGCAAGGCAACGGTGCCGATCACAACACCCGCCTCGGTGAAAGGCGCTGCGGTGAGCTTCGGCGTGCGGCCGGAGGATCTGATGATTGCCACCGGCGCCGACTATTTGTTCGAAGGGACGGTCGATTATGTCGAGCAGCTCGGCGAGGTCCAACTCGTCTATGTCGACATCGGCCGCGCCGACCTGCCGCTGGTGACCAAGCTGCCGGGCAATGTCGAGGTCAAGCGCGGAGCGACGCTGCGGCTGACGGCGGACGCAGGCGACCTGCATATTTTCGACGCCGACGGGCGCTCTTTCGCGCTCCATGAAGCAGAAGCAAAGGCGGCTTGAAGCAGGCGCTTTTCCGCCATGCAAAGACAAGAGCGGCGGGCATGGCCCGCCGCTCTTGTTTGGAATTCCAGTTCGGCTGTTAGAGCGGTTCATCGTTTCATGGAAACGCCGAACCGCTCTATCTCTTTGTTTTGACGCAATTCCGGACGGAAAACCGTTTCACACTTTTCCTGGAATTGCTCTAGTTGTTACCGAAGAGGTTGCGGTCGGCGCCCTGAGGCGCGGACTTGGGCACATCGCCAGACGAATTCAGCAGTTTGTAGATCGGCGAATTGCTGTCACGTACCGAAAACGTCTGCGTCTTGTCGACGTTGACGGTCGACTGCTTGTTGATGTCGGTCCCGCCAACATTGTCGTTGCGGGCATAGGCGCTGCCGGCGGCAATCAAGAGAGCGAAGGCAGTAAGAACAATCTTTTTCATTTGGGTACTCCTGGATTTTCGAATCAAGCGGCGGGCTCACCCGCCGCTTTGATGCTGGGATCGGCTATTAGTTGTTGCCGAAGAGGTTGCGGTCGGCGCCCTGGACGACCGGCTGCTTTTCAGCATGGTCCGACGTCTTGACGGAAGCCGTGTACGAGCTATCGACGGAAGGCGCAGGCTGGTTGGCACCGTTGGAACCATAATTGTCGCTAGCGGCGAAAGCGCTGCCGGTGATGGCCAGAACGGCGGCGGCAGCAAGAACGATCTTTTTCATTTTAATACTCCTGAATTTCTCGGGTCCCGGGCGGCGGATAATGCCCGCCGCCCTGATGCTGGGATCGGCTGTTAGTTGTTGCCGAAGAGGTTACGGTCGGCGCCCTGGACAGGCTGCTCGTCAGCATGAGCCGGCTTCTGAATGGAAGCCGTGTACGAGCTGTCGACCGAAGCGGCAGGCTGGTTCGCACCCTTGGAACCAAAGTTGTCGCTGCCAGCGAAGGCGCTGCCGGTGATGGCCAAAACGGCGACGGCGGCAAGAGCGATCTTTTTCATTTTAGTACTCCAGTATCTCAGTTTTTCCGTCCGGCGAGCGGCGTGTCTTGGGAGGAATTCGCGTCGTTCGGACAGCCCCGATGTGGGAAAGGCAATGGCCAGTTTCCAATCACGAAGTTGTTTGGTGTGGACCAAGAATCTACACCTTGAAATTGTGCCAGAGATTCCCTCCGCCACAATTTTATTGCTAAATATCAAGTAGATAGCCCATAGCATCGGTCTGGCTGCAAGGTGGCTTGGAGAGGCAGCGTTCACAGCGTCCTGCACGCATTGTCAACAGAAACGAACCGTTCGGTTCGATTTTTTAAACCGATAAAAGTAGCAGCAGCGGTTGTTTGTCGAATCGTTAACCATTTCAGCCAAACGCGACCTTGCCGTTCTACCTGTTTTCGGCCCGTTTATGCCGGGCAGCGAAGACTGCAACGGAGCAAGCAGAACCGGATCAGACCCCGTAGCGTTCGGTGCGGATGAGTGCCGCCGGGACGCCGGCATCGATCAGTGCCTCGGCGGCGGCCGTCACGAATGCGTTCGAGCCGCAGACGAAGGCCAGCTTCGGCGGCGCGGGCAGCCTCGTCATGGCTTGCACCATCATCGCGGCGTCGATCCGCCGCGCATAATCCGCCGGACGGCGGGCCGGCTCGCGCGTCAGCGTCAGCACCAGGTCGAAGCCATCCCGGCGCTCGGCGAGGTCGATCAACTCGTCGCGAAAGATCACCTCGTCCCAGACCCGCGCGGAAAATACCAAGGCGGCGGCGACCAGCGACCCCCGCATCGCCCGGTGACGGACCATCGACATCAGCGGCACTACGCCCGACCCGCCGCCGACGAGCAGGAGCGGTCCGCCATCGCTGTCGGACCAGACGAAATGGCCGCCGAGCGGCCCGCGCAATTCGACGTCGTCGCCCACCGCCGCAATCTCGTGAAAGAACGGCGAGACCTCGCCGTCCTCGAGTTTTTCAATCGCCAGTTCGATGGTCTCGCCGGTCTCCGGCGCCGAGGCGATGGAATAGGAGCGGCGCGCCTGATAACCGTCAGGCGCCGTCAGCCTGACGTCGACATGCTGTCCGGCACGGTAAGCGAAGGGCCGCGATGGCTGCAGGAAAAAGCTGGTGACGCGCGGCGTGCGCTTTTGGATGCGGGTGATGGTGACTGTCTGCCAGGGCGACTGCGCCGCCGGTGCGTCGCTCATGGATCGTTCGTGTAGCGCTGCTCGCGCCACGGGTCGCCATAGATATGATAGCCTCGCAACTCCCAGAAACCCGGCTCGTCACGCTCGGTGAACTGCAGCCCGTTCAGCCATTTGGCCGATTTCCAGAAATAGAGATGTGGAACGAGCAGCCGCGCCGGCCCGCCATGATCGGGGGTGATCGGCTTGCCCTCGTAAAGCAGTGCCACCATCGCCTTGCCGCCGGTGAGATCCTTCGTCGGCACGTTGGTGGAATAGCCGTCGAAACCCAGCGCCAGCGTGAAGGCGGTGGGCGGCTCGATGCCGGCGTCGGCAAGGATGTCGTCGACCAGCACGCCCTGCCACGCCGTGTCGAACTTGGTCCATGCGGTCACGCAATGGATGTCGCGCGTCATCTTGGTCAAGGACAGCGCATTGAACTCGGCCCAGTTCCACTTCTTGATCGGCCGCGGCCCGTGCTTAAGCGTGAACGACCAATCCTCGGTGCGCACATGCGGCGTCGGGCCGGCCGACAGGACCGGGAAACCTTGCTCGAGATACTGCCCCGGCGGGATACGTGCATTCGTATCCGTCGGGGGCTTTCGTCCGGAAGAGAAGCCTCGGGTAACCATCGAGAATATCCGTTTGCGCAAGGTCCAATCGACCCTTGTCAGTTTTCTCGAAGACGCGCCCGCGGGCAACCGAAATCTTGGCTCGGCCTGGCGGCAGTGCTCTACGTCGATCTTGGCAGCGCGGCGCGTGCCTCAGCCACTGGCAAAGGGCACGGCGACAAACATCTGGGCGTCGCCGCGCTCGACAAGCAGCAGCACCGATTTCTTGCCGGATTTGGCAGCCTGAGAAATCGCCTGGTTAGCCTGCCTGGCGCTCCTCACCGGATGCTGGTCGACGGCGACGATGATGTCGCCGGGCTGAATGCCGGAAGCCGATGCCGCCTTGTTCGGGTCGACGCGCTCGACCAGTGCGCCGTGCTGGTTGCCTGCCAGGTTCATTGCCTGGCGCACATCCGGGGTGACGTCCATCAGGCCGAGACCGAGCGTCGGTGCGCGAAGGCCCTGCCCCGTCGACGGCTGACCCTGATCGCCGGCCACCGATCCCGTCGCCATATCGTCTTCGTTGCGCCCGATCTCGACGGAGATCTGCAGGCCCTTCCCCTTGCGCCAGACATTGAGCGCTTCCCTCGTGCCGGGCGCAATGTCGGCGACGGCGCGTGACAGGTCCCTTGGATCCTTTATGTCCCGGCCGGCGAAGCTGGTAATGACATCGCCGGTCTCGATGCCGGCCTTGGCGGCCGGCGATCCGTCGCTGACCTGCGCGACCAGCACGCCGGCGGGGTGATCGAGGCCGATGGCGCTCGCCATATCAGGCGTCACCGGCTGGATCTGGACGCCGAGATAGCCGTACTGGATGGAGCCGCCCTTCATCAGCTTGGCGACGACCTTTTGCGCCTGGTCCGAGGGGATGGCGAAGCCGACGCCGACGCTGCCGCCATTCGGCGAAAAGATCGCCGTGTTGATGCCAACGACATTGCCGTTCACATCCGTCAGCGCGCCGCCGGAATTGCCCCGGTTGATCGGTGCGTCGATCTGGATGAAATCGTCAAACGGCCCGCTGTGCAGGTCGCGGCCGCGCGCCGAGACGATGCCGGCCGTGACGGTGGTGCCAAGGCCGAAAGGATTGCCGAAGGCGAGCACCTGATCGCCCGGCATGAGCTTGTCGGAATCGCCCCATTTGACGGTCGGCAAGGGCTTGCCGGCTTGGACCTCGAGCACGGCAAGATCGTTCTTGGCGTCATGGCCGATCAATTTGGCGGGAAGCTCGGTGCCGTCGTCGAGCGTCACCTTGATCGACTGGGCGCCGTCGACGACGTGATTGTTGGTGACGATGGTGCCGTCGGCGCCGACGATGAAGCCTGAACCGAGGGCCTCGGTGCGCGGCGCCTGCTCCGGCGGTGTTTTGGGGGCGGGCTGTCCCTGGTCATCGAAGAAATGGCGGAAATAATCGTCGAAAGGCGAGTTTCCGCCGAAGGGAGAGGCGTCGCTCATGGTGTCCGGCTGTTGGGCTTTCATGACCGTCGTGATGGTCACCACTGCCGGTTTGTCGGCCGCCACGACCGGAGCGAACGAACCGCTGGGAGCGGTCATGCCGGTGACAGGTGGCGTCACTGTTGCCGCCAGGACATCATTCAGCCTGGGAGCGAGAGGCAGGGCGAAGGGGCTGACGATCAGCGCGGCGCCCAGCAAAGCGGCGACGCGATGTCTGCGAAGGGTCTGGATTGGTGACATGGCCGTTGTCCGGGCGAGAGA
The DNA here is from genome assembly GCF_040318275.1 of Mesorhizobium sp. M1217. Lineage (NCBI taxonomy): Bacteria > Pseudomonadati > Pseudomonadota > Alphaproteobacteria > Hyphomicrobiales > Phyllobacteriaceae > Mesorhizobium > Mesorhizobium sp. M1217. The sequence goes on along the minus strand of NZ_JAMYMA010000016.1, from coordinate 98,300 downwards.
TTGATCGGGCGCCGCAGCGTTCCGTCACCGGAACGCTCCATCGGCGTGTCGGCCTTGCCTGTCTCGCCTGGCACGGCGGCCGACCGAATCGACAGCCCCGCATCTAGGGCGCCGATCGTGGTTTCCAGATAATATTACGAAGATTTAATTTCCGGCTGGCAGCCGCCTTGCCGGGCTGGCGCCGAAAGCCGAAAACAAAAACCCGCCTTGCGGCGGGTCGTTGGGGCAAATCAGCACCATACCCAAATTACTAGCATAGCTGCCGGCACAAAGCAAGAACAAAATAGCTACCCAAGAAAAATCGCCTCAGGTTTGTGCCGCCCCTCACCGCCCCTGCCGAGGCTTCCTATGCCGCTGTCCCGTCCGTTCGCCTGAGATACGCCGAGGCGATCTCGCGCATCCGCCTGCCGTCGAAGCTCGGTCCATGACCGCCATGGCCGATGCGGATCGGCAGATCGAGCAGCCGCTGCATCGTGTGGCGGTAGGCGGCACGATCCGAATCCGGCAGGTCGTCGATCAGCGTGGCGTCGTAGATGGCGTCGCCGGCGAAGAACAGGCCGTCGGCCTCGTCGAACAGCGCGATCGAATCAGGAGAGTGGCCGGGCAGATGCAGGACGCGGAATTGGCGGTCGCCGAGGTCGACCCTATCGCCCTCGTCCAGGGTCCTAGTCAGCGGCGCTGGCGGAATCCTGTAATCGGCGGCTTTCCAGCCCTCCGCCGGCAGCCTGGAGACAGCCCCTTCCAGATCATGGAACATGTAGGCGTAGGTCACTGCTTCATCCATGCTGCCGAACTGCGCGGCGCTGTGGCGCGGCCCTGCCCGCAACGGAAACTCGTGCAGCGAGCCGACATGATCGAGATGGATATGCGTGGCGACGGCGAGCAGCGGCTTGCCGGCCGGCGTGTCGATCTGCGGCGCCAGCGGGCAGATCCCCATGCCGGTGTCGACCAGCAGGTCGACGTCGCGGCCGCGCAAATGCCAGATATTGGCGCGCACGAATTCATGCACGAAGGGCTCGGTCAGCATGGTCGTCTCTGCGTCGACGATGGTTTTGCTGAACCAGTTGTCCATCAGATCAAGGCCGGCATCAGACGAACGGCTTGCCGACCTTGTATTTTTGCGGGACCAGCCGCTTCAGATAGGCCATCCCCGCATCGGACAGCCGGTTGACATCGGGCAGCATGAAATCATCCGGCATATGGCGCGTCTTGCCGGCGACGTTCTTCAGCGGCACCTTCTTCAGCACGGTTTTCTTGCCGTCATATTGCAGCGCCACCGAACCGCCGCCCTCGTCGGCGACCGTGACCGCGAAGGCGCCGGCGTCGAAGGCCTCCTGCGCGTCCACCGCGCTGATGGCGCCGACATAGCCGCGCGGCATGTAGCCGAGCGCATCGACGCGCGCCCGCTTGCCCGGCAATCCCTCGGCCAGCGCGCGCTCCAAGGCTGCCGGCAGGTCGCTGCCCGACAGCTTGACGTTGCCGTGCTGGTCGCGCTCCAGCCTTTCCGGCGGCACCAGGCTTTCGACCAGCGCCTTGCCGTCGGCGGTGCTGACGCCTTCGGAGACGGCAACGATGCAGCGCTTGTGGCGGTCGAGCGTGGCGCGCACGTCGTCGATGAAGCCGGCCGCCGAGAACGGCCGCTCCGGCACGTAGACGAGATGCGGGCCGCTGTCCTGGTCGAGCTGCCATGCCGCGGACGCGGCCGTCAGGAAACCGGCATGCCGCCCCATGACGATGCCGACATAGATGCCCGGCAGAGCGCGGAAATCGAGATCGACCGAAAGAAACGCCCCGGCGACGAACTCGGCCGCCGACATGAAGCCGGGCGTGTGGTCGTTCTCCTCGAGATCGTTGTCGATGGTTTTCGGCGCATGGACGAAGGCGATCTTGCCGCCGGCGGCGTCGGTCAGGATCTGCTGCGTGCCCGACGTGTCGTTGCCGCCGATGTAGATGAAGGCGTCGGCGCCGGCTTTCTTCAAGCCGTTGAGGATGAGGTCGCAATAGGCGGCATCCGGCTTGTCGCGCGTCGAACCAAGCGCGGCGCTCGGCGTCGCCGCGATCAGCCGCAAACGGTCCTCGGGGATGGCGGAAAGATCGACGTAATTGCCGTCACGAATGCCGCGCACGCCGTGGATGGATCCCAGCACCTTGGCGCCGGGATGCCGCTTGCGGATTTCGAGCGCGGCGCCGACCACCGTCTGGTTGATGACGGCGGTTGGGCCGCCGCCTTGCGCGATGACAAAAGTTCCGGCCATTGGTCACGTCTCCCGGGCGATGAAAATCGCAGGCACATTCGCCTGTCTTGCGGCATCGCGCAACGGCAGAGTGATCGCTGAAAGCGAAGCCGCCGGTCAGACGACGACGACCGGATTCTTCTTGGAGACGCGGCTGTAGAGATCGATGATGTCCTGGTTGATCAGGCGCACGCAGCCCGACGACATCGCCTGGCCGATGCTCCGCCATTCGGGCGAGCCGTGGATGCGATAGCCGGTATCGCTGCCGTTCTGATAGATGTAGAGGGCACGCGCGCCGAGCGGATTGTCGAGGCCGCCCGGCTGTCCGCTCTGCCATTTCACCAGCTCCGGCTTGCGGGCGATCATCTCGGGCGGTGGGGTCCAGACCGGCCATTCCTTGCCGTACTGGATGTTGGCGCGGCCCGACCAGCGGAATCCGTCCTTGCCGATGCCGACGCCGTAACGGATCGCTTCGCCGCCGGGCTGCACCAGATAGAGCAGCCGCTCCTGCGAGTGAACGACGATCGTGCCGGGTTGCTCGCCGGTCGGATCGACGACAATCTGGCGGCGGAACTCCGGCTTGACCTTGAGGTAGGGCACCTCCGGTACATTGAAGCCACCGTCGGTGAGCGAAGCGTACATCACGTCGGGGCTGGTGATGTTCTTGTCGACGCTGATGCTCGGACGCACGGGCCGGATCGAGCCGGTGGTGACGTCGTCGAGCTGGAGCGACGGCAGATCCAGCGTCTGGCTGCAGCCGGCGACGCCGAGCAGCGCCAGCGCACCGGCGCCGGACAGCACCGTGCGGCGGGAAAGCTGTATTTCGGTTTCGATTGCGTCGCCATTATGCGGCAGCGACAGACCGTGCGGCAACTCACGCATTTACCCAAACCCTACGCTATCGGCGGGAAACACGGTCCGGCCGGATAGCAGGCATTTTCACCAATCATGGTTGAAAAAGCGTGAAGGCCAGCCATCTGCCGTTAACGAGGGGCTTTTTCGGTTTTTGCCTCTTTACATCTTCGCGAGGCCAAGGATTTATCCTCTTCTTTGAGCTCAAGGAGAAGAAAATGTCCTTCGAAAACTGGGCCGCATTTGCCGCCGCCTCGGCAGTCCTTCTGGTCATTCCGGGCCCGACCATCCTGCTGGTGGTGTCCTATGCGCTCGGCCAGGGCTGGCGCACCGCGCTGCCGATGGCAGTCGGCGTGGCGCTCGGCGACTTCACCGCGATGACACTGTCGATGCTGGGCATCGGCGCGCTGCTGGCGGCGTCGGCCACCGTATTCACCGTGCTGAAGGTGATCGGCGCCGGCTATCTGATCTATCTCGGCATCAAGCTGTTTCGCGCCGGCGGCGCGCTGCGGGCCGAACCGCGCACCGATGCGGTGTCATCGGCCAAGATGACGGCACATGCCTGGCTGGTTACCGCGCTCAATCCGAAAAGCATCACCTTTTTTGTCGCCTTCCTGCCGCAGTTCCTCGACCGGCATGCGGATTTCTGGACACAGATGCTGATCTTCGAGACGACCTTCCTGGCGCTCGCCTTCGCCAATGCCTTCGGTTATGCGCTGATTGCGGCAAGGGCGCGCAACGTCGTGCGCAATCCCAAGGCGATCCGCATCTTCAACCGCACCGGCGGCACGCTGCTGGTCGGCGCCGGCATCGCCACGGTGGCGATGCGCTCGGGCAACTGAGGACAAGCCATGGCGGTCAGGGATGCATTTGGCCTAGCGCTGTCTGGCGCGACGGAGGCCGGGTTTTCGTCCTACAGCCAGGCTGTGCGCGAATTGCAGTGCTTCATCGGCGATCCTGTCGGTTCCGTTGACCGGGCAATCGCCGAAGATCCCGGCTTCGTCATGGCGCATGTGTTCAAGGGTTATCTCTTTGGCCTCGCCACCGAGCGTGAAGCGACGGCGGTGGCCAAGGCATGTCACGAGGCAGCGCTGCCGCTTGCCGCGACGACGCGCGAGCAGGCGCATGTCGCCGCGCTTGGCCACCTTGCGGAGGGCCGCTGGCACGAGGCCGCCCGCGTGCTGGAGGATATCGCCATCGAGTTCCCGCTCGATGCGCTGGCGCTGCAGACCGGCCACCAGATCGACTTCTTCACCGGCAACGCCCGCATGCTGCGCGACCGCATCGGCCGCGCGCTGCCGTCCTGGCAGAGCGGCATGCCGGGCTACCACGCCATACTCGGCATGCAGGCCTTTGGGCTGGAGGAAATGGGCGACTACGCGCGCGCCGAAAAACTTGGCCGCACGGCGGTCGATATCGAGCCGCGCGACGGCTGGGCCCAGCATGCCGTCGCCCACGTCATGGAGATGCAGAGCCGGCAGAAGGACGGCATTCTGTGGATGCGCGCCAACCCCGAAGCGTGGACGCGGGAAAGCTTTCTGCAGGTGCACAATTGGTGGCATCTGGCGCTGTTCCATTACGACCTCGGCGAGACCGACGACGTGCTGGCGCTCTACGACGGGCCGATCTATGGCGAGCGCTCGACGCTGGCGCTCAACATGGTCGATGCCTCGGCGATCCTGTGGCGCCTGCATCTCGGCGGCGTCGATGTCGGCGACCGCTGGACGGCACTGGCCGCCAACTGGTTGCCCAAGGCCAGCGCCGGCCATTATGCCTTCAACGACGCCCACGCAATGATGGCGTTTGTCGGCGCCGGCCTCGAAGCGCCGGCCCGCGGCTTGCTCGAGGCGCAGCGCGAGGCGATGCAGGGCAAAGACGACAACGCTGGTTTCACCAGGGATGTCGGCCATCCCCTGACGCTCGCCATCAAGGCATTCGGCGACGGTAATTATGCCGGGACGATCCGCCTGATCCGGCCGATCCGGGCGATCGCCCATCGCTTCGGCGGCAGCCACGCCCAACGCGACGTCATCGACCTGACGCTGATCGAAGCGGCATTGCGTTCCGGTGATGGCGCGCTGGCGCGGGCGCTTGCGGCGGAACGCGCGCTGGCACGGCCGGACAGCCCGCTATCGGCACTGTTTTCACGGCGCGCAACCGCTCTCGCGGCGAATTGACCAAGGCCACATCTTGCCTTAAAAACTGCCCCGACCAGATTTTTTCGAGCGTCGAAAAAATCTTCTCGTGTTGACCGGGGTGCGTTTCCGGCGGCACGATTGCCGGGATATCTTCGCCGCCCGTGTCACAGGACCGGGCGGGGAAGCAAGAAAGACCGTCGCCGCCAGGCATGACGGACATGGGAGGAAACATGTATCTCGGCCTCGATCTCGGCACGTCGGGTGTCAAGGCGCTGCTGATCGATGCAAGGCAGAGCATCGTCGGTTCCGGCCATGCGCCGCTCGACGTGTCGCGCCCGCATCCCGGCTGGTCCGAGCAGAACCCGGCCGACTGGATCCGCGCCTGCGAAGCGGCGGTCGGCGAGCTGCGGTCAATGCATGCGAAGGAACTCGCGGCGGTCAAAGGCATCGGCCTTTCCGGCCATATGCATGGCGCCACTCTGCTTGATGCCGCCGATCGGGTGCTGCGCCCTTGCATCCTGTGGAACGACACGCGAAGCCACGCCGAGGCGGCTGCACTCGATGCCGACCCGCGCTTTCGCAAGCTGACCGGCAACATCGTCTTTCCCGGTTTCACCGCGCCGAAGCTGGCCTGGGTCAGGAACAACGAACCGGCTGTTTTCGCCAAGGTGGCAAGGGTTCTGCTGCCGAAGGACTTTTTGCGGCTCTGGCTCGCCGGCGAGCATATTTCGGAAATGTCGGATTCGGCTGGCACGTCGTGGCTCGATGTCGGCAGACGAGCCTGGTCCGCCGAACTGCTCGCTGTCACGTCGCTCGACGAAAGCCAGATGCCGTCGTTGGTCGAAGGCACGGCCAAGGCCGGTGCCTTGCGCGCCGAACTGGCCGCGAAATGGGGCATGCAGGCGGGCATCCCGATCGCCGGCGGTGCCGGCGACAATGCGGCTTCGGCCTGCGGCATGGGCACGGTCGGCGCCGGGCAGGCGTTCGTCTCGCTCGGCACGTCGGGCGTGCTTTTTGCCGCCAACGCGTCCTATCTGCCCAATCCGGAAAGCGCCGTGCATACCTTCTGCCACGCACTGCCCGGCACCTGGCACCAGATGGGCGTCATCCTGTCGGCAACCGATTCGCTCAACTGGCTGTCGGGGATCGCTGGAAAAAGCGCCGGCGAGTTGACCGCCGAACTCGGCGATGCGCTGCAGGCGCCGACCGGTGTCTCCTTCCTGCCCTATCTCTCAGGCGAACGGACGCCGCACAATGATTCCGCCATTCGCGGCGCGTTTACGGGGCTTGCACACGAATCCGGCCGCGCGGCGCTGACCCAGGCCGTGCTCGAAGGCGTCGCTTTCGCTTTCCGCGACAGCCTGGAAGCTCTGGCCAAGGCCGGCACGACGCTGACCCGGGTGACGGCGATCGGCGGCGGCTCGCGTTCGCGCTACTGGTTGAAGGCCATCGCCACCGCGCTTGGCCTGCCCATCGATATTCCCGCCGACGGCGATTTCGGCGCCGCGTTCGGTGCGGCCCGGCTTGGCCTGATCGCGGCGACCGCTGCCGATCCGCGCGCCGTGTGCACGGCGCCGGCGACGGACGCCACGGTCGAGCCGGTCGCCGCCCTCGGCGATGCCTATGCGCAGGCCTATCAGCGCTACCGCCAGCTCTACCCGGCGATCAGGAGCGCCACGGCGTGAGCGGTTTCCCGCCCTCGCTGCGGCGTGCCGAAAAGGCCTCACTGCGCCGGCACCTTGTCGAGAAAGCCGGTGACGCTTTTCAGCCGGCCATTTTCGATGATGCCGATATCGGTGCCTTCGATGACGGACTCGACGCCTTCCGGCCCGAGGTTCCAGGAGAAACGGATGGTATCGGCGAAGCCGTCCGGCTTGCCTTTCAGCGAGAATCTGAAGCCGGCAAAGCGCTGCTGCACGCCGTCGATCAGCGCCGCGATGCCGTCATGGCCGTCGCCCTGCATGATCGGATCGCGGTAGCCGACATCCTCGGTGAAGATCGCCTTGAGCAAGGCTTTCCTGCGCGCGGCGTCGCTCTCGTTCCAGGCGGCGATGTAGTTTTCGGCAATGGTGTTGAGGTCGATCATGGTCTGTCTCCTTCGTTGGGTGGCTTTGACATGAGCCTTTTCGACCAGCGCCAGCGAGAAACCAATTACGCCTGAGGTAATCAGGCCGAACCATGCGAGAGGAAAAGAACATGACCAGCGGTTTTTTCGGCGACATCCAACAGATCAAATATGAGGGACCGGATTCGACCAATCCGCTGGCCTACCGGTTCTACAATCCCGACGAGATCGTCGCCGGCAAGCGGCTGGAAGACCATCTGCGCTTTGCCGTCGCCTATTGGCATTCCTTTGCCTGGCCGGGCGGCGATCCGTTCGGCGGCCAGACGTTTGACCGGCCGTGGTTCCCCAAGGCCGGCGGTATCGACACGATGGAGCTGGCCAAGCTCAAGGCCGACGTCGCCTTCGAGATGTTTTCGTTGCTGGGCGCGCCTTATTTCTGCTTCCACGATGCCGATGTGCGGCCGGAGGGCCGGGACTTTTCCGAAAGTGCGGCGCGGCTCGACGAGATCGCCGATTATTTCTCGGGAAAGATGAAGCAGACTGGCGTCAAGCTGTTGTGGGGCACGGCCAACCTGTTCTCCAACCGCCGCTTCATGTCGGGCGCCGCCACCAATCCCGATCCGGACGTCTTTGCCTATTCGGCCGCGACGGTGAAACACTGCATCGACATCACCAAGCGGCTGAACGGCGAGAACTACGTGCTGTGGGGCGGCCGCGAGGGCTATGAGACGCTGCTCAACACCGACCTTGCCCGCGAGCAGGAACAGGCCGGCCGCTTTCTCAATCTGGTCGTCGACTACAAGCACAGGATCGGCTTCGAAGGCACCATCCTGATCGAGCCGAAGCCTCAGGAACCGACCAAGCACCAGTATGATTACGACGTCGCCACCGTCTATGGCTTCCTCAAGCGTTTCGGACTGGAGAACGAGGTCAAGCTCAACATCGAGCAAGGCCACGCCATCCTGGCCGGCCATTCGTTCGAGCATGAACTGGCGCTGGCCAATGCGCTCGGCATTTTCGGCTCGATCGACATGAACCGCAACGACTACCAATCGGGCTGGGACACCGACCAGTTCCCAAACAATGTACCGGAGATGGCGCTCGCCTATTATCACGTACTGCAGGCGGGCGGCTTCAAGACCGGCGGCACCAATTTCGACGCCAAGCTCAGGAGCCAGTCGCTCGATCCGCAGGATCTGCTGATCGGTCATATCGGCGGCATGGATTGCTGCGCTCGAGGCCTCAAGGCAGCGGCACGCATGGTCGAGGACAAGGCGCTGTCGGCGCCGCTCGCCGAGCGCTATGCCGGCTGGGATTCGGCCGAGGCCAAGGCGATGCTTGCCGGCAAGCGCACGCTGGAGGAAATTGCTGATCGCGTCGTCAAGGAGAAGATCGAGCCGCAGCCCCGATCCGGCCGCCAGGAACTGCTCGAGAACATCGTCAACCGGTACGTCTGAGGCGTGCCGTTTCGCGGCCGCATTTTCAGCGGCCGCGGATAAAGGCGGCTTCCGCGGGGCCGAAACCGACAAGGTTTGCCCGGTGCGACACTTTCGGTCTGCTTGCTGACCGGGCCTGGCATATGTCCTAGCCGTGATCGAGGCCTCTTAGGTAGACGCAGAACATGTCGGCCATGGCGTCGGCGTAGGCTTCGATCTCCGCCGGGGTTCGGGGCGCCTCCGAGAACTGCTTCCCCACCGTGCTCAGCGTCGTCATGACCAGGTCGCCGGCCAATTCGCGCGTCGCTTGCGCGGCGTTGGGCAGCGCCTCCTGCATGAAGAGCTGGATGGTGCGGTCTCCGGACGCCCTTGCCGCCTGCGCCTCAGGCGCGTCGCGGTAAAGCGGTGCGGCGTCGTCAAGCGCCACACGCACCGCAGCCTCGTCACACTCCGAGCGGAGGAAGGCGTGGACCAGGCCGCGCAGCCGTTCAAGCGGCGGTTTCCTGATATCCTCGAGGATGTCGCGCAGCAAGTCGGTCGTCTGCCGCCATTCGTCGCTCTGGAGCCGAAACAGGATCGCCGCCTTGTTCGGAAAATACTGATACAGCGATCCGACGCTGACACCGGCCTTCTCGGCCACCCGCGCCGTGGTGAAGCGCTGCGCGCCTTCCCTCGCCAAAACCTGAACAGCAGCCTCCAAAATCGCAGCAACGAGCTCCGCCGAGCGGGCCTGCTTGGGCTGTTTTCGCGAGGAAATCCGCGGACTTCGGTGATCGCTCATTGAGAGGCGCGCCAATGCGATTAGTGAATGCGACTGATTAGTCGTATTTTGAATGCCGCACAAGAACGCATTCAATTTTGACTGGAGACCAATATGACCACACTGACGACAACGCCGCTGGCGCCCCTGCTGGACCGCCTGTTCGAGGAAGCCGCTGCGGCAACGAGCCATGCCGTGGCGGAGCTCTCCGCCGAGGAGCGGAGCCGCTTCATTCGGAGCAAGACCGAATACCTCGATTTCTACGGGCGGCTAAAGGATCTCTGGCTTCCCGTTTCGCGAGAGACCGGCACGCTGCTCTACATGCTGGCACGGAGCAGCGGCGCCCGGACGATCGTCGAATTTGGAACCTCGTTCGGCATCTCGACCCTGCACCTTGTCGCAGCCTTGCGGGACAATGGCGGCGGGCGCCTGATCACCAGCGAGTTCGAGCCATCCAAGGTGGCGCGCGCCAGGAGCAACCTCACAGCAGGCGGTCTCATCGACATGGTGGAAATCCGAGAGGGAGACGCGCTGCAAACATTAAGCGTCGATCTTCCCGAAACGGTCGACCTGCTGCTGCTCGATGGCGCCAAAGCGCTCTATCCCGAGGTCTTGACCCTAGTTGAAAGTCGCCTCAGGCCGGGCGCCTTGGTCGTTGCCGACAATGCCGATCTTTGCCCCGAATACCTCTCGCGGGTGCGCTCGACCGGAAGCGGCTACATGTCCACGCCGTTCGGCGAGGATGTCGAACTGTCCATGCGGCTCGGCTGACGCACCGCCTGATCTGTCGGAAAGATCGTGCCCAAGATGGGCGGCGGCGGACAAAACTTTGCCCGGCATCGCCCATCAATCGCCTCGCTCTTGCCTTCAAACAGCCGTCACGGAGTTCCTATAGTGTGGTTCGTGGCGGGAATCAGAAAGAAGGAGGCGAAACGATATGCAGCACGAACGCGAAATCGACGCCCTGCTCTCATCTGGCGAGGCCGGATCGATCATCGACCGGCTGATGGCGCTGCCGCACCCCAAGCATGGTGCGCTGAGTGCAAACGAATGGGATCGCGCGGTCGCCAGCCGCTTCGAGACCCATCTGGCGAGACAGATGCGCTCGCAGATCGACGGCAACAGCGTCCGCCAAGACGCTGCCTGATCCCCACTATCTCAGGCGCAGCCTGACCGGCGCTTCGCCGAACGCTCTTGAAAACGCTCTGGAAAATGCCGCGGCGGACGAAAACCCCGTTCGCCCGGCAATGTCCGCCATGGCGATGCGCGTATCGACCACCAGCCGGCGCGCGGCGCCGAGGCGCAGCCTGAGATAATAGGCGCCCGGCGTTTCGCCGATCGACTTGCGAAAGATACTTTCCAGCGTCCGCGCCGTCACCCCGGCGCGCTTGGCCACGGCGGCGACAGTCAGGGGCTGGTCGACATGCGCTTCCATCAGCCGGATGGCTTGCGCCAGCCTGGGATCGTAGCCGTCAAGACGGCCGAGCGAGACCAGCGGCTGCGCGTCCGTCGCGGCGCGCGCCTGGTCGTAGATGAAGACGCTCGCGACATCGAGCGCCACGGCCATGCCGAGCCGCGTGCGGATCAGATGCAGCATCAGGTCGAAGGTCGGCGAGGCGCCGCCAGAGGTGAATACGGGACCGTCGATGACGTAGCGGTCGGGGCGCACGTCGACGCCGGGAAAGGCCGAAGAAAAATCCTCCATATCCTCCCAGTGGGTGGTGGCGCTGCGCCCCTCCAGCAAGCCCGCGCGCGCCACCAGCCAGGTGCCGGCCTCGACGCCGCCGCAGGCGCGTGCCGCGCGCGCCGCCCGGCGCAGTCCGGAAAGCAAGGCTGAAGTGGCGTAGTTCTGCGTGCCGAAGCCGGCGACGACGACCAGCATGTCGGTTGTGTCAGCCGCATCGAAGCGGCCGCTGACCGCCACCGGCAGGCCGCATGTGGTGACCGGCGCCTCGCCTGTGACCGAGACCAGCCTGAAATCGAACAGCGTCTCGCCGGCAATACGGTTGGCGGCGCGCAACGGGTCGACGGCCGACGCAACACACATGATCGACGAGCCGGAGAATACCAGCAGCGTCACCTTGAGCGGCAAACGTTCGGCACGAAAGATCGTCGGTTTTTCGGTTTTGGTCACATGATCTTCCTAAAACGCAAAACAGTTTCCGGCAAGTCAGGCATTCTTGCCCTACGTTCTATTGGGAGAGAGTCCGATGCCGTTAGCGATGAACCGTGAGGTTTTCATTACCTGTGCCGTGACCGGGTCCGGCAGTTCGCAGGACCGCAGCCCGCACGTGCCGCGCTCGCCCAAGCAGATCGCCGATTCGGCCATCGAGGCGGCAAAGGCAGGGGCTGCGATCGTGCACTGCCATGTGCGCGATCCCGAGACCGGCAAGCCTAGGCGCGACGTGCATCTCTACCGCGAGGTAACCGAGCGCATCCGCGCGGCAAACGTTGATGTCGTTTTGAACCTGACCGCCGGCATGGGCGGCGACATGGTATTCGGCCCACCGGAAACCCCCCTGCCGCTGAACGAAAAAGGCACGGATATGGGCGGTGCGACCAACCGCGTGGAACATGTTCGCCAGTGCTTGCCGGAGATCTGCACGCTCGACTGCGGCACCATGAATTTCGCCGAAGCCGACTATGTCATGACCAACACGCCCGGCATGCTGCGCGCCATGGGCGGCATGATGACGGCGCTCGGCGTCAAGCCGGAGATCGAGGCCTTCGACACCGGGCATCTGTGGTTTGCCAAGCAGCTGGTCGAGGAAAAGGTGCTGGATCCGGATGCTCTCGTGCAATTGTGCATGGGCGTGCCGTGGGGGGCGCCAGATGATCTCAACACCTTCATGGCGATGGTCAACAACGTGCCGTCGAGCTGGACCTGGTCGGCCTTTTCCATCGGCCGCAACCAGATGGCCTATGCCGCTGCCGCGGTGCTGGCCGGCGGCAATGTCCGTGTCGGGCTCGAGGATAATCTCTGGCTCGACAAGGGTGTGCTGGCGACCAATGCGCAGTTGGTCGAGCGGGCGGTCAGCATCGTGTCGAACATGGGCGCAAGGGTCATCGGCCCGGACGAAGTCCGCAAGAAGCTGAACCTGACGAAGCGCGCACCGCTTTGAGCAAGGGCGGGAAGAACCCGGCTGGGAGGAGCCGCCGATGAAGACCGTGAAGTTCACCGCCATGAAGGACGGCGACCGCGAGGACTATGCCTTCCTCACCGAGCACGAGATCGACTATGCGGCAAAGACCGGTGAGCGTCTGCTCGACGCGCTTGTCCAGCTCGACGAAGGGCTGTCGGGCTACAAGATCACCCGGCTCGGCCATTCGGTGCAGGCGGCGACGCGGGCCTGGCGCGACGGCGCCGACACCGACTGGATTGCCTGCGCCTTGCTGCACGACATCGGCGACATCTACGCGCCCTATAATCACGACGAATATGCAGCGTCTATCCTGAAGCCCTTTGTACGCGAGCAATGCACCTGGGTGGTGGAAAAGCACGGCGACTTCCAGCGCCTCTATTACGCACATCACCTCGGCGGCAACCCGCACGCCCGCGACCGTTTCGCCGGGCACATCTACTTCGACGATTGCGATGAGTTTTGCGAGCGCTGGGACCAGTCGAGCTTCGACCCGGATTACGAGACATTGCCGATCGATTTCTTCCGGCCCTTCGTGCTCGAAGTGTTCGCGCGCAAGGCCTATGACGCGTCCGTGATCCGTGCCGGCGAGCGTGTCGCCCTCACCGACCCCGCAACAGCCAGCACAAGAACCGGAGCCTCCGCATGAGCATCATCAACAAGGCGGCAGCCATCGGCGGCGGCGTCATCGGCGCCGGCTGGGTCGCGCGGCTGCTGCTCAACGGCATCGACGTGTCGATCTTCGATCCCGACCCCGAGGCGTCACGCAAGGTCGGCGAGGTGATGAAGGGAGCGCGACGCGCCTACAAGCAGATGCTGCCCGGCGGCCTGCCGAAAGAGGGCAAGCTCACTTTCGCCAAGACGATCGCCGAGGCGGTCGCCGATGCCGACTTCATCCAGGAAAGCGTGCCGGAGCGGCTCGACCTCAAGCACCGCGTGCTGGCCGAGATCGACCTTTATGCGCCGGCCAACGCCATTGTCGGCTCCTCCACCTCCGGCATCAAGCCGACCGACATGCAGGTGGCGATGAAGAAGCATCCGGAGCGGTTGGTGGTCGGCCATCCGTTCAACCCCGTCTATCTCTTGCCACTGGTCGAAATCGTCGGCGGCGAACAGACCTTTCCCGAGGCGATCGAAGTCGCCAAGGAGATGTATGCCTCGATCGGCATGAAGCCGGTGGTGATCCGCAAGGAGATCGAAGCCTTTGTCGGCGACCGCCTGCTCGAAGCGGCCTGGCGCGAGGCGCTGTGGCTGGTCAAGGACGGCATCTGCACGGTCGAGGAGCTTGACGACATCATGCGCTATGGCTTCGGCCTGCGCTGGGCGCAGATGGGCATGTTCCAGGTCTATCGTGTCGCCGGCGGCGAGGCCGGCATGCGCCACTTCATGGCGCAGTTCGGCCCGTGCCTGAAATGGCCATGGACCAAGCTGATGGATGTGCCGGAGTTCAACGACGAATTGGTCGAGCTGATCGCGACCCAGTCGGACGACCAGGCGCACGGTCTGTCGATCCGCGAACTCGAAAAGATCCGCGACGACAATCTGGTCGCGATCATGGAGGCACTGTCGAAGCAGAACAAAGGCAAAGGCTGGGGCGCCGGCGCCCTGCATAAGGACTATACCAGGCAGCTGGCTAAGCTTGCGGCGAAGAAGCCCACCGCCTCCAAGGCTGCCGAGAAGGCCAAGGCTGAAAAGCCGAAGAAAAAGAAGAAAGGCTGAGACCATGGATTTTGGTCTTTCGGAGGAACAGAAGCTCATCGTCGAGACGACGCGGGCCTTCGTCGAGAACGAGCTTTACCCGCATGAGCGCGAAGTGGAGCGCACCGGCGTGCTGCGCCGTGAGCTGATCGAGGAGATCAAGGCCAAGGCGATCGAAGCTGGTCTCTATGCCGCCAACATGCCGGCCGATGTCGGCGGCGCCGGGCTCGATACGGTGACCTGGCTGCTCTATGAAAAGGAGCTCGGCCGCGCCAATTACGCGCTGCACTGGACCTGCGTGGCGCGGCCTTCCAACATCCTCCTTGCCGGCACGCCGGAGCAGCGCGAGAAGTATCTGTTCCCGTGCATTCGCGGCGAAAAATGGGATTGCCTTGCAATGACCGAGCCGGGCGCCGGCTCCGATTTGCGCGGCATGAAGGCAACCGCCGTGCAGGACGGCGACGACTGGGTGCTGAACGGCACCAAGCATTTCATAAGCCACGCCGACCTCGCCGATTTCGCCATCGTCTTCATGGCCTCGGGTGAAGAGGATTCTGCGCGCGGCAAGCGTAAGAAGATCACCGCCTTCTTCGTCGACAAGGGCACCAAGGGCTTTACCGTGCGCGACGGCTACCGCAACGTCTCGCATCGCGGCTACACCAATGCCATCCTCGAATTCGACGATTGCCGGTTGCCGGCAGGTCAGGTGCTCGGCGAGGTCCACAAGGGCTTCGACGTCGCCAATTCATGGCTCGGCGCGACGCGCCTGCAGGTCGGCGCCACCTGCCTCGGCCGCGCCGAGCGGGCGCTTGGCCACGCCATCGAATACGCCGCGCAGCGCCAGCAATTCGGCCAGCCGATCGGCAAGTTCCAAGGCGTGTCGTTCAAGCTCGCCGACATGGCGACCGAGCTGAAGGCCGCCGACCTGATGGTGTTCGAAGCCGGCTGGAAGTACGATCAGGGCACCGTTACCGACCAGGACATGGCCATGGCCAAGCTGAAGGCCACCGAGATGCTCGCCTTCGTCGCCGACGAGGCGATCCAGATCCATGGCGGCATGGGGCTGATGGACGATCTGCCGCTGGAACGCATCTGGCGCGACGCCCGCGTCGAGCGCATCTGGGAAGGCACCTCGGAAATCCAGCGCCACATCATCTCGCGGGCGCTGCTGCGCCCGTTCGGGGGCTAGAGCATGATCCCAAAAAGTGGAATCCGGTTTTTGGAAAAGATCATGCTCAAACGAAAAGATGACGATGCACAAACTTGAGCGGCTTTTGCGCCCACGAACGATCGCAGTCTTCGGTGGCGTGCAGGCTGCTGCCGTCGTCGCGCAGTCGATCAAGATGGGCTTTGCCGGCGAGATCTGGCCGGTGCATCCAAGCAAGGACGAGGTCGCCGGCCGCAAGGCCTATCGCTCGGTGGCCGAATTGCCCGGTGCGCCGGATGCCGCTTTCATCGGCGTCAACCGGCACTTGACCATCGAAGTGGTCAAGGCGCTGGCCGAGCGCGGCGCCGGCGGTGCGGTCTGCTTCGCCGCCGGCTTCCTCGAAACCGAGGCCTATGACGAGGACGGCGAGCGGCTGCAGGCCGAGCTGGTCGCGGCGGCGGGTCCCATGCCGATCATCGGGCCGAACTGCTATGGGCTGATCAATTACGCCGACGGCGCGCTTTTGTGGCCCGACCAGCATGGCGGCATCAGGCTGCCTGAAGGCGGTCGCGGCGTTGCCATCATCACCCAGTCGTCGAACATCGCCATCAACATGACGATGCAGAAGCGCGGCCTGCCGATCGCCTTTCTGATGACCGCCGGCAACCAGGCGCAGACCGGGCTTTCCGAAATGGCGCTCGGCCTGATCGAGGACGACCGCGTCACCGCGCTCGGCCTGCATATCGAGGCCTTCGACTCGGTAGCCGGCTTCGAAAGGCTGGCGGCACGGGCACGAGAGCTGAAGAAGCCTGTTATCGCCATGAAGGTCGGCCGCTCCGAGCAGGCGCGGCAGGCGACCGTCTCGCATACCGCGTCGCTGGCCGGCTCGGACGCAGCGTCCGGCGCGTTCCTGAAGCGGCTCGGCATCGCCCGCATCGATTCGATCCCGGCCTTCATCGAGGCGCTGAAGCTGCTGCACGTCACCGGTCCCCTGCCCGGCTACCGGCTGTCGTCGATGAGCTGTTCGGGCGGCGAGGCGTCCGTCATGGCCGACAGCGCCGAAGGCCGCTGGGTGACCTTTCCGCCTCTCACCGCCGAGCATCGCATTCAGGTCAAATCGACGCTCGGCCCGCTGGTCGCGGTGGCCAACCCGCTCGACTACCATACCTTCATCTGGAACAACGAGCCGGCGATGACCGCCACCTTCACCGCCATGGTGTCTGGCGGCTTCGACCTCAACATGCTGGTGCTCGACTTTCCGCGCCCCGACCGCTGCTCTGACACGGACTGGTGGGCGACGCTGCGCGCCTTCGAAGCAGCGCTGAAGACCAACAGCGCGCAAGGCGCGATCGTGTCCTCGCTGCCGGAGAACCTGCCCGAGGAATACACTGCAGGGCTGATGGCGCGGGGCATGGTGCCGCTGTTCGGCATTTCCGAGGCCATGGACGCCGCCCAGGCGGCAGCCTTCATCGGCTGGGCGTGGCGCGAGCCGCCGGCGCAGCCGATCGACACCTCGGCGTCCGGCGCGCCGGCCGGCGACCATGTCACCCCGGACGAGGCGGAGGCGAAAGCGCGGCTCATCGAGGCCGGGCTTTCGGTGCCGAAGGGCGAGCGCGCCGGCAATGCGGTCGAGGCTGTGATCTCCTCGATGGCGCTCGGCTTCCCGGTGGCGCTGAAGGCTCTTGGCGTCATCCACAAATCCGAGCTCGACGCGGTGCGGCTCAATTTGAGGGATGCCGAATCCGTCAGCACCGCCGCCCATGATCTCGGCCCGCTCGGCACCGGCCTTTATGTTGAGCGCATGGTGCGCGATGGCGTCGCCGAGCTGCTGGTCGGCTTCACCCGCGACCCGATGTTCGGCGCGGTGATGACGCTCGGCACCGGCGGCGTGCTGGTCGAGTTGTTGCGCGACAGCGTCACGCTCATGCTGCCGGCGACCCGCGATGATATCGAGGCCGCTTTGCGCGGGCTGAAACTGTTCCCGCTGCTCGACGGCTATCGCGGCCGGCCGAAGGCCGATGTCACGGCGGCAATCGAGGCGATATCGGGCATTGCCGGCTTCGTGCAGCAAAATGCCGGCGAGATCGAGGAACTCGACATCAATCCGCTGATCGTCTGCGCCGAGGGCAAGGGCGCCTGGATCGCCGACGCGCTGATGGTGCTGGGAGGCAAGAAGAATGGCTGAAATCATCACCACCCGCCGCGAGGGCACGATCTTCGAAGTCACGCTTGACCGGCCCAAGGCCAATGCCATCGACCTGAACACGTCGCGGCTTATGGGCGAGACTTTCAAGGCGTTTCGCGACGATCCCGAGCTGCGCGTCGCCATCGTCAAGACCGCCGGTGACAAGTTCTTCTGCGCCGGCTGGGACCTGAAGGCTGCTGCCGGCGGCGACGCGGTTGACGGCGACTATGGCGTCGGCGGCTTCGGCGGGCTGCAGGAATTGCGCGACCTCAACAAGCCGGTGATAGCCTGCGTCAACGGCATGGCGGTCGGCGGCGGCTTCGAGCTGGCCCTATCCTGCGACCTCATCTATGCGTCGGACCACTCCTCCTTCGCGCTGCCCGAAATCCGTGCCGGCACGCTGGCCGATGCGGCGACGATCAAGCTGCCGAAGCGCATCCCCTACCATGTCGCCATGGACCTTTTGCTCACCGGCCGCTGGATGGATGTCGCCGAGGCGCATCGCTGGGGCCTGGTCAACGAGGTGCTGCCCAAGGACAGGCTGGAGGACCGCGTCTGGGAGATCGCGCGGCTGCTCGCCAGCGGCCCGCCGCTGGTCTTCGCCGCGATCAAGGAAACGGCCAGGGTCGCAGAATCGCTGACGTTCCAGGACGCGATGAACCGGGTGACGCGCCGGCAGCTGCCAACGGTTGACGCACTCTACGGCTCGGAGGACAATCTCGAGGGTTTTCGCGCCTTCGCCGAGAAGCGCGACCCGGTGTGGAAGGGGAAGTGACGCTGCGGAGATGATGGCGATCCTTCACACCCCCCTCTGCCCTGCCGGGCATCTCCCCCGCAAGTGGGGAGATCGGATGTCGCATCGGATTTCGCCAATTTCCAGCGTTGCAGGACAAGCGGCAAGGCCAAAGCTGCCGATCTCCCCCCTTGCGGGGGAGATGGCCGGCAGGCCAGAGGGGGGTGTCCAAGCTCAACCTTGGCGGCCCATTCGGCGCCAATGACCAACTACAAAACCCTCATCGACGCCGAGACCTGGGCCTTCATCGAGCGGACCAATTCCTATTATCCACCCGATACGATCGACTACACCATCGCCGAGCAGCGCGAGATCTATAACCGGATGTGCCGCGAGTTCTTTGCCGGCTATCCCCAAGGCGTCACGGCGGAAACCACAGCCATTGCCACACCCTGGCACATCCCGACCCGCGTCTACCGCGCCCCGGCGCCGGAAGCGGCGGCGATGGTGCTTTATTTCCATGGCGGCGGTTTTATCCTCGGCGGGCTCGACAGCCATGACGACCTTTGCGCCGAGCTTTGCGGCCGCACCGGCTACGAAGTGGTTTCGGTCGACTACCGGCTGGCGCCGGAACACCTTCATCCGGCCGCCTTCGACGATGCCATCAGCGCCTTCGAATGGGCTTCGACCACTTACGAACGGCCTATCCTGCTGTGCGGCGACAGTGCCGGCGGCAATCTCGCCGCGTCCGTCAGCCACGCGACGCGTGGCCATGCGCGCAAGCCGATCGGCCAGATTCTGGTCTATCCCGGCCTTGGCGGCGACAGCTCCGCCGGCTCCTACGTCACCCACGCGGAAGCGCCGATGCTTAACGTGCGCGACCTCGTTTTCTACAGGGACATCAGGACCGGGGGCGAGGACCGCACCGGCGATCTCACCTTGTCGCCGCTCGCCGACGCCGACTTTGCCAATCTGCCGCCTACCGTCGTGATCACCGCCGAATGCGACCCGCTGTCGTCGGACGGCGAAGCCTATCGCGACCGCATCATTGCTGCAGGCGGGCGCGCCTGGTGGTTCGAGGAGCCGGGACTGGTGCATGGCTATTTGCGCGCCAGGCACACGGCCGGCCGCGCCCGCTCGAGCTTTACCCGGATTGTCGATGCGGTAGCGGTTTTGGGAAGGGGCGAGTGGATCTGGTGAGGGATGTCTTCCCGACCAGAACGGGCCTTTGTCGGCCGGTACAGCTCTATTTGCGGCGGCGTCGCCGGCCGGAAACCTGCTTCAGCCAAGGTCCTAAATGAAAGGCGCTCATCAGCAGGTACATCGGGACCATGCCGGCCAGCGGTGACGCCTCTTGCCCGGTCGAGCACATCATATCCGGCGCTCCGCCGAGAAGCGTCAGCAGCGCCATGGTTGCGAAGGTCGGCGCGGCGGCGAAGGACAGCCAGTCGGCTGCGCCAAGGGCGGCCGGGCTCGCATCGCCGCCGGATCCGCCTGCATGAATCTCGCTCATGTCCGTTGTCCCTGGTAGTGAGCGGGATGCGTTCGAACTGAACCGTGCATCCCGCTCCTCCATTTGTCTTAGCCGCATTTCTGCGACGCCAAAGATGTTCTATTCGGTGCGATTCCGGAACGCGGCCTCTCCGGCGTCCGATATCTCGACCCATTTTTTGTCGGGGACGGCTTCGGCACCGTAATTGTCGTGCCAGTTCCACCACTTGTACGTCGGCGTTTGCGGATAGCCCTCGGGCGAATCCTCCCAAACCTCCTGGCGGCCGAGCGGCGTCAGGTCGAGGTAGCTCCATACGGTCCCCATCGCCTCGTCGCCGCGGTTGTTGATGAAGTAGGTGCGGAACACGCGATCGCCGTCGCGGATGAACACGTTATGGCCGTGCCACTCGTCAACGCCGAAATCAGCATCGAAGCTGTCGGTGATGGTGTACCAGGGCATCTTCCAGTCCATCCGCGCCTTCAGCCGCGCAATGTCGGCCTGCGGTGCGCGCGAGGCGTAGGCAAGCGTGGTGTCGCGGGCATTCAGATGGGCAAGGTTGCCGACCTGGTCCGCCCCCAGCGAGCAGCCGCGGCAGGCGTGGTCGGGCCAGCCGAATACGCCGGGCTCGAAGAAGGCGCGGTAGACGACCAGCTGGCGGCGGCCCTCGAACAGGTCGAGCAGGCTCACCTTTCCGTCAGGCCCTTCGAACGTATAGGACTTCTCCACCGCCACCCATGGCATCCGCCGGCGCTCGGCGGCCAGTGCGTCGCGAGCCCGGGTCACGGTCTTCTCCTTCACGAGCAGCTGCTGGCGCGCGGCCTCCCATGCGTCAGGCGAAACGACCGGTGGTGTCTTCATCGCGAGCCGCGAGCCCTGCTCGCCTGTGCCATTCTGATGTGCCGTCATTGTGCATCTCCCTTGCTGGTTTGTCGCCGCACCGGCGCGACGTGTTGGGTCGTGAGATAGGATAGGGGCTGATAGCGGATTGGCGAGAGTGACAAGTGTGACGCGATTCCGACGGGTTCGCTGATCACGGCCAATTTCGCCGCCAGCGACGCCTCTGCGCTCATTCGCGCCCGGACTGCTGAATGGGCCGTGCGCCGGCCAGGTAGCGGTCATTGTCAAACGGCTCGGCCTGGTTGCTTTCCGGGCTCCACAGCTGCCGGTGGGTTCGTGTGAGATCGCCGAGGTAGACATGCAGCGCACCCGATCGCGCGCTGCCGGTATTCGCAACCGCATGCACGGTATTTGAGGCCATGTGCACCACGGCAGGCGCTGCGATGTCCTGCCTTTCCGGGACATCGAGTTCGCTGCCGGCAACAGGATAGATGAAGTTCGTCTCGCTGCCCTTGTAGATGCCGATCAAGGCATCCATCAGGTGGTTATGAGGCGGGTACTGCAGGCCGGGCGACAGCGTGATGTGATAGATCGTCAGGTTAGGGCTCGCATGCAGAAGCACCTCGTCGTCGTCTTCTTCGTGAGCGAGTGTTCCCGATGCGTGAAAACGGTTCGTGTAGTCGCCCAGGACCGTCCTTACCGCTTCGAGGGGATCTGGGCCTCTCGCGGCATTGACGATATCATCGGCAACGGCGTAGAGAGGTGAGTTGGCGGCTAAAGGCATATCAGTTATCCTTCCTGAGATGCTCAGATTATCAATCTGAGGTGCTCACGCTAGCGAATGCTGAGGCCAGCGTCAACGGGACAGCCAGACGGACAGAATATGAAAACGACGAAGTTGACCGCCGAACCGGCAGGGCCGGCCACCGTCGAGGCGACAGCACTGTCAGCCGCCGACGTCCTTCGCAGGGAACAGGCATATGAGCAGCTGAGGAACGACATCATTGCCTGCGTGCTGCGCCCCGGTGAAGCGCTCACCGAGAAACAGATCGGCGATCGATACCAGATCAAAAAGGCTACCATCCGCGCGGCGTTGGCCCGCCTGATGCAGGAAGGGCTGGTCAGGAGCGAGCCGCGCCGCGGCTACGTCGTTGCGACGCTCAGTCTGCGGGACGTCAACGAGATCTTCGATGTCCGCAGCTTGATCGAGCCGGAAGTGTTCAGGGTGGCGGCATCGAACATGACCGAGCGCGGGCTGGAGGATATCAGGCTGGCAGCGAAAAAAGTGCTGAAGCCGGAGACGCTACGCAGCCACATTGCCTTCCTTGCGGCCGATCGTGCTTTTCGCCTGGCCCTTGCGGAGCTCTCGGGAAATTTGCGGCTGGCGCATCTCCTGGACCAGATACTCGACCAGTCGGCGCGGGTTCTCCACCTCGGCTTCAAGTCGCGCGACTTCACCCAGTTGATCATCGCCCAGCAAAAGGAACTGGTTCTTGCCTGCGAGGCAGGCGACGTTTCCGCCATCGTGAAACTTGCCCGTGCGCAGTGCCTGTTTTTGAAGAAGCAGGTGCTCGAGGCTTTGCTTGCCGGTTCCAAGCTTCAAGACGTCAATTTGCAGCCCTTCGCTTAGAGGGCGGTTTGGCCACTCGGTGCGACCCGCCACCCTTGGCGCAACGACTGCCGGCGGGCCTTGTTTCACCCCACCGCGCGCGCCGCTGCCCGTCCGGCGCTGCGGCCGGAAAAGATGCAGCCGCCGAGAAACGTGCCTTCGAGCGCTGCATAGCCGTGCATGCCGCCGCCGCCGAAACCGGCGGCCTCGCCCACCGCGTACAGCCCCTCGACGGGTTGGCCGCCGGCGCCCAGCACGCGGCTGTCGAGGTCCGTCTCAAGCCCGCCGAGCGTCTTGCGGGTCAGGATGCCGAGCCTGACCGCGATCAGCGGGCCATTGGCGGGATCGAGCAGCTTGTGCGGCCTTGCGGTACGGATCAGCCGGTCGCCGAGATAGGCGCGCGCGCCGCGCAGCGCGGTAATCTGCATGTCCTTGGAGAACGGATTGTCGAGCTGCCGGTCGCGAGCGCGGATTTCGCGCTCGACCTGCGCCAGTTCGAGCAGCGGCTCGCCGCCGGCCAGTGCGTTCATGCGGGCGACCAGCGCCGGCAGTTCGGGCTCGACGATGAAATCCTCACCCTTCTCCATGAACGCCTTGACCGGCGCGGGCACGCCGCTGGTGGCACGGCCAAGCACCTGGCGCCAGCTTTTCCCCGTCAGATCGGGGTTCTGCTCGGAGCCGGACAGCGCGACCTCCTTCTGGATGATCTTTTTGGTCAGGATGAACCAGGAATAGTCGAAGCCCGTGCTCATGATGTGGCTGAGCGTCGCCAGCGTATCGAAGCCGGGATAGAGCGGCACCGGCAGGCGTTTGCCGCGCGCATCGAGCCACAGCGATGACGGGCCGGGCAGAATGCGGATCGCATGATCGGTCCAGATCGGTGCCCAGTTCCTGACGCCCTCGACATAGTGCCACATGCGGTCGCGGTTGATGAGCCTGCCGCCGGCGGCCTCGGTGATCGCCAGCATGCGGCCGTCGACATGATCGGGAACGCCGGTGATCATGCGTTTTGGAGGCGCACCCAGCCGCTGCGGCCAATTCTCCCGGACCAGCTGGTGATTGGCGCCGATGCCGCCGGAGGCGACGATGACGGCCTGCGCCTTCAACTCGAAATCGGCTGTGATCTCGCGCGAGCTCTTGCGGCCGCGCTCGGCATCACTCGCCGCCAATATGTCGCCGCGCACGCCGTCGACGGCAGCACCCGTCCGGCTCAATTCGTTGACCCGGTGACGGAACCTGAAGCTGATCAGCCCGCGCTTCTCGGCCTCGCGCACGCGCTGCACGAACGGTTCGAGCACACCAGGCCCGGTGCCCCAGGTGACATGGAAGCGCGGCACCGAATTGCCGTGGCCGACGGCGTTGCCGCCGCCGCGTTCGGCCCAGCCGACCACCGGAAAGAATTTCAGGCCGCGCTGCATGAGCCAGGAGCGCTTCTCGCCGGCGGCGAAGCCGAGATAGGCCTCGGCCCAGCGGCGCGGCCAGAGATCTTCCGTGCGGTCGAAGGCTGCAGTGCCCAGCCAATCCTCGAGCGCCAGCTCATACGAATCGCGGATGCGCATGCGCCGCTGTTCGGGCGAATCGACAAGGAAGATGCCGCCGAGCGACCAGAACGCCTGGCCGCCAAGCGACTGCTCCGGCTCCTGCTCGACGATGATGGTCTTCTTGCCGGCCTCAGTCAGTTCGGCCGCCGCGACAAGACCGGCAAGGCCGGCGCCGACAATGATCACATCCGCGTCGTTTGGCATCTATTTGGCCATGATCTCGTCCAAGAACCGGTCCCTCATTTTTTGGGATCATGGCCGGCCTAGACTGTCTCCCAGCCTTCCTTCTCGCCGGCGCGGAAGATGGCATCGATGACCTTCTGGTTGAGCACCGATTCTTCCAGGGTGAAAACGCGGTCCTTGCCGCCCTGTGCCGCCCGCGCGAAGGCCTCGACTTCCAGCCGGTATTGCTGCGTGCCGGGAAAGCGGAATACCTGCGCCTCGCTGTGGTTCTGGTTGTGCAGCTCGACGCGGTGATGGTCATAGAGCCCGGCGTTGAACGGTGAGAACACCTCGATGAATCCCTTCTCGCCGTGGAACACCATCACCTGGCGTGCCGCCATCTGCGTCGACAGGTAGAATGACAGCTCGAAATCGCCGAAATCGGCGCGGATCGAGGAATAGATGTCGGTGCCGAACGTCTTGTCGCGCTCGATCGTCGCCTGGACGCGCAGCGGCTCCTTGCCCGTCGAAAAGCGTGTCGACACCGTCGGGTAGACACCGATGTCGGGCAGCGCGCCGCCGCCGAGATCGAGCTTGTTGCGCATGTTGTTGGGGTCGACATTGTAATAGGAGAACGCGCCCTGGACATGGCGCAGCCGGCCGATGGCGCCGTTGGCGATCAGCTCGCGCACCTTGATCCATTGCGGATGGTAGACGACCATGAAGGCTTCGCAGACCAGCACCTTCCTGGCATCGCGCAGCTTGATCAGCGGCGGAATATCCTTGGCATCGAGCGCCAGCGGCTTTTCGACCAGAACATGCTTGCCGGCCTCGATCGCCTTGGCCGTCCATTCGACATGCTGCGAGGTCGGCAGCGGAATGTAGACGCCGTCGATGTCGCTGGAGGCGAGCAGCTCCTCATAGGAGCCGAAAGCGTGGCGCGCGCCGAAGCGTTCGCCCAGTGCCCGGGCTTTCGACAGATCGCGGCTGGCGATCGCCGACAGCACGCCGTTCTCCGCCTCGACGATTGCCGGCAAAAGCTGCTCGCGGCCGATCTTGGCCGTCGACAAAACACCCCATCGGAACATCAGGTTTCTCCTCTCGATTGCAGGCCTGGAGGTTTGCCCTAATTCAGGAGAAAAGCCAATGCGGGAGCCTGGCGGCGAACAGGGCGATCATCTGCGGCTTTTCCGGATGCCGGCGCTGCTCTTGCGGGGGCGACGAACCCAGGTCCTGCAAAGACTATCCCCTTCTACCCGTCAGCGTCATGTCGAAGTCGACGACGTTGGAGTAAATCGGCGTGCCGACATCCATGCCGTAGCGCGACCGCAACACCTTGCCGGTGACATGGAATTTTATCGTGCCCGCCCTGAGGCCGCCGAGCTCGGCCGTGAACTTTTCCTGAAAGGTCTTGCCGCGCGCCGTCAGCCGGCCGGTGACAAGGGCTGACGTGGCGCCGGTGCGTTTGACGCTGGTCGAACGGAACTGGATCTCCGGATTGTTGGCCGCGTCGAAAACCGCGTCCGAGCGAAGAAAGGCGTCGATGCGACTTTGGCCGGTACCGACGCTTTCGGGGAAGATGGTGAAATTGACCTGGGACCGGCCGACATCGCTGTTGTCGATGAGGATACTGCCCTTGAAGCGGGAGAAAGCACCGTCGAGCCCTCCGCCGCCGAGCTTGCCGATCGAGAAGTGGATGCTGGAACTCCCCGGGCTGATGGTGTAGCTGCCGG
This sequence comes from Mesorhizobium sp. M1217, assembly GCF_040318275.1. NCBI lineage: Bacteria > Pseudomonadati > Pseudomonadota > Alphaproteobacteria > Hyphomicrobiales > Phyllobacteriaceae > Mesorhizobium > Mesorhizobium sp. M1217. The sequence goes on along the minus strand of NZ_JAMYMA010000016.1, from coordinate 72,538 downwards.
CCGCGTCGCCAAGGGCGACGGCGGCGAAAACAGGCATAGCAAAACAAGCGGCGGCTGCCGCAAATCCGAAGATGCGCGCGTACATGGAAATGGTCCTCTTGGCAGGCAACGCTTTCTTGCGTCCTCGCCCCATGAACGAATGAGCCGCCCGCTCTATTCCGTGTCGCGATGTGACGAAGCCGTGATCATGCGCATCAGCACGGTATCCCTCAGCCAGAAATGATGACGCAGCGCCGCGGCCAGATGCAAAGCGACAAGTCCGATGCCGGCATAGGCGAGATACCAGTGCGTCGCTGCCCAGAAGCTTTCAGCCACGTCCGATTCGCCAAGCGGCAGATTGGGCATAACAAACAGATTGAACGGCACGCTCGGGATCTCCAGCACCGAGACCGAGACCAGCGCCCAGCCGGACAGCGGCAGAGCGAGCTGAAACGCATAAAGCGCAAGATGGACAAGTGGCGCGATGCGGCGCTCGAACGGGCCGACCGAGCGCGGCAGCGGCGGGGCCGGTCTGCCAAGGCGCCAGGCGATGCGCAGGATGACCAGCCCAAGCAGCAGGAAGCCGAAGGATTTATGCAGCTGGATCAGTTCGAAGGCGGTGCGCTGGCTGGACAGTCGCACCATGACGAAGCCGAGCACGAACTGGCCGATAAAGAGCGCCGCGATCAGCCAGTGAAGGATGATCGCCGTCCAGCCGTAGCCGGTGGCCTGGTTTTTGGGCAGTGCTGACATGGTCGGTGAACGAATGCCAGGTCGGCTTTCTTCCACCTCTCCCTTATGGGGAGGGTTGGCTTACTCGCCGACCTTGAAGAAATCGACAAAGGCCCTGAGCGCCGGCCGCATCTGGCGGCGGCTTGGGTAATAGACGAAGAAGCCGTCGAAAAGCGGGCACCAGTCCTCCAGCACGCGAACAAGCTTGCCGGCGGCGAGCGCGTCGCGGACATAGTCCTCGAACACGAAGGCGAGCCCGGCGCCGTCGACCGCGGCGTTGGCAATCAGATGGTCCTCGTCGAGGATCAGCGGCCCTTTCACCGGGATTTCGATCTCCTCGCCGTTCTTCTCGAATTCCCAGCGATAGAGAATGCCGCTGGAGAAGCGGAAGCGGATGCAGCGGTGACCGGCAAGATCGCGCGGATGCTGCGGCTTGGGCATGGTCTCGAAATAGGATGGCGCGCCGACGACTGCGCCGCGAAGGTCCGGCCCGATGCGCACGGCGATCATGTCGCGCTGCAGGCTCTCGCCCAGCCGCACGCCGGCATCGAAGCCGCCCTCGACCACATCGGTGAAGCGGTCCTCGATGACGATCTCCAGCACGATGTCGGGATAGGCAGCGGCAAAGGCGCCGAGCCTTGGCGTCAGCGTCAGGTGGGCCGCGGTGCGCGGCACGGTCAGCCTGAGATTGCCGGCCGGCCGGTCGCGCGCCTCGATCGCCGATTCCAGCGCCAGGTCGATCTCCGACAGCGCCGGCCTGAGGCGCTCGAGCAGCTGCGCGCCCTCCTCGGTCGGAGCGACGCTGCGCGTGCTGCGCGCCAGAAGGCGCACGCCGAGGCGCGCTTCGAGGCTGGAAACCGCGTGGCTGACCGCCGATGGCGCGATTGCCAGTTCCTTGGCCGCGCCGCGAAAACTGCCGCATTGGGCGACCGTTGCCAGTACAGCGAGCTGTGAAAGATGGGTTCGCTTCATTGATCTATTTTTTGGAACAGCCTGTGCAAATTAGAGCCGATTATCGAACGCAGCGCAAGACGCTATCTCTGCGGCATCACAACCATCACAACAAGGAGATACGTGATGCAAACCCGCAAGCTCGGCAATGAACTTGACGTCTACCCGGTCGGCCTCGGCTGCATGGGGATGAGCTTTGCCTATGGTGGCCAGCCGGAGGCGGACGCGATCGCCACGCTGCGCCACGCTGTCGACATCGGCGTCAATTTCTTCGACACGGCCGAAGTCTATGGCCCCTACGAGAACGAAATCCTGGTTGGCAAGGCGCTGAAGCCGGTGCGTGACAAGGTGACGATTGCGACGAAATTCGGCTTCAAAATCCTGGAAGAAGGCAGCGGCATGGAGCGCATGGCCGGCGTCGACAGCCGCCCGGAACACGTCAAGGCGGTTGCCGAAGCGTCGTTGAAGCGGCTGGATACGGAGGTCATCGACCTCTATTACCAGCACCGCGTCGATCCCAACGTGCCGATCGAGGATACGGTCGGCGCCATGGCCGAGCTGGTGCGCGAGGGCAAGGTGCGGGCGCTCGGCCTGTCGGAGGCGAGTGCGGCGACCATCCGCCGGGCGCATGCGGTGCATCCGATCGCCGCGGTGCAGAGCGAATATTCGCTGTGGAGCCGCGATCCGGAGGAGGAGGTGTTTGCCGTCTGTCGCGAGCTCGGCATCGGCTTTGTCCCCTATAGCCCGCTCGGCCGCGGCCTGCTCACCGGCACGATCGCCAAGCCCGATGTTCTCGGCGCCGACGACTGGCGCCGCGGGTTGCCGCGCTTCCAGGCCGACGCCATGGCGGCCAATGCGGCGGTCGTCGCCGTGCTGGAAAAGATGGCCGCCGAGAAGGGCGTGACGCCGGCGCAGCTGGCGCTCGCCTGGGTGCTGCATCAGGGCGACTTCATTGTCCCGATCCCCGGCGCGCGAAAAATCCGCCATCTGGAGCAGAATACGGCGGCAGCCGATATTGTGCTGAGCCAGGCCGAAGTGGCGTCCATCGGCGACGCGCTGTCGCCGGAAAAGGTGGTCGGCAAGCGCTATACCGAGGAGCTGCTGGCCCTGGTCAACGGTTGAACGGCGATCGACGGCGTAATCGAAACGGGGCGTTTCGGCGCCCCGTTTTCGGTCGCACCGCAATGCAAATAATTGCGAGATATTGGCGCGAGGCACCCCCCTCTGTCCTGCCGGACATCTCCCCCTCAAGGGGGAGATTGGACGTCACCTCGGCTTTCGCCAATCACGGACGTTGCAGGAGCGAGCGGATCGCCGAAGCTGCCGATCTCCCCCCTTGAGGGGGAGATGTCCGGCAGGACAGAGGGGGGTGCTGTCCCGCCGACATTTCCTACCAAGGCACGACACTGATCTCCGGCCAGTTCTCCCTCGCACGCGCGCCCTTCATCTCGTGCGTCTGCTGATTATCTAGTGCACGGTTCGGGGTAACGCGAAACGAGAAGATGTCGTCGAGCCCGAACGGCGCCACGAGCGCGAGTTGCCCATCGGTGCCGAATCTAACGCCGACCGCATGGGTTTTCGAAGCGAAATAGGACAGCGCCTCGGCGGACGACGACAGTCTGGGATAGGAACCGCCAAAGCGCGCCTCAAACCACAGATGCACCCGCGCCTGGTTGCGCACTTCGACCGGCAGCGTCAGTCCTTCGAACTGCTTCGCCGCCCGGCGGATGACCGTGTCCTCGGCCTCGTAAGACAGATCGCTCTCATCGAAATAGAACAGATCGACATCACGAATGCCATATCCCGAAGGCTTCGCCGTCAGATGATTCCAGACGCTGTTGTAAAGCGCGCCGGACACGACCAGCCAGTCGGGGAGGTCGAGCGCCCGTACCCGCGACAGCGTCTCGCCGACCAGCGGATCGGCCGAGACGATATCGAGAAAGGCTGCACGCTGTTCCTCGAAGGGCAGCCCTGAATAGCGCAAATGGTTCATCGCCCTTTGGAGGGCGATTCGCCATGCGTCCGCAATCCCTCAGCCGCGCAGCACGCCGCCGGTCTGTTTGCCGACATTCTCGACGATGCGCTTGGCCAGCGCCTCGAAATCCTCGTCGGTCAGCGTCTTTTCGACCGGCTGGATCGAAACTTCGATGGCGATCGACTTCTTCGCCGCGCCGAGCGCTGCACCCTCGAAAACATCGAACACCGAGACGCCGGAAATCAGCTTCCGGTCTGCGGCAAGGGCGGCGCGAACGAGTGTGCCGGCTTCGACCGCCTTGTCGACGACGAAGGCGAAATCGCGCTTGACCGCCTGGAAGGCGGACAGATCGAGCCTCGGCTTTGTCCGCGTCGGCTTGGCCTTCGGCTCGGGCACGGCATCGATGAACACCTCAAACCCGCAAAGCGGACCGGAGACGTCAAGCCCCTCCAGCGTCTTCGGATGGAATTCGCCGAACGTGCCGAGCACGACCTTCGGCCCGAGCTTGATCGTGCCGGACCGGCCGGGATGATACCAGGCCGGGCCGCCGGCCTCGATCTGCAGCCGCTCGACCGGCGCGCCGCAGGCTTCGAGTGCAGCGATGGCGTCGGCCTTGGCATCGAAGACGCCGACGGCGCCGGCATTGCCTGCCCAATGGCGGCCGGAGCCCTCGAGCTTGGCGGTGCCGCGCCGAACGCCGGCGGCAACACGCCGCTGCTGGTCGGCGCCGTCGCCCTCGTAAGTGCCCGACACTTCGAACAGCGCGACATCGCCGATGCCCTTGTCGGCGTTGCGCTGCGCGGCCGCGATCAGGCCCGGCAGCAGCGACGGCCGCATGTCCGACATATCGGCGGCGATCGGGTTGGCAAGCTTCAGCGCCTGCTGGCCGCCGCCGAACAAATCGGCGTGTTTTGCCGGAATGAACGACCAGGTGACGGCCTCCATCATGCCGCGCACGGCAAGTGCCCGCTTGGCGGCGCGGGTGCGGATCTGCAGCACAGTCAGGATCTTGGCGTTGACCGCGTCGTGGCTGCCGAGCGGCTGCGGCGCGATATTGTCGACGCCGTGGATGCGCATGACCTCCTCGACCAGGTCGGCCTTGCCGTCGACATCCGGCCGCCAGGACGGGACCGCCACATTGACGACATCGCCCGTGCCCTCCGGCTTGAAGCCGAGGCGGGCAAGAATGTCGAGGCTCGTCGAGCGCGGCACTTCGATGCCGGTCAGCCGCTTCACGTCCGACAATGGGAACGAGACGATCTTCGGCCGATGGCCGGCATAGCCGACGACTTCGGTTTGCGTCGGCGTACCGCCGCAGAAATCGAGCACCAGCCTCGTCGCCAGCTCCACACCGGGAATCATCATTTCCGGGTCGACGCCACGCTCGAAGCGGTAGCGTGCATCGGTGATGATGCCGAGCGTGCGGCCGGTGCGGGCGGTGGCGATCGGGTCCCAAAGTGCCGACTCGATCAGCACGTCGGTGGTGTTCTCGTCGCAGCCGGAATGCTCGCCACCCATGATGCCGGCGATCGACTCGATACCATCCTGGTCGGCGATGACGCACATCTCCGGCGTCAGCGTGTATTCGCGGCCGTCGAGCGCCAGCACCTTTTCGCCGTCGCGTGCCCGGCGCACGGTGAGATTGCCGGTGACCTTCGCAGCGTCGAAGACATGCAGCGGCCGGCCGCGATCGAAGGTGACATAATTGGTGATGTCGACCAGCGCACTGATCGGCCTCAAGCCGATGGCGAGAAGCCTTTGCTGCAACCATTTCGGCGACGGTCCGTTCTTGACGCCGCGCACCAGGCGCAGCGCAAAGCCGGGACAGAGCTCCGGCGCTTCGATCGTCACCTTGACCGGCGTCTCGCCCTTGCCGGGGATCGGCTCTATCGGCGCGCTCTTCAGCGTGCCGAGCCCGCTCGCCGCCAGATCGCGGGCGATGCCATAAACGCTGGTCGCATCCGGCCGGTTCGGCGTCAGATTGATTTCGATCAGCGGATCGTCGAGATGGGCATAGGCGGCGAAACTGGTGCCGACCGGCGCATCGGCCGGCAGGTCGATGATGCCGTCATGCTCCTCGGACAGTTCGAGCTCGCGCTCGGAGCACATCATGCCGTGGCTTTCGACGCCGCGGATCTTGCCGACGGTCAGCGTCACGTCGATGCCGGGAATATAGGTGCCGGGTGCTGCAAAGGCGCCGATCAGGCCCGCGCGGGCGTTCGGCGCGCCGCAGACAACCTGCACCGGCGCCCTGCCGTCGCCGGTGTCGACGGTCAGCACGCGCAGCCGGTCGGCGTCGGGATGCTGGACTGCCGTCAGCACCTTGGCGATGACGAAAGGTTTCAAGCTCGCCCGGTCGTCGACATGCTCGACCTCGAGGCCGATCGAGGTGAGACGTTCGACGATTTCCGCCAGCGAGGCATCGGTCTCGAGATGATCCTTGAGCCAGGAGAGGGTAAGTTTCATGACTGTGTTCCGTCTGGTCTGGGCACGCTGGGCTTGAAGCTATGCGGCCGCGCGTCGGACATGTGCAGGAAGGCTAGCTGCCCGCGGATTTGCTGCGGCCCGGTTGTCACGCGCTTAGCCCGCCAAACAGCGTCGGCATGTCGAGCGGCCTAAAACCGTAATGCGACAGCCAGCGCACATCGGCGTCGAAGAAGGCGCGCAGGTCGGGCATGCCGTATTTCAGCATGGCGATGCGGTCGATGCCCATGCCCCAGGCGAAGCCCTGATATTCGTCGGGATCGAGCCCGCCGTAACGGAGCACATTGGGGTGGACCATGCCGCAGCCGAGGATCTCCAGCCAGTCTGAGCCTTCGCCGAAGCGCACCTCGCCCGGCCGCGAACGGTCGCACTGGATGTCGACCTCGAGGCTGGGCTCGGTGAACGGGAAGAAGGACGGCCGGAAGCGCATCTTGACGCTCGGCACCTCGAAGAAGGCCTTGCAGAACTCCTCCAGTACCCACTTCATGTTGGCGACGTTGGCCGATTTGTCGATCACCAATCCCTCGACCTGATGGAACATCGGTGAGTGGGTGGCATCGGAATCCTGCCGGTAGGTCTTGCCAGGAATGACGATGCGGATCGGCGGCTTCTGCATCTCCATGGTGCGGATCTGCACCGGCGAGGTGTGGGTGCGCAAAAGCTTGCGTTCGCCCTGCTCGTCCGGCTGGAAGAAGAAGGTGTCGTGCATCTCGCGCGCCGGGTGGCCTTCCGGGAAGTTCAGCGAGGTGAAATTGTAATAGTCGGTCTCGATGTCGGGACCTTCGGCGATGGCAAAGCCGAGATCGCCGAAGATCGCCGCGATCTCGTCGATAACCTGGCTGATCGGATGGATGCGGCCGCGCTCGGCCGGCGATTGTCGCACCGGCAAGGTGACGTCGACCTTCTCGGCGGCAAGCCGTGCCGTGATCGCCACATCTTTCAGCTCGGCGCGACGGGCCGAAAGTGCCTCGGTGACGCGGTTCTTGAGGCCGTTGATTGCCGGGCCTTTGACCTGGCGCTCCTCGGCGCTCATCGAGCCGAGTGTCTTCAGTATCTCGGAGACCGAACCCTTCTTGCCGAGGGCAGAGACACGCACCGCCTCGATTGCTTGCTCGTCGGCGGCAGAGGCGATCTCGGCCATCAGGGAATTTTCGAGAGTTTCCATGTCACTCATGTTCCAGACCCGATTGGAAGCAAAGAAAAACCCGCGCCAGCCCTGCCAGCGCGGGTTTCCCAAATCAAGTGTCGAATAGCTTGGGAAGCGCTGGTCTTAAGCGACAGCGCTTTCAAAAGCGTTCGGCGTGGTGTTCTTGAGGTATTCGAGCGCGACCTTGGCCTTGGCCACGAGTGCGGCAAAAGCCTGCGGCTCGTGGATGGCCATGTCCGACAGGATCTTGCGATCGATCTCGATGCCGGCCTTGTTGAGACCGTCGATGAAACGGCCATAGGTCAAGCCATGCTCATGCGTCGCCGCATTGATGCGCTGGATCCACAGCGCGCGGAACGAACGCTTGCGATTCTTGCGGTCGCGATAGGCGTACTGCAGCGACTTTTCCACCGCCTGCTTGGCGATGCGAATGGTGTTCTTGCGGCGGCCGTAAAAACCCTTGGCGGCTTTCAGGACCTTCTTGTGCTTGGCGTGCGAGGTGACGCCTCTCTTTACGCGTGCCATGTCATGATCTCCTTAAAAGCAATTCCAGGAAAAGTGCCTAGCGGTTTTCCGTTCGGAATTGCGTAAAACAAATGCGTGTCCAGACCGAATGCCCTTATTTGGCGCATGATGTTTTCCAAAAAGTTTGCAACTTTTTGGCATCATGCCCTAGAGGCCGTTCGGCAGAAAATTCTTGATGACCTTCTTGCCATCCGGTTCAGCCAGAACCATCGTGCCGCGGGCATTTCGAATGAACTTGTTGGAACGCTTGATCATGCCGTGACGCTTGCCGGCCGCAGCCGACAGAACTTTACCCGTACCTGTGATCTTGAACCGCTTCTTGGCGGCCGATTTGGTCTTCATCTTGGGCATTTTGCTACTCCGTTTATATGCGCACCAATGCGCTTTTTGTTCGCTTCAGGCCGACCAAAGCCCGAAAAGCAAATGAAACCGCCACGGCATGCCCTGCCGGGCGGTTTTTTTGGAACGCGGTCATATACGTCAAAGCGAGGGCGCGCGCAACACCCAGCGCTCAGCAACCTTGTAGTGCTCAGGGGAAACGGAACAGCACCGGTAATATGCCCGACTGCTGGGCGCCGTCGATCAGTTCGAAAGCCGGCAAGGCAAGGAGGAACACCAGCCCGTCCAGTAACGTGGTTCGCAGCAGGCGCGGCTTGAAGCTGCCGGTGTCGCCTTCCTGATACAGTGACAGTTTCGGGAAGAAGCGCGGCACTTTCGCCAGATAGGCCTGGTATGGCGCGCCGAGAACCTCCTTGAGGAATTTCTCCTCGCGCAGGATAACGATGTAAAAGGCACCCGCGCAGAGCGCTCCAAAGCCGATCGTGGCCGCGATGGAGCCGATCTGTGCGCCGACACCAGCGGCAGCTAAAGTGGAGAAAAGGTAGAGTGGGTTGCGCGTGATCGAATAGGGTCCGCCGGTCACCACTTCGGAGGATTTGCGTCCGCCGATGTAAAGCGTCGACCACAAGCGCCCGACGATGCCGAGAAAGATCAGCACGACGCCGACCATTTCGATCGTTTCATGCACTGGCGTATCGGGAGGGAAAACCGACTGGCCGAACAGCAGCGCCGCGAACATCACCATGATGAGAACGGCAAGTACCATCCTGCGCATATGCTGGTAGCTGCCAAGCCCGTGCTTAACTTGCGCGTATCTGACTTCATTGACCATGTCGGGAATCCGATCGTCGAGGGAACCAGAGCGTCGTTGCTCTCGCCGGCGATCGCAGCGTCTGGCCAAGAAAACAGGCGCCCCGCCGATCGCCGGGACGCCTTGCAACATGATTCAGGCGGATTTAATGCATGTCGCCCAAAAGTGCGCAGCGGTTTTGGGACAACGACATGCACAAAACAGAACTAAAGCGCAACGCGCTTTAGCGGGGCGCCAGCACCATCATCATCTGGCGGCCTTCGAGCTTCGGTTCGGCTTCGACCTTGGCGATGGGCGCCACTTCCTCGCGAACCTTATTCAGAAGCTGCATGCCGAGTTCCATGTGCGCCATCTCGCGACCGCGGAAGCGCAATGTCAGCTTGACCTTATCGCCTTCCTCGAAAAAGCGCCGGACGGCCTTCATCTTGGTCTCATAGTCGTGGCTGTCGATGTTCGGGCGCATCTTGATCTCCTTGATCTCGATGACCTTCTGGTTCTTGCGCGCCTCGGCCGCCTTCTTCTGGTTGGCGTATTTCAGCTTCCCGAGATCGAGGATCTTTACGACGGGCGGCACTGCATTGGGCGATATCTCGACCAGATCGAGCCCAGCCTCTTCGGCGAGCAGCAATGCGTCGTTGATGGAGACATCGCCCCGGTTCTGGCCTTCGGCGTCGATTAGCTGGACCCGGGGAACCCGGATATCACGGTTGGAGCGCGGGCCTTCCTTGGTGGGCGCCGCTGCTTTGAAAGGTCTGCGAATGGTCGTGGTCTCCTTGAGCCGTTTCGTTAAGGGGTTCTTCAGTTCAGAATTGCGAACGCGCAATGTGGTGAGTGCGCGGTCGGAGTCAATAGCACAGCATTCTCAGGAAATCACCTGCTCGATGAATGCTCCTCTGCACCAAGCGAAGAAAGTAACAGAGCACTTTTCGTTGAACCCCCGCTTGTGCCAAAAGACCGGCGCGAGGGAATACACCATGAGCACCACCACCCCGATCTTCCTAGACGTCGACGGGACGAGCATCGCCGTCAGGCATGCGGCAGGTGCCGAGCCCGGCATCGTCTGGCTTGGCGGCTACAAATCCGACATGCTGGGCACCAAGGCCGAAACCCTGTCGGAATGGACGCGCAAAGAAAGCCGGGCCTTCCTGCGCCACGATTATTCCGGCCATGGCGAATCGGGTGGCGCCTTTGCCGACGGCACCATCTCGAAATGGCTAGGCGAGAGCCTGGCGGTTTTCCGCCGCTTCACCCAGGGCAGGCAAATCCTGGTTGGTTCGTCGATGGGCGCGTGGATCGCGCTGCGCATGGTGCAGGAATTGCGTAAGGCGGGCGAGAACAGCGTCGCCGGCCTTGTGCTGCTGGCCCCGGCGCCCGATTTCACGTTCGAACTGGTGGAGCCGGTGCTGACCGGAGCGCAGAAGCGCGACCTCAGGAAAAAGGGTTTTTTCGAAGAGCCGTCGGATTATTCAGCCGAGCCTTACATCTACACGCGCGCTCTGATCGAGGACGGCCGCAGCAACCGGGTGATGACCGGGCCGGTCGACACGCACTGTCCGGTCCATATCCTGCAAGGCCTGGCCGATCCCGACGTGCCGTCGAGCCATGCGCTCAAGCTGGTCGGCCTGCTGCCGGCCGACGACGTCACGCTGTCGCTCATTCCGGACGGCGACCACCGCCTGTCGCGACCTCAGGATCTCGATATGCTGGTGCGGGCGGTGGACGCGATGGTGCGGCAGGCGGGATAGAGACATGCGCATTTCCATTCCGGTGTCCGCCTTTGTGGCGGCGATCGTCGGCTTCGGCGGTACGCTGGCCATCGTCATTGCCGCCGCCAAGGCGGTCGGCGCAACGCAGGTCGAGACCGCAAGCTGGGTGACGGCACTCTGCCTGGCGATGGCCATCGAGAGCCTGTGGCTGTCGTGGCGCACGAAAATGCCGGTCATCACCGCATGGTCGACGCCGGGCGTCGCGCTGATCGCCGCATCGACCGGCTTTTCGATGGGCGAGGCGGTTGGCGCCTTCATCGTCACCGGGGTCCTGCTGGTCGCCACCGGCCTGTTCGGGCCATTGACCAAGCTGATCGCCAGAATACCGGCTTCGGTCGCGTCCGGAATGCTGGCCGGCATCGTCGTAACCTTCGCCATCAATGCGGTGAAGACCGTGCCCGTCGACCCCTGGCTGATCCTGCCGCTGGTTGCGGTCTTCTTCGTCATCCGCCTGTTCAACCCGGCGCTGTCGGTGCTGTTGGTGCTGATCGGCGGCGGTCTCGCGGCCTTTCTTACCGACCGGGTCGGCGGTCTGCCGGCACCGGAACTCTCGAGCTTGACGCTGGTAATGCCGCAGTTCACCGCCGCTTCGATCATCGGCCTGGCATTGCCGCTCTATCTGGTCACCATGGCCTCGCAGAACCTATCCGGCCTCGCCGTGCTGAGGGCAGCCGGCTATCATCCCGAACCCGGGCCGCTGATCGGCGTCACCGGCCTGTTTTCGCTGCTGACGGCGCCGTTCGGCGCCTCGACGACCAATCTGGCGGCGATCTCGGCGGCGATCTGCACCGGACCCGACGTGCATCCTGATCCGGCCGAGCGCTGGAAGACCGGCCCGTTCTACGCGCTGGCCTATCTTGTCTTTGCCCTGTTCGGCGCCTCGCTGGTGGCGATCTTCGCCGTATTGCCGCAGAGCCTGATCGCGCTGGTCGCCGGCCTGGCGCTGATGGCACCGCTCGCCAATGCGCTGTCGATCGCCTTGAAAGACGAGGACGAGCGGATGGCCGCTACCGTCACCTTCGCCGTCACCGCATCAGGGCTGACGCTGTTCGGCGTCGGCGCGGCGTTCTGGGGCCTGATCGCCGGATTGGTCGTGCTTTTCCTTGAAATGCTCAAAAAGCGATAATCATTTCAGCCGCTTGTCCGGTTTTGGCGGTTGCTGTCTTGAATCGCCGTTTTCTCCATCCCATTTCGATTCCACGCAGCCGGATTTGGCTGTCTCCAACTGAAGGATTGGGAGAAATGAACACATCTGCATTGATCCGTCCGGCCTGGACGCCGGCGACCATCGCGCTGATGGTGATCGGGTTCATGGTGTTCTGGCCGCTCGGCTTCGCCATGCTCGCCTACATCATCTGGGGCGACCGGCTCGACGGCTTCAAGCGCGACGTCAACCGCGCCACCGACGGCATCTTCGCCGGCTGCCGCCGCGGTTCCGACAAGGCCGCGCGCTGGGGGCATGGCTCCGCCCGCACCGGCAACGTCGCTTTCGACGACTGGCGCGAAAAGGAACTCGAGCGGCTTGCCGAGGAACGCCGCAAGCTCGACGAGATGCTGAGCGAGTTCGACGAATATGCCCGCGAATTGCGCCGCGCCAAGGACCAGGAAGAGTTCGATCGTTTCATGGCCAACCGCAACAAGTCGACGTCTCCCACGACCGGGTCGACGACGAACAACAAAACCACCGGCAAGTCCACGCCAGGCCTGCTCGACGAGTAAGGGTCCCGTGCCCAGATAGATAATCCAACGGCGTCGCGTCAGCGGCGCCGTTTCTTTTTTGTTCTAGTCGTTTCCCTCGAATCACGTATCGTCCCGGAATGTCCTTCGGCTTCTTTCGCACCCCGACGAAACCCAAGCCCACGCCCGTCGTGGAGCGCGAGCATTGCGTTGCCGGCCGCACGCTGCCGCTCAAGATCGTCGAGAACGACAGGGCGCGGCGCCTGACGCTGCGCATCGACTCCGGCGGCCGCGGCCTGCGCATCACCGTGCCGCCGGGGCTGCGGCGCGGCGAGGTGGAAAGATTCCTCGACCGTCATCAGGACTGGCTGGAGCAAAGGCTGGCCAAGGTGCCCAACCGGCCGCAGGTGCGGCCCGGCATCAAGATACCGGTGCGCGGTGTGCCGCATCGCATCGTCCATGAACCGTCGAAACGCGGTACAGTCACGCTGTCGCGCGACGAGCGCGGTCCGCTGATGATCGTGCATGGTGAGCGCCTGCATCTGCCGCGCCGCATCGCCGATTTCCTCAAGCGCGAAGCCAAGCGCGAGATCGAGGCGCTGGTGACCAAGCACAGTGCTGCGGTCGGCAAGCGCGCCAAGGCGATCCGCTTCAAGGATACGTCGAGCCGCTGGGGGTCCTGCACGTCGGACGGCAATCTGTCGTTTTCCTGGCGCATCATGATGGCGCCGCGGCCGGTGATAAACTACCTCGTGGCGCACGAGGTGGCGCATCTCAAGGAGATGAACCACGGCCCGAAATTCTGGAAATTATGCGAGCAGCTGTGCCCGGACACCGAGCGCTGCAAGGATTGGCTCAAGCGCAATGGCGGCGCGCTGCAGGCGATCACGTTCGAGTAGTTGTCCGATTCAATCGTCGTTGGCGGCGTTCAACTCCTCCGGCCGCAATCCCTCGTCGACATGGCGCGGCCAGGGCAGGAAATCCTTCTCGAAGCCATCGTTGCTGAAATAAGCCAGCGCCCGATGCGCCTCCGCGCCGTTGAAGGCTGCCTTGTCCATCAAATGAGCGATGACCTCATGGGCCTGCGCCAGCTTTTGCCTGAGTTCCGCGACGGTCTTTTCCGGCATGGTCTTTGTTCTCCCGCCTTTGTGCCTGAGCAAGGTAGCGCGTTGCGCTCTTATATTAGCAAGGTGGCGCGTTCCGCTCTTACATTAGCAAGGTAGCGCGTTCCGCGCCGGCGGCAAACAGGATGCTTTTTCTCGACTCTTTGGTCGTTTCGTGCCAATCCCGCGCCATGGCGCTGGACATCAAGATATGCGGATTGAAGACTGACAAGGCACTGGCCGCGGCATTGGCCGGCGGCGCCAGCCATGTCGGCTTCAATTTCTTTGCCAAAAGCCCGCGCTATGTCGAGCCGGTGGAAGCCGGCCGCCTGCGCGAAGCGGCGCGCGGCAAGACCAAGGCGGTTGCGGTGACGGTCGACGCCAGCGACGCGTTCCTGGACGAGATCGTCGAAAAAATGCAGCCCGACATGCTGCAGCTTCACGGCGCCGAAACGCCCGACCGGGTGGCTGAGGTGAAGGCGCGCTACGGCTTGCCGGTGATGAAGGCACTGCCGGTCAGCGAGGCTGCCGATCTCGAGCGGGTTAAACCCTTCATCGGCATTGCCGACCGCTTTCTGTTCGATGCCAAGCCGCCTAAGGGTTCGGAACTGCCGGGCGGCAACGGTCTTGCCTTCGACTGGCGCATTCTGGCCGGCCTTGACGCCGGCGTCGATTACATGCTTTCCGGTGGGCTCAATGCCGGCAATATCGGCGACGCCCTTCGGCTGGCGAACCCGCGCGGAATAGATCTTTCCTCAGGCGTGGAAAGCGCGCCGGGCGTCAAGGAACCGGCGCTGATCGAACAATTTTTCCGGGCCGTCGGGGCAGCACGCGACAACCGCGCCGCCTGACCACGCTTCAAACCACAGACCAGGAGATCGGCGATGGATAAGCCGGCGATACCGAATTCCTTCCGCACCGGCCCCGACGAGCAGGGCATGTTCGGCATTTTTGGCGGTCGTTTCGTTGCCGAAACGCTGATGCCGCTGATCCTTGAGCTGGAGCGGCACTGGAACGAGGTCAAGAACGATCCGGACTTCAAGGCCGAACTGACCGATCTCTCGACGCATTACGCCGGGCGGCCGTCGAAGCTCTATTTCGCCGAAGGCTTGACCAGGCATCTTCGCGAGGTTTCCGCAGCGAAGGGCCTCGGGGGCGGCGCAAAGGTCTATTTCAAGCGCGAGGATCTGAACCACACCGGCTCGCACAAGATCAACAACTGCCTCGGCCAGATCCTGCTCGCCAAGCGCATGGGCAAGACGAGGATCATCGCCGAGACCGGAGCCGGCCAGCATGGCGTCGCTTCCGCTACAGTGGCGGCGCGCTTTGGGCTTCCCTGTATCGTCTATATGGGCGCGACCGATGTCGCCCGGCAAAGCCCCAACGTCTTTCGCATGAAGCTTCTGGGCGCGGAAGTGCGGCCGGTGACCGCCGGCCACGGCACGCTGAAGGACGCCATGAACGAGGCGTTGCGCGACTGGGTGACCAATGTCGAGGACACCTATTACCTGATCGGCACCGCCGCCGGCCCCCACCCCTATCCAGAGCTGGTGCGCGACTTCCAATCGGTGATCGGCACCGAGGCGCGCGCCCAGATCCTCGAGCAGGAAGGCCGGCTGCCGGACACCATCATCGCTTGTGTCGGCGGCGGTTCCAACGCCATCGGCCTGTTCCATCCCTTCCTCGACGACAAAGAGGTTCGCATCATCGGCGTCGAAGCCGGCGGCCGCGGCCTCGATGGCATCGAGCATTGCGCTTCGATGAGTGCCGGCGCGCCCGGCGTGCTGCATGGCAACCGTACCTACCTCCTGCAGAACGCCGACGGCCAGATCATGGACGGCCACTCGATCTCGGCCGGGCTCGACTATCCCGGCGTCGGGCCGGAGCACTCGTGGCTGCGCGATTCCGGCCGCGTCGACTATGTGCCGATCCTCGACGACGAGGCGCTCGAGGCGTTTCAGCTGACGACGCGCGTCGAGGGCATCATTCCGGCGCTGGAATCCGCCCACGCTATCGCGCAGGCGGTGAAGATCGTGCCTGATATGGACAAGGACCAGATCGTCATCGTCAATCTGTCCGGCCGCGGCGACAAGGACGTGCATACGGTGGCCAATATGCTGGGCATGGAGATCTGATCATGACCACCCGTATCGACCGCCGCATGGCGAAGCTGAAGGCCGAAGGCCGACCGGCACTCGTCACCTATTTCATGGGCGGCGACCCCGACTACGACACGTCGCTGTCGATCATGAAGGCGCTGCCTGGCGCCGGCAGCGACATCATCGAGCTCGGCATGCCGTTTTCTGATCCAATGGCCGACGGCCCGGCGATCCAGGCGGCCGGCCTGCGGGCGCTGAAGGGCGGCCAGACACTGGTCAAGACGCTGAAGATGGCCTCGGAATTCCGCGCCGGCGACAATGAAACGCCGATTGTCTTGATGGGCTACTACAATCCGATCTACATCTACGGCGTCAAGCGCTTCCTGAGCGACGCGCTGGCCAGCGGCATAGACGGGCTGATCGTCGTCGACCTGCCGCCGGAGATGGACGAGGAGCTTTGCATCCCGGCACTCAAGGCCGGCATCAACTTCATCCGGCTGGCGACCCCGACCACCGACGACAAGCGCCTGCGCAAGGTGCTGCAGAACACGTCGGGCTTCGTCTACTATGTCTCGATGACCGGCATTACCGGCTCGGCGCTGGCCGACACCGGCAAGGTGGCGGCAGCGGTCAAGCGCATCAAGAGCCATACCGACCTGCCCGTCTGCGTCGGCTTCGGCGTCAAGACAGCCGAGCAGGCGCGCACCATCGGTGCCTCGGCCGACGGCGTCGTCGTCGGCACGGCGATCGTCAATGCGGTCGCCAACGTGCTCGGGCCGAAGGGCGAAAAGACCGCCGATCCGGCAGAAGCTGTCGCCACGCTGGTCAGCGGGCTGTCGCAAGGGGTTCGCGCGGCTCGCCTTGCTGCCGCCGAATAGTCTTGATCATCTGGTTGACCATGATCTTTGCCGAAAACCGGTTTCCACTTTTCGGGATCATGGTCTAACTCTTCGTAAGGACAGGAGCCGAAGCGATGAACTGGATCACCAATTACGTCCGCCCGAAGATCAATTCGATGCTCGGCCGCCGCACCGACATGCCGGAAAACCTGTGGATCAAGGATCCCGAGACCGGCGAAATGGTGTTCCACAAGGATCTGGAGCAGAACCAGTTCGTCATCCCGTCCTCCGGCCACCATATGAAGATATCGGCCAAGGAACGGCTGAAGTTCTTCCTCGACGACGGCAAATACGAAACGCTGGAAAACCCCAAGGTGGTGCAGGATCCACTCAAGTTCCGCGACGAGAAGCGCTATGTAGACCGGCTGAAGGATGCCAAGGCCAAGACCGGCATGGAAGACGCCATCATCAATGCGCTGGGTACCGTCGAAGGCCTGCCGGTGGTGGTGACGGTGCAGGATTTTGCCTTCATGGGCGGCTCGCTCGGCATGGCGGCCGGTGACGCCATCGTGCATGGCTTTGAGGTCGCCCTGCAGCGCAAGCGGCCGCTGATCCTGTTTGCGGCCTCCGGCGGCGCCCGTATGCAGGAAGGCATCCTGTCGCTGATGCAGTTGCCGCGGACCACGGTCGGCGTCGACAGACTGAAGGAGGCCGGCCTTCCCTACATCGTCGTCCTGACCAACCCGACGACCGGCGGCGTCACCGCCTCCTACGCCATGCTGGGTGACGTGCACATTGCGGAGCCCGGCGCCCTGATCGGCTTTGCCGGCCCGCGCGTCATCGAGCAGACCATCAGGGAAAAGCTGCCCGACGGCTTCCAGCGCGCCGAATATCTGATGGAACACGGCATGGTCGACATGGTGGTGTCACGGCTGGAGATGCGCCAGACGATTGCGCGGCTGCTGAGAATGCTGCTCAAGCTGCCGGAAGAGCAAAAATCGCAGGAGCCGGAAATCCTGCCGCCGTCGGTGATCCCGGTCGAGGCCAGGCCGCAAGCCTGACACGACATCATGCGGCGCGGGCGGCTGTTGTGTGCCGTTGTGCGCACGCTTAGGATTCCTTCATGACCACGCTTGCCGCCGACCGCGAAATCGAAAGCCTGATGGCGCTTCACCCGAAGGGCTTCGACCTTTCGCTTGACCGCATTTCGCGGCTACTCGAGCGCCTCGGCAACCCGCAGGACCAGCTGCCGCCGGTCATCCACATCGCCGGCACCAACGGCAAGGGCTCCTGTGCCGCCTTTTCACGGGCGCTGCTCGAAGCCGCCGGCTACCGCGTCCATGTCCACACATCGCCACATCTGGTGAACTGGCATGAGCGCTACCGGCTGGCCGCCGATGGCGGCGGCAGGCTGGTGGACGACAAGGTCTTCGCCGAAGCCATCGCCCGCGTCGCCAAGGCCAATCAAGGCCAGAAGATCACCGTGTTCGAAATCCTCACCGCAGTCACCTTCGTGCTGTTTTCCGAATATCCGGCCGATGCCGTCATCCTCGAGGTCGGCCTTGGCGGCCGCTTCGACGCCACCAATGTCATCGCCGAGCCGGCCGTGTCGGTGATCATGCCGGTCTCGCTCGACCACGAAGCCTATCTCGGCGACCGCGTTGAACTGATCGCCGCCGAAAAGGCCGGCATCATCAAGCGCGGTTGCCCGGTCGTCATCGGCGCGCAGGAAAGCGAGACGGCGCAGCAGGTGCTCATCGAAACCGCCGAACGGCTCGACTGCCCCGCCTTCGTCTATGGCCAGGATTTCCTCGCCTATGAGGAAAACGGGCGCATGGTCTATCAGGACGAAGACGGATTGATGGACCTGGCGCCGCCGCGCCTGCCGGGGCGCCACCAATTCGCCAATGCGGCAGCGGCGATCGCGGCGGTCAAAGCGGCGGGCTTCGAGATCAGCCACCGCGCTGCCGAGAAGGCGATGGCGAATGTCGCCTGGCCGGGCCGCATGCAAAAGCTGCCGCTGGGCCGGCTGACCGAACTGGCGCCGAAGGGCGCCGACATCTGGCTCGACGGCGGCCATAATCCCGGCGCCGGCGTGGTCGTCGCTGAGGCGCTGGCCGAGCAGGAGGAAAAGAACCCGCGGCCGCTGTTCCTGATCTCGGGCATGATCAACACCAAGGACCAGAGCGGCTATTTCCGCGCCTTCAAAGGGCTGGTGCGGCATGTCTACACCGTGCCGGTGAGCACGAGCGACGCCGGCGTGCCGAACGACGAACTGGCGACGCGCGCCATCGAGGCCGGCCTGTCGGCCGAACCCGTCAGTTCCGTCGCGAATGCACTGATGCTGCTGCGCGATACATGGGACGGACCGCCGCCGCGCATCCTGATCGGCGGATCGCTTTACCTGGCCGGTGCGGTATTGGCCGAAAACGGCACGCCGCCGGTTTGAGGCGTGCCTCCACCCATGCCACGATAACGCCAGACTCATCAGATCACCGCGAGGAGCCAGTCATGATCAAGGTAAAGCAGCTCGCTCACGTTTGCATTTTCGCGAATGACCTAGAGAAGACGCGAAGCTTCTATCGAGACGTCCTCGGCATGGATACGCAGTTCAATTTCCTGCGCGACGGCAAGATTTTCGGCTTCTATCTCAATTGCGGCAGCCGTAGCCATGTCGAGGTGTTCCAGAAAGACGGCGCGAGCTATAGCGACTTGAACCAGATCAACCACTTCTGCCTCGAAGTGGAAAACATCGACGCCGCGATCGCCCACCTGAGGTCAAAGGGGGTTGATGTCACCTCAAAGAAACGCGCGTGCGATGACACCTACCAGGCTTGGATCCGCGACCCCAACGGCGTGAAGATCGAACTGTTCGAATACACTGAGAAAAGCGCACAATTCGTCGGCGGCGATCGTATCGCGGATTGGTGATCGCGCGTCGCCGGACAATGTGGCGGCGCAGCCGATGCTTGGTGGATTACTTCAGCTCGACCTCGATAAAGGCGAATTCGCCGTCGTTCGCGCTGATGACGTCATGTTCGACGCCCTCGTTGCGGAAATACGGCGCGCCCTTCTTCATTTCGGCGAAGGATTGGCCATCCTTGGTCAGGAGCTTCACCTTGCCGTCGGTCAACGGCACGATCACATAGTCGTGGCCATGGCGGTGCCAGCCGGTGTTGTCGCCCGGGGCGAAGCGGTATTCGGTGACGATGACGCGCTCATTGTCGATGAAGACGGTGGCCTTGGCGGATCCGGTCATATCGCTTCTCCTTTGTATTCAGAAGAGAAGAATACGGGGCGGCAAGCCGCGAGTGCCAGAGCGGCCCACCAATGACGCCAGCAAAAAGAAAGCCCGGCACGAGGCCGGGCTTTTCTGCAAAACTTTGATCGGATCAGGCGAGACTGCCGTTGATCCAGTGCGACAATGCTGTTTTCGGCGCAGCACCGACCTTCATATCGGCGACTTCGCCGCCCTTGAAGATCATCAGTGTCGGGATCGAGCGCACGCCGAACTGCGCAGCCAGCTCAGGATTCTCGTCGATGTTGAGCTTGGCGATCTTTATCTTGCTACCGAGTTCGATGGCGATATCCTCGAGCGCCGGGGCGATCATCTTGCACGGGCCGCACCATTCCGCCCAGAAATCGACCACGACCGGCTCCTTGGCGTTGAGCACGTCGGCCTGGAAATTGCTCTTGTCGACCTTGACGGTGGCCATGCTGAGATCCTTTCGATTTGTTCGTCGCACCAAATGTGGTGGTGATCGCGTCCGTCTTCAAGCAGGTGTTGTGTCACGCTCCCGTGAGTCGAGCAAGGGCGTCGTCCATCGCCGCCGCCGGCAGCTCGATCAGCCGCGGGGCTTCGGTGAACAGCAGCGCCGCCAAGACCTCGCGTCCCCGATAGAGCGGCTGAAGCAGCGCGCGATACAATGCAAGCTGCAAGACATAGGCGGGGGGCACTTCGGCGAGCGTCGCCGGCGCAGGCCGGTTGGTCTTGTAGTCGACGATCGACACCTTGTCCGGCGCTACCGCCAGCCGGTCGATCTTGCCGGAGATCGAGCGCAGTTTGCCCCTCACCTCCAGGCTGCCCATGATGGCGACTTCAGCGCGCGAGTTTGGTGCAAACAGCGGCGCGAAGCGGCTGTCGGCAAGAATTCTGGAAACGCCAGCCAAGGCTTTGTCGCGCTCGTCTTCAGGCCATTGAGCTCCGGCGCGCGCCAAATAGCGCTCGGCGGCATCCTGGCGTTTTCCTTCGGCGATGCCGGGCAGCATCTGCAGCAATTTGTGCAGCGCCAACCCGCGAATCACGGCAAAGCCGGGCTCGGCGTCGGCATCCAATACCGGCGAACGCGTGTCGGCCACCGCTTGCCGCGCCTCGTCGATCAGCACCGAGGCGCCGGACGGCGAGAGCGGCCGCGGCAGTTCCTCGAAAGGCGGCAAAGGCTGGAACAGGGTTTCCGGCAGTGGCGCAAAGCGTTCCGCCTGGCGTGCCTCATCCACTGCCGCCAGCGGCATGGGCGGCAGCTTCGTCACCTGGAAACGATGCACGGTCTCGCCAGTGGCGGGATGCCGGCGTTCCGCGCTTTCGGCGGCGCCGACCAGCGCGCGGCTGACGACCGAATGCCAGGTGCCGGTATTCGGCGCCCGCTTGCCATGGTAGCCGCAGACGATCAGCCGATCCTCGGCGCGGGTCATGCCGACATAGAGCAGCCGGCGGTATTCGTCGTCGGCGAGCTCGCGGGCGCGGGCCGATGCGGCGCGTGAAAATCCATTAGCGACATCGCTGGCCGAACGCCAGAGATAGCCCTTGCCTTCCCAGCGGTCGCCCGAGCCTTGGAACGGCATCAATCTCGGCAGGTGCTGGTCGCTGAACGGCGCGGAGCCGCCATCGACAAGGAATACCACTGGCGCTTCCAGGCCCTTGGCGGCATGCACGGTCATGACGCGAACCTCGTCGCGGGTCTGGTCCATTTCGCGCTTGATCTCGGGGCCGGCGTTTTCCAACGTCGACAGGAAGGATTCCAGTCCCGGCAGGCCGGTCCGCTCCTCGGCCAGGCAGAAATTCAGGAATTCGTCGAGGATGTCGCCGGCCTCCGGCCCGAGCCGCGCGATCATCTTCTTGCGCAGGCCGTCGCGGGCGAGAGCTGCGGCATAGAATTCGAACACCGGCTTGAATGCGGCCTCGTTGGACCATGTGTCGAGCCGGCTGACGACGGCGGCCAACGCCTCGCTTTCGCCGGCATGCCGGCGCAGCGAGGCGAACAGCGAGACGCCCGACGGCCTCTCGGCAGCAAGCGCGAAAAGCTGCTCTTCCGAGACATCGAAGATCGGGCTGCGCAGCACGGCGGCCAGCGACAGATCGTCCTGCGGCTGGATGAGAAAATGGCCGAGTGCGATCAGGTCCTTCACCGCGATGTGGCCGGGCAGGCTGAGCCGGTCGGCGCCGGCCAACGGAATGTCGCGGCGCTTCAGCGCCCGCGTCAGCGCATGGACGAAGCGATCGCGCTTGCGCACCAGCACCAGCACGTCGCCGGGCCGCAGTTTCTTGCCGCGGCCTTCGATAGTCTCGCCGCCGCCGATCCAGCCGGCAATGGTTGCCGCGACGTTTTCAGCGACGCGTACTGCCGGCGCATGGGCATGGTCGACCGCTTGCGTCCAATCGTCTGGTTCGTCGACGACATCGGCGCCGATCGAGGGCCAGACCTCGACATAACCCGGCGCATCGGTGCGGATCGCCTTGTGGTCGAGCGGATCGGGATCGTGGCTGATGCCGCGCCGCACGTTCGGGTCGGCAAAGACACGATCCACCGCCGCAAGCACGTCGTCGGTCGAGCGGAACGACCAGGTCAGCTTGAGATCGGCGAAGGCGGCGGCGGCGCTTCTAACTTTGCCGGCAAACAAAAGCCGGCTGTCAGCAAAGGAATCCGGGGCGGCCCCCTGAAAGGAATAGATCGACTGCTTTTCGTCACCGACGGCAAAGATGGTGCGGTGGACGGCGTCGCGGGCGCCGAGCCCGGCAAAGAACTCCTCCGCCAGCCGCTTGACCACGTCCCACTGGTCGGGACTGGTGTCCTGCGCCTCGTCGAGGAGGATGTGGTCGATGCCCTGGTCGAGCTTGTATTGCACCCATGGGCCGGCGTCGGGCCGCGCCAGTAGATTGACAGTGCGGGTGATCAGGTCGTTGAAGTCGAGGAAGCCGCGGGCGCGCTTCAATTGCTCGTAGCGGGCGATCAGCCAGTCGGCGATGGTCAGCGCGGCACGCGTGCCTTCCAACATCCTGAACAAGGCCAGGCGGTCGGAGATTTCGAGAATAGCGTCGACCGCCACGAGATAACGTTCGGCAAGATCGGGCAGCCGGTCGAGCAGCGCCTTCTTGAACGTCTTTGCCGGATCATAAGGCTCGCCATCGGCCCTCAGGAAAGCCTTGGAGAGCAAATTCAGGCGTCGGACCGGATCGTCCTCGGCAAAGGCAAGACGGGCGTATGGCAGCAGATTGTTCAGCACGATGCGCGCATCGGCGGCCTCGGCCGCCCGTGAAAAGGTGACGAGATAATCCGGCAGGAAGCCGGGCAGCGGCCAGACCGAGGCGGCGATGCCTTCGGCGGTCTGGCCGGCGCGGAAATGGAACTCGTCGAACAGCGCCTGAAAACCATCGCCGCCGGCCGCGGCGATGAAGGTGCGCAAACCGTCGCGCTTGCGCACGATCTCGCCTAGCAACGCGTCGAGCCCATGTTCGCCGCCGCGCTCCAGCACGGTGGCGAAAGCCTCGGCCAGTGCCGCATCGCCTGCAACGCCGCCGGAGATCATGTCGCGGCGGGCGGCGGCGAACAGCGAAGCCTCCATTTGCGGATCAAGCATTTCGAAATGCGCCGGGATGTTGGCTTCCAGCGGGAACTGATGCAGCACCGATTCGCAGAAGGCGTGAATGGTCTGGATCTTCAGCCCGCCCGGTGTTTCCAGCGCCTCGGCAAACAGCCGCCGCGCCCGGCGCATGGTTTCGCGGTCGGGCTGGCGGCTGTCCAGCGCCTCTATCCGTGTCGAGAGCTCGGCATCACCAAGCGCCGTCCATTGCGACAGGGTCGAAAACACCCGGTTCGACATGTTGGCGGCGGCGGCGCGCGTATAGGTCAAGCACAGGATCTTGGACGGATCGGTGCCGCGCAGCAAAAGCCGGATGACGCGCTGGGCGAGCACATGGGTCTTGCCCGATCCGGCGTTTGCCGACACCCATGCGGAGTTATGCGGGTCGGAGGCGCTCGCTTGGCTGGCGGCGGTGTCGCTCGGGATGGGATAGGCCTTCTTCACGCCTCCCCTCCCTCCTCGTCGGCGTCGCCGCCGGCGGACCATTCCAGCACGCGGGCGAGATGGTCGTAGGCGCCGTCGGTCTCACCTTCGCGGAACGGCAGCGCCCGCGACAGATAGCCGGTCGCCGGGTCGGCGTAGTGGATCAGCAGTTTTTCCAGCCGCGCCCAAGCCTCTTCGGCGAGATCGGCGGCAGTTCGCGGCTTGCGGTTGTATTCGAGGATCGATTCCTCGAACACCTCTCCGTTCGGCTTCAGCCGCACGAAGGCCAATTGCGACGGCTCGCATGCGCCAAGCTCCTTGAAGGCGCCGCGACGCAGCAGCGCGCCCTCCAGCGCCAGTTGCGGCGCGAGCAGCGTGTGCGCCTGCGCTTTGGATGGCGAGGAGCCGGTCTTGTAATCGAGGATGTCGGCCATGCCGCCGGCCAGCAGATCGATGCGATCGGCATAGCCGGACAGGGTCACGCCGGATCGGCCGACGCCGGTCTTTTCGGCGTGTTCCTCGGCGTGCCGCCGTACCACGGCGGCGGCCCGGCCGCGCTCCCATTCGATAATGCCGGCGGCAAGCTTTTCGAAGCGCGGCCACCACACCGCCTCGACATCGGCGGGCAGGGCAGCCTCGGCAAAGCAGGACCGGCCGGCGGCAATGAGCCCGTCCAGCGCCTCCGGCGCGCGCGGGTCGGCCACCCTCGCTGAGAAGAGGTGCAGAATGGCGTGAAACAGCGTGCCGCGCTCGGCAGCGCCCGGATCACGAACGACCGGATCGAGTGGCATCAGGCCGAGTATCCTTCTGGCATAGACCGCATATGGGTCGCGACGTAGCGTCTCGATCTCGGTGACCGAGAAGTGGTGCGGCCGCAGGGCGAGCGGCGGTTTCGGCTGCGGCCGCGGCGCAAAGTCCTGCTTTTCGCCGGCATCGAGCGCACGCGCCCAGGCAAGCAGCTCATCGCCGCGCCGGCGAAGTGCCGCGGCATGGTCCTCGCCGACGAAGGTAAGGATACGCTGCAGCCAGCGCGATGGCACCGACGGAGCGTCGCCGGAACGGGCGGAGCGAGCCAGCACCACTTTTTTGGCGCCCATGGCCATCTGGAAATCATGGGCGGCAAGGCCGATGCGCCGTTCGGGCGGTTCAAGATCGATGCCGGTCTTCATCAGCCGCGACATAAAGCGGTCACTCTCCGGCTTGCGCGGCCACACGCCTTCGTTGAGTCCGCCGACGACCAGCGTGTCGATATCCTGAAGCCGCGCTTCCAGCACGCCCCAGATGGCGATGCTCCTGTCGGTGCCCTGCGCCGGCTTGACCATTTCGGGCGCAATCAGCGCCTCCATCACGTCGGGCCATTCGTCCGCGGCGAAGGAGAACGACACCGAGGCCGCGACCAGACCGCGCAAGAGCTCGGCAAGCTTTTCACCGGCATCGCCGGCATAGAGTTCGCTGAGGCTTCCGTCAGCAGCGCGGCCGAGGCTTTCGAGCACGCCGACACTGGCGCGCACAAGTGTGGCAAGATCGGCATTCTCCTCGCCGCGAAAGGCAACCAGCGGCGCCAGCGCAGCCGTTAGCCGGATCAGCAGATCGCGCGCCTGTTCGATGCGCCTGACCGAGAGGCGCGATCGCCAGAAAGGCGGGCGGCGATTGCCGCCGTCGTCGAATTCGGCAAGCCGGGCACCGAAGAGTTGCGGCAGCGACGCGACGTCCGGGCGACCGGTGCCGCCGCGCAGCGCCACGAGTTCGACGATTTCGGCCGCATGGCGGACGCTTGCCCGCTCCAGGCCGAGGCCAAGCAAGGGATGCTTGAGCAGTGACAGCAGGGCGACCGGATCGCCCGGGCGGAACGCCGCCTGAAGCGCCAGCCGGAGCAGGCTGGCGGCTGGCGTGTTGATGAGCGGCGTGCCGCCGGAATCGTCGGCGGCGACGCCGAAGCGCAACAGCTCGACCGAGACGCGTCGCGCCAGCGCGCGGTCGCCGGTGACCAGTGCGGCGCGCTGGCCGGGCCGTTCGACGGCCTGTTTGAGCGCAACGGCGATCGCCACGGCTTCGTCGCGTTCGCTGGCGGCCTCGAGAAGCGTCACACCAGCGAAGGCCTCGGCACTATCGCCAGCGGTGAAGCGCGCGCGCGTCTCGGCCCAGAGCTCGGTGGTCTCCGCCGGCCGCAGCGCCTCGCCGACAAGTGCGGCGCGCAGCGCAAGTGGCCGCGGCGCAACAGCAAGCTCCCCGACATCGGCCCGAAGCACCCCGATCTTGCCGATCAACTTTGCCAGGCCGTATTGCGGATGGCCAAGCAAAGCCGGCCGCGCACCAGGTGCACTGACGGCGGCAAAGGACGGCTCGTCCAGCGTCCGGTCGAGGCCGGGCAGCACAACAGCGCCATTGGGCAGACCGGCGATTACGGCAAGCAGCTCGGCCGTGGCGGGGATGGAGCCGGTAGAGCCGGCGGCGATCACCGGCCCGGCGGGTGGATTGCGCTTCAGCCGCGCCGCTTCCAGCCTTATCAGGGCATTGCGATGCGCTGCCGGATTGGAGCGACGGCGTTCCTCGAGCAGCTTCGGCCAGTTCTCAGTCACGATGGTCAGGAAATCGAGCGTCACCTGCCACCAGCCTGCAAGGTTGCCGGTTACAAGGTCGGCGAGCCTCGCCCAATCCGTGCCTTCCGTCTCGATCTCATCCATCAGCCGTGCAAGGTCGCGCGCCAGCCAGATGGCGTCGGCGGCGGAGGCCGGGATGACGATCTCCTCGTCGAACAATGCCGCGACATGTGCCGGCAGGCGGCGTTTCCACGCCCGCACCAGCGGCGCAAGCAGCAGAAGACGCTCGACCGCGGCGATCGGCGGCGCAAAGTCGATGGCGGCCGAAGCTTCCGTCTCGAAGGCGGCTTCATCTTCATCAAACTCACCAAGTGGGCGGATGACCGGCAGGATCGCCGAACGGCTTCCCGAGCGCGAGAGAGCATCGACGAAGACGCCGCGAAGCGCCCGCGCTGCACGGCGCGTCGGCACGTAGATGGTGAGATCGGCCAGCACCAGCGGATCGCCATCATAGGTAAAGCCGGGAACCAGGCGCCCTGCAAGCAGCGCCTCGGCCAGCGTCGGCAGGAACGGCGCTCCGGGCGGGATCGAGAAAACGCGGCGGGAGCCGCTCATTTCGACTCGGTAAGAGCGCCGGGTGCCTCAGCAAGAGCATCAGGCGTGCCGGCAAGCGCGGCGGCGACCGCTGCTTCCGCCCGCGGGATCGCGTCGGGTGTACCGACAGTGATCCAATGGCCACGCATCGTCATGCCGAACAGGCGGCCGGCGGCGATTGCCGCATCGAAATAGGCGTTGAGCGACAGCGGGCCGGCCGGCGCGTCCTTGAAGATGCGCGGATGGACGATTGCGGCGCCGGCATAGATCAGGCCGGCCGGATCGTTGTTCGCACGCCGCAACGCGCCGTCCGGCGCCATCAGGAAATCGGTGCCGCCGCTATGTCCGGTTGCCGACTGGAGATCCGCAAGCATCAGCAGAATGTCCATTGTCGCGCCCTCCCATGCAAGGGCAAGTCGCCTGAGATTGGAAACGCCGCTGTCGATCCAGAAGGTGTCGGCGTTGAGCACATAGAAGGGTGCCCCTAACCTGGGCAATGCCTTGACGATGCCGCCGGCAGAGTCGAGCAGGCCGCTGCTCTCATCCGAGATGACGATTCTCGGCGCACTGCGGGGGGCTACATGGTCCACGATCTGTTGCGGCAGGTAATGGACGTTGACGACGGCCTTGGCGACACCGGCTTCGGCTAGGCTGTCCAGCCCCCAGTCGAGCAATGTCTTGCCGGCGACCTTGACCAGCGGCTTCGGCATAGTCTCGGTGATCGGCCGCATGCGCTTGCCGAGCCCGGCGGCAAGCACCATGGCGGTCGTCGGCATCGGTCCCGACGCTTTCAGGCCCAAATCCTTAGCCTTCAAATCGAGCGTTCCTCCAGCAAGCCGTGGGCGATGTAGAAATCCTGCAGCCCGGCCAGCGCCGGATGCGCCAGCGCCCGGCGAAGATAATCGCGGATGCGCGGCAGATGCTTCAGATAATAAGGCTTGCTGTCGCGTTTTTCGAGCCGCACGAAAATGCCGAGGATCTTGGAATTGCGCTGTGCGGCCATGATTGCATAGGTTTCGCGGAATTCGTCTTCGTCGAAGGCGCCGGCGTCGCGTCGCGCGGCGATATAGGCGGCGAGCGTGTGCTTTTCGATTTCAGGTGAAATGGTGACGCGCGCGTCCATGGCGAGCGAGGCGACGTCGTAGGCTGACGGACCGATGAGCGCATCCTGGACATCGACGACGCCGAGACGATCGTGACCGGAACGGTCACCGCGCCAGATCAGGTTGGGCGAATGGAAGTCGCGCAGCATTAGCGTGTATTCGCGCCCCTCGAGCCGATCGAGCACCGCATTCCATTCGCTGCGATAACCGGCGCGCAACGCCTCGCTTGGCGGAGCGCCTGATATCGCAGGGACATACCAGTCGACCAGCAATTCGGCCTCGATCATCATGGCGTCGCGATCGAAAGGCGGCACCTCGTGGAAGACGCCGGGGCCGGCCTGCATGCTGGCCGGCCATGTTTTGCCGTGCATCATGGCAAGCAGTTCGGCCGCCGCCGCGTAGCGCTCGGCCACCGGCTGGCCGCGCTTGTCCAGGAACCCTTGGGACCCGAGATGCTCCAGCAGCAGAAAACCCTGGTCGAGATCCTGGGCATGGATTTCCGGGACGCTGACGCCGCCGGCCCGCAAGGCACGGTCAATGGCGACGAACGCCGAAACGGATTGCGCGGTGTGGGCGATCTCGGCATAGGGTTTGCCGTGGCGGACTGGCGGTCCGAGCACCAGCCTTGGCGAGTTCATCAGCACGCGCGGCGGAAATCCGGCGAGCGTGACGATCTCGTAGGAGCGAGCCGAGGCATCACCGATGAAATATCGCCGCTGCGCTTCGCCCCAACCGGCCTGGCCGAGAAAATCGCGCATGGCCAGCGATCGCGCCGCGCGCTCGAAGGCGGCGCCCCCTCCCGATAGTCTCGCCAATCGGCCGTCGCCCTGCTGGAGAAATTCGACCAGCACCGAGGTTTTCGGCAAATATGCCTCTGCCCGTTCCGGCCATTCGACCAGTGCGGCCCCTTGCGTCAGCGCCTCGTCGAAACCCAGCTCGTCCAACTCGGATGCCGCGCCCAAGCGGTAGAGATCGAAATGATGGACCGGCACACGCGTGTCGTAACTCTGGACCAGCGTAAAGGTCGGGCTCGGCACGTCGAGGCCGGCATCGTCGGCCAGTGCCTTGACCAGCGCCCGCGCCAAGGTCGACTTGCCGGCGCCGAGATCGCCCTTGAGAGCGAGCACGTCGCCAATGCGCAGCGACATGGCGAGGTCCTCACCAAGCCTTGCCGTCGCAGCCTCGTCGGCGAGAAAACGCTCCAGCACCAATACCGCCATCGAACGCGCTACTCGGCCGCCGCGCGGATGCCGGACGGCGTGTCGGGAAAGGCGCAAACAACCGTAGTGCCCTTGTCCCTGCCGGTCTCGATGCGGACGCTGCCGCCATGCAGTTCGACAAAGCTCTTGACGATCGACAGGCCGAGCCCGGCGCCGCGGCGGCGGCCGCCATTGGTGCGCGGCTCGAAGCGCCGGAACACCGAGTCAAGCAGGTCCGGCGGCATGCCAGGGCCGTCATCGTGAACGGAAAATTCCACGCCGTCGGCAAGTTGGCGGCAGGCGAGCGTTATGGTGCTCGCCTCCGGCGCGTAATTGGCGGCATTGCTGAGCAGATTGTAGAGGATCTGGCGGACCCGGATTTCGTCGCCGTGGAAGGTTTTCGGCGCGGCCGCTGCGTCGATCCTAAGCTTGATCGCATGTTCCTCCAGTCGGTCGGCGACCAGTTCGGCGGCGGCTGTAATGGTTCGATCGATGTGAACTTCGGAAATGTCGAGTTCCATGATGCCGGCATCCACCGTCGCCAGATCGAGGATGTCGTTGACGATGGTGAGCAGGACCGAGGAGGACGAGCCGACATGCCCGATATATTCGCGTTGCTTCTGGTTCAACGGACCAGTCGACGGCAGTGAAAGAAGCTCGGTAAAGCCGATGATGTTGGTGAGTGGCGAGCGCAGCTCATAGGAGACGTGCTGCACGAATTCGTTCTTGATCTGGTCGGACTTTTGCAGCGCCTCATTCTTGTCCTTCAGCGCCCGCTCGACATTGACGCTGTCGGTAACGTCGACGAAGGTCATCATCACCTGGCCGTTGGGCAAGGGGATGACGGCGTAGCGCAAAACGGTGCCGTTGTTCAATTCGGTCTGGCCGTGGCGGTCGCGGCGCTCGTCGTCGAAGCCGGTGATGGCGGCAACGAACCCGCCCCACGGACTGTCGACGGCACGGCGGTCGCAAAGGTCGCGGATCGTCGAGACATGGACGTTGGGTTTTGAGGCATCGGCATCCAGCCCCCACAGTGCTGCGAAGGCCGGGTTGGACAATCTCAGCCTGCCGTCGGGACCGAATACAGCGACGCCTTCGGCAAGGTTGTCGAGCGTCTCGCCCTGAACCCGGACGGCGGTCTGGTAGCGGCTTTCAAGGTCCATCTTCTCGGTCAGGTTCTCGAACACCCAGGTGACGCCGCCCTTGGGCTGCGGGTTGGCGACGACGCGAATGGTCTTGCCGTCCGGCAGATGCCACCAATGCTCCTGCGATTCAACCGCGCGATAAGCGCCGAGCAAGCTCTCTTTCCAGCGCCGCCATTCGGGCTGCTCGGCAATCTTGCCTTCGCTGCGCAGGCGGTCGAGCAGCAAGGCGTTGTCCGGCGCGCTGTGCAGGAAGCCGCTGTCGAGGCCCCATAGTTTCTGGAACGCCTGATTGAAAAACCGCAATTTCTCGTCGGTATCGAAAATCGCCACGGCAGTGTTGAGCTGATCGAGCGTATCGGCGTGGCTCTGCACGGTCCGCTCATACTCGGCGCGAATGGCCTCGATGGCGCTGATGTCGCAGGCAAGACCAGCCGAACCATCCGCCCCGGCAAAGTCGGTCACGGCAAACATACGGCGGTCGCCTTCGATCACAGTGGAGAGCGTCTGTTCGAAGACGGGGTGCGACTTGTGCTGCGCAGCAATCGTGTCGCGCGCCTGGCCGCCGAGGAATTCCTTGCTGTCACGAACCGCCGATTCGGCATTCTCGGCCTCGACCGCTTCGGCATAGGCCCGGTTGACCCATTTCAGCCGCCCGTCGACGGTGCGTAGCCATGACGGCATCTTGAGCGCATCGAGAAGTCCGATCAGCGTCTCATGGTCGGCGGCCAAGCGCTGGTTCTCGATCTTCAGCCTGGCCTGGCTTCGCTGTGTCTCCGAAAGCGAG
Source organism: Mesorhizobium sp. M1217 (assembly GCF_040318275.1). Taxonomy (NCBI): domain Bacteria; kingdom Pseudomonadati; phylum Pseudomonadota; class Alphaproteobacteria; order Hyphomicrobiales; family Phyllobacteriaceae; genus Mesorhizobium; species Mesorhizobium sp. M1217. Next base: position 41,465 of record NZ_JAMYMA010000016.1, on the reverse strand, counting down.
ACGAAGCGAACCAATACATGCGCCGCACTCTTGCGGCCGTGAACCTCGAGCGGCTGGCCGGCCTGCGATTCGATGACCAGATCGAAGGGCTTTGCCTTGTCCCGCAGCGCCGCCACGGCATGTTCCAACGCGGCCGCCGAACGCGGCATCAGCCAGCGGCCGAAAGCCAGGAAGGCCGCCCGGTCCTCCGGCGCGCCGCTCTCGATCGGCAATGTTCCGACAAGCTCGGGTTTCTTGTTTTCGGCGGCCCATACGACCACGCGCTGGTCGCGGGAATGGAGCAGCGCCTCGGAGCGCTGCAGCGCGGCATTGACGTCGGCGATGCGGGTCCTGAGCTCGGCATTTTCCGCCGCGGTGCGCGCCCTTTCGCGGATCAGAAAGATGGCCGACAGCAATGCCGCCCCCATGACGCCGACAAACATGGCGAGTTGCATGACCTCGACCGTGCTGACCGACAGCCCGGCCTTTTGCGCCACGCGGGTTTGGGCATGTGCGGCAAAGCCAAGCAGCGGACCAACCAGCGCGGAAGAAGCAAGCAGCACCCCGACACGGCTGCCGGCACGGCATAAAAGGCTGCCGCCTCTGGCAGCGGAGCCCGTGATCGAATCGTTATGGCCGCCGGAAACGGCCTGTCCCGCGCAAGGCGGGTTATCCCCCGGCATGTCTTGGTCCTCTTCGCCGCCTGAATGCAAGACCGCCCTGATGCGTGCGCCCGGGCCTCGTCCCCGGACCGCGAATCAGCACCATAGCGCTTGCGCGAATCGGCGTGAAGAATCAATCAGCGCAAAAATAAAGCCGGGCGAAAAGTCAATCGCCCGGCTTCAATATCTAGTGGCAAGTTTCGCCGTGGTTAATAGCGGTAGTGTTCCGGCTTGAACGGTCCCTGCGGGGTGACGCCGATATAGGCGGCCTGTTCGCCGGACAGTTCGGTCAGGCGGGCACCGAGCTTATCGAGATGCAGGCGCGCGACCTTTTCGTCGAGATGCTTCGGCAGGACATAGACCTGGTTCTCGTACTGACCGGGCTTGGTGTACAGCTCGATCTGGGCCAACACCTGGTTGGTGAAGGACGCCGACATGACGAAGCTCGGGTGGCCGGTGGCGTTGCCGAGGTTGAGCAGACGGCCTTCCGACAAAAGGATCATCCGCTTGCCGTCCGGGAAGGTGATCATATCGACCTGCGGCTTGATGTTGGTCCATTTCAGGTTGCGCAGCGACGCCACCTGGATCTCGTTGTCGAAGTGACCGATGTTGCCGACGATCACCATGTCCTTCATCAGGCGCATGTGGTCGAGGGTAACGACGTCCTTGTTGCCGGTGGTGGTGATGACGATGTCTGCCGTCGGTGCCGCGTCTTCGAGCGTGACCACCTCGAAACCGTCCATCGCTGCCTGCAGCGCGCAGATCGGATCGACCTCGGTGACCTTGACGCGGGCACCGGCACCCTTGAGCGAAGCCGACGAGCCCTTGCCGACGTCGCCATAGCCGCAGACGACCGCGACCTTGCCGGCCATCATCGTGTCGGTGCCGCGGCGAATGCCGTCGACAAGCGATTCCTTGCAGCCATATTTGTTGTCGAATTTCGACTTGGTGACGGAATCATTGACGTTGATCGCCGGGAACGGCAGCAGGCCTTTTTTCTGCAACTGATAGAGCCGGTTGACGCCGGTCGTCGTCTCTTCGGTGACGCCGCGGATCGCTTCCTTCTGCTTGGTGAAGAAGCCGGGCGATGCCTGCATGCGTTTCTTGATCTGGGCAAACAGGATCTCTTCCTCTTCGCTGCCCGGATTGGACAGCACATCCTCGCCGGCCTCGGCGCGGGCGCCGATCAGGATGTACATGGTGGCATCGCCACCGTCGTCGAGGATCATGTTGGAGGTGCCGCCATCGGCCCACTGGAAGATCTTGTCGGTGTAGACCCAATAATCCTCCAGCGTCTCGCCCTTGACGGCAAACACCGGAATTCCGGCCTCGGCAATGGCCGCGGCAGCGTGGTCCTGGGTCGAGAAGATGTTGCAGGAAGCCCAGCGGATATCGGCGCCGAGCGCCTTAAGCGTTTCGATCAGCACCGCGGTCTGGATGGTCATGTGCAGCGAGCCGGTGATGCGCGCGCCCCTGAGCGGCTTCTTGTCGCCGAATTCCTCGCGGCAGGCCATCAGGCCCGGCATTTCGGTTTCGGCGATCTCGATCTCCTTGCGGCCCCAGCCGGCAAGCGCGATGTCGGCGACCACATAATCCTTGCTACCCGTCATGGCAGTGCTCCGATGCGAATTGATTGCGGGACGCGCCCCGCCCCGAAGGCGTGTGGGAGGGCGCGAGTTGCCGGCCTGACTAGCAGATCGGGAGTCGGACGACAATGGGATATAAAGAAATCTTTATCCGTGCATGTCTTCAGCGGCAACCAACACGAGAGAGCGCCGTCAGCATTCCTCGCCAAAACGGGAAGCAACCAGTTGCTCCAGCGCATCGATGACCTCTTCGGCCTGCGGGCCGCTGGCGGTGACGCGGATCGAATAGCCGGGGCTCGCCGCCAGCATCATCAGGCCCATGATCGAGGTGCCGCCGACCTTGACGCCGTCCTTCTCGACCTGGACCGTGGCATTGAAGCCGCTGGCAATTTGAACGAACTTGGCCGAGGCGCGCGCGTGCAGGCCGCGCTGGTTGACGATCGGAAAGTCGCGAACGATCTTGTCCTTTTCCGGCAACAGCGCGCTCATTTGCTGCTCAGGAGCTGACTGGCGACGTTGATGTATTTGCGGCCGGCAGCCTGCGCCTCATCCAGCGCGGCCGCCATGTTGTCGCCTTTGCGAACGCTGGACAGCTTGATCAGCATCGGCAGGTTCATGCCGGCAATGACCTCGATGCGGCCGGATTCCATCACGGAAATGGCGAGGTTGGAGGGCGTGCCGCCGAACATGTCGGTCAAAACGATGACGCCTGATCCGGTATCGACGCGGCCGACTGCGTCGATAATGTCGCGGCGGCGTTGTTCCATATCGTCGTCGGCACCGATCGCCACGGTCTCGAAATTGTCTTGTGGCCCAACGACATGTTCCACGGCATTGCGGAACTCGGCGGCCAGTTGACCGTGCGTTACAAGCACGAGTCCGATCATTCTTTGGTGGCTCCCGTCATCGCCGCTTCACAGGCGCATTTTATGCTCGCCGACCGTTCCAGGTGGCGGGAGCGCTATCTTGTCGACGCAAGGCCCGTTGACAAGCCCAAAATTGCGCCGGCCCAGACCAATTTGACGCATTGCAGCAAAAAATCCAAATCGGATCAAAGGAAAGGCGCAATCGACAGGCGCGACATCACTGCCGGCAAGGCCGCCGCGACATTGCGCCCGGCAAGATCGATGCGCGGCACTGGTACGCCGAAAACGAGTTCGCTGCAGTCTTCCTGGAAGCGGGCCATTTTGCCGGCTGGCACCAGCCGGATAATGAGGTCGATCACGCAGCTTGGCTCGAATGGTATCGGCTTGGGGCCGAATCCCGGCACCTCGACGAGGCCGGCTATGCTGACTGGTGCGCGGCAGACCAGCCGCCCCTCGCAATCGGCAGCATAGAGCTGGTCATCGCCGATCAGCCGCGAAAACAGCCCGCGCTGGCTGCAATGATCGATCAAGGCGAGCGCCAGCGTCGTTTTGCCCAAGCCGGACGGTCCGGTGATGAGAATGCCGCAATCACCTATCAGGATGGCGGTGCCGTGAATGTTTTCAGGCTGCACAATAGGACCAGGCGTGATTGGAATTCATCCGTCAGCCTTCGGCCGGCAGCGTCACCACGAAGCGGGCGCCCTTGATCTCGCCAGGCTTGGTGCCCGGGATGTTCTCGGCGCTCAACGTGCCGCCATGGGCTTCGACGATCTGCCGGGATATCGACAGGCCAAGGCCCGAGTTCTGGCCGAACGCCTCGCCGGCCGGCCGGTCGGTATAGAACCGCTCGAAAATGCGATCGATGTTGTCGGCCCGGATGCCGGGGCCATTGTCGTCGACGGTGACGATGTTGAACTTGCCGGCGCGCGCCAGCGATATGGTGATGTGGCCACGTTCTTCGGGAACGAACGAGCGGGCATTCTCGATCAGGTTGGTGATCACCTGGCCGATCCTTAGATCATGGCCGACGACGAAGTAGCCTTTCACGCCCTGCGGCAGTTTGGCGACCTTGAATTCGATCTCGACCGCCTTCTTGTTGCGTGTGGCCTCGCGCGAGACGGCGACCAGATCGGTGATGAACTTCTTCAGGTCGACAGTTCCCGCGTCTTCCCGCGCCAGTTCGGCATCGAGACGGGAGGCATCGGAAATATCGGTGATCAGGCGGTCCAGGCGCCTCACATCGTGCTGGATGATATCCATCAGCCGGCTGCGCGAATTGTCGTTCTTGGCCAGCGGCAATGTCTCCACCGCGCTGCGCAGCGAGGTGAGTGGGTTCTTCAATTCATGCGAGACATCCGCGGCAAAACTTTCGATCGCCTCAATGCGGGCGTAGAGCGCATTGGTCATGTCGCGCACGGCGATCGACAAATTGCCGATCTCGTCCTGGCGGTCGGAGAAGTCGGGAATTTCCTCGCGGTTCTTGACACCGCGGCGAACCCTGACCGCCGCCGCGGAAAGCCGGCGCAGCGGGTTGGCGATGGTGGAGGCCAGCAGCATCGACAGGATAGCGGTAACCAGCGCGGCGATGCCGAACACGCGCAGGATCGCCTTGCGCTCGGCCGCGACGATCTTGTCGATGTCGCCACCTTCGGTCGACAGCATCAGTACGCCGAGAACGGCACGGAAGCGCTGGATCGGCACCGCCACGGAAACGATCTGCTCGCCCTGCTCCGAGATCCGCACGATCGTCGACGGACTGCCGGTAAGCGCCTTGACCACTTCGGGAAACGCAGCACCGTTGCCGCCCGGCTGCTCGCGATAGACGGGCAGCTGCTTATTGCGGAAGAAATCGAAGACGAATTTCTGGATGCGCTCCAGAAGATCCGGCTGCTCCTCTTCGACCGGCGGCAGATCGTAGCGAAGGATCTGACCGCGCGAATAGAGATGGCGGGAATCGAGCAGCAGGTTGGCGTCGCGGTCGTAAATGCGGGCGCGCGTGCGCGTCGGCGAGATCAACCGCCTGAGCACCGGCGCCACGCGCTCCGGATTGATCGGGAAATCGAGATTGTCGAGCTGATCGGAGCCCGGGCCGAGGCTTTCGCCAGCCTGCAACTCAAGCAGCTTTTCCGGATCGATGCTGATCGAATCGGTCTCGACCGTCGCCGATGCAGCAATCGCGCCGGCAATGATCTCGCCCTGGGTCATCAGGCTCTCGACACGGGCGTCGATCAGCCCGTCTCGAAAGGTGTTGAGGTAGAGAATGCCGGTGACCAGGACGGCCAGGCCGGCAAGATTGAGAAAGAGAATACGCCGCGTCAGGCTGGAAAAGATGTGATGGCCGAGAAACCGGCGCATCGGCACCGTGATTTTCGACACGAAGGCGGGCAGAATCCGCGGCGGGCGCCTGGCGGCGCCCGATCGTCTCACTCGCTCTACTTCCACTGCCATCGAATAGCAGCTCCCGCTCGACTCAAGCTTCGCGGAACCGATATCCGACTCCGTAAAGGGTTTCGATCATTTCGAAGTCATCATCGACGGCCTTGAACTTTTTGCGCAGCCGCTTGATGTGACTGTCGATGGTGCGGTCATCGACATAGACCTGCTCATCATAAGCCGAATCCATCAGCGCATCACGGCTTTTTACGACGCCTGGACGCTGGGCCAGCGAATGCAGGATGAGGAACTCGGTGACGGTAAGCGTCACCGGCTCGCCCTTCCAGGTGCAGGTGTGGCGCTCCTGGTCCATGACAAGCTGGCCGCGCTCAAGCGACCGAGCCTGCTGGTTGGGCGCCTTGGCGGCCGCCTCGCGGGTACTGGCGCGGCGCAGCACGGCGCGGACGCGCTCGACCAGAAGACGCTGCGAGAAGGGTTTGCGAATGAAGTCGTCGGCGCCCATCTTGAGGCCGAACAGTTCATCGATCTCGTCGTCCTTGGAGGTCAGGAAGATCACCGGCAGGTCGGATTTCTGGCGCATCCGGCGCAGCAGCTCCATGCCGTCCATGCGCGGCATCTTGATGTCGAGGATGGCGAGGTTCGGCGGGCGCGCCGCCAGTCCCTCCAGCGCCGACGCCCCATCCGTGTAGGTTTCAACCCGATAACCCTCGGATTCGAGGGCGATCGAAACCGAAGTCAGAATGTTGCGATCGTCGTCGACAAGCGCGATTGTTGCCATTTCAAGCGGCTCCCTCATGAGCTGTCCCTTCTTTCGTCGAGAAGGGGCTTTTGCAGGACAAATTAGGTACAAAATGTGGCATAGGCTCTATCCGCTGTCACGCGCGGCATGCCGGCGGCCACAATTGTACCTCGATATGGATTGGACGAATGAACATCGCCAATCCTTTGGGCAACCATCAGTGTTTTTGCACATATAAACGATTTAAACAACTTTCAAAATATTTAAATCGATTAATGATTTGATATCATTCGCCTTTTCTGGTTTTGACGTTTTTAGCTCCTGCAATGGGGGTTCCGGAATTCGCCGGTAAAGACGCGGTAAATCGAAGAAGGGACACCCATGTCGGAAGCCGGCAAACGCAATCCTGCATGTACAATCGATCGGATCGGCCTGAGAACCACGGGCGTGGTGCGCTATAATTTCGGCGCGGCCGCGCTCTACGAGGAGGCAATCCGCCGTGGCGAGGCCCGACTCACCGCGCATGGCGCGCTTGCCGCCGAAACCGGGCAGCACACCGGCCGCTCGCCCAGGGACAAATTCGTGGTGCGCGACGAAAGCACCGCGCCGCATGTATGGTGGGACAACAACAAAGCGATTTCGCCGGGGCAGTTCGATACGCTGCTTGCCGATTTTCGCGCCCATGCGGCTGGAAAGGACCTTTATGTGCAGGACCTGGTCGGCGGCGCCGACGAGGAGCTGAAGCTGCCGACCCGGGTGATCACGGAGCTTGCCTGGCACTCCTTGTTCATCCGCAATCTGCTCATCCGGCCGGCAGCCGCCGAACTCGAGCATTTCGTGCCCGATTTGACGATCATCGACCTGCCGTCGTTCCGCGCCGATCCCGCCCGCCACGGCACGCGCGGCGAAACGGTGATCGCCGTCGATCTTTCGCGCATGATCGCGTTGATCGGCGGTACCTCCTATGCCGGCGAGATGAAGAAGTCGGTATTCACCGTACTCAACTATCTGCTGCCGGCAAAAGGCGTGATGCCGATGCATTGCTCTGCCAATGAAGGACTCGCCGGCGACGCGGCCGTCTTCTTCGGCCTTTCCGGGACCGGCAAGACGACGTTGTCGGCCGACCCGTCGCGCACGCTGGTCGGCGATGACGAGCATGGCTGGGGACCGCACGGCATCTTCAATTTCGAAGGCGGCTGCTATGCCAAGACGATCAAGCTTTCGGCCGAAGCCGAGCCGGAGATCTTCGCCACCACCCAGCGCTTCGGCACGGTGCTGGAGAATGTCGCGCTCGACGCCGGTCGCGTGCCGGATTTCGACGATGGCGGGCTGACCGAAAACACACGCTGCGCCTACCCGCTCCACTTCATTCCGAACGCCAGCAAGACGGGGCGCGCCAACCACCCGAAGAATATCATCATGCTGACCGCCGACGCGTTCGGCGTGATGCCGCCGATCGCGCGGCTGACCCCGGCGCAGGCGATGTACCATTTCCTCTCCGGCTATACCGCCAAGGTGGCGGGGACCGAGAAAGGCGTTACTGAACCCGAAGCGACATTTTCGACATGCTTCGGCGCACCGTTCATGCCGCGGCATCCGTCGGAATACGGCAATCTGCTGCGCGAGCTCATCGCCCGCCACGGCGTCGATTGCTGGCTGGTCAACACCGGCTGGACCGGCGGCGCTTACGGCACCGGCAAGCGGATGCCGATCAAGGCAACGCGGGCGCTGCTTGCGGCAGCACTCGACGGCTCGCTGAAAGCGGCCGACTTCCGGACCGACGCCAATTTCGGTTTCGACGTGCCGGTGACGGTTACCGGCGTCGACCGCGCCATTCTCGACCCGAGATCGACCTGGATCGACAAGCCCGCCTATGACCGGCAGGCGGCAAGGCTGGTTGGCATGTTCGTCGACAATTTCGAAAAGTTCGAGGCCCATGTCGACGCAACCGTGCTCGGCGCTGCACCACGCATGCAGGTAGCGGCTGAATAGCCGTCGCGCTTCAAGGCCCGGCTTCGATCGGGCCTTTTCTTTTTTCGCCTGCCGCGCCATGACTGCGGCATGAACGCCGACGAAAAAATCATCATCACCGACGATGCGGTGATTAATCCGGGTGACCTGCACGAGGACTTCATCCGTTCGTCCGGCCCGGGCGGCCAGAACGTCAACAAGGTGGCGACGGCGGTGCAATTGCGCTTCGATGCTGCCAATGCACCGGGCCTGTCGGAGCGTGTGCGCGAACGGACCATCAAGCTTGCCGGCCAGCGCGCCACCAAGGACGGCGTCATCGTCATCGAAGCCGGACGCTTCCGCACGCAGGAGCAGAACCGGGCGGACGCCCGGGCGCGGCTGACGGCACTGGTCGCCAAGGCCGCCGAACCGCCGCCACCGCCGCGCAAGAAGACAAGGCCGTCCAAGGGCGCGGTCGAAAGACGGCTGAAGAGCAAAGCCGGGCGCGGCTCGATCAAGAAAATGCGTGGCCGGGTCGAGGATGACTGACAGCCGAATCGGCTTCGGATCCCAGATCGCCGGTGTGAAATGTGCAGCCACTGCCGGAGGCGGCTTTCGGGTCGCCGTTTTCGTTTGACGGTGGCATTCTGATTTTCCAGACCAACGGATCAAGCGACCCGATGCTCGTGCTGCCCAAAGGCGTCCGCCATATGCCTGGTCACCTGTCGCGCGCCATGCAGGAAGTGCTGGTGGAAGATATCAGGGAGGTCGTGCAGGAAGCCCCGCTGTTCGTGCCGGCGATGCCGCGTACCGGCAAGGAGATGAGCGTGCGCATGACCAATTGCGGCCCGCTGGGCTGGGTCACCGACAAGGAGCACGGCTATCGCTACCAGCCGACTCACCCGGTGACCGGAAGGCCATGGCCGCCGATCCCGGAGATGCTGCTCGAACTGTGGCGGGACGTATCTGCCTATGCGCACCCGCCGGAGGCCTGCCTGGTCAATTTCTATTCCCAGGATGCCAAGATGGGTCTTCACCAGGATCGCGACGAGAGCGATTTCTCCGCGCCTGTCGTCTCGGCCTCACTCGGCGACGATTGCCTGTTCCGGGTCGGCCAGACCATGCGCGACGGCGCCACCAAATCGTTCAGATTGAAGAGCGGCGACGTCGTCGTGCTCGGCGGCGAAGGCCGCCTCTGCTTTCACGGCGTTGACCGCATCTACCCCTCGACCTCGGCATTGCTCAAGAACGGCGGCCGCATCAATCTGACGCTGCGTCGGGTGACGATGCCGAAATAGGCTGTTCGGGTGGCCGGTCGCCCGGCCGGACATAATCGTCGCGCAGATAGATGCGCTCGGTCTCGTCCTCGACGAGAATGCGATAGTGCGCCAGGATCGCGTCAAAGCCAAAACGCTCCATCAGTTGGCTTGTCCAAGGGCCATCATCTTTCCTGATAACTTTCGTAGAGATAATAATATCAGGGCGCAGACGCTCAAATTCTTGGCGTTTGCTTTCAGCGTAACGCTCCATGATCATCTCGTAATGCGTGGCTTGGGCGACGTCACGCGAAAGCGTGGCTTGCCGGGACAGAGCCATTGCAAACGCTCCAAGCCAGTCATTGGGATCGGCCGAAACGAACTGGCCGCCGATCATGCGGCTTAGTGGATGTCCAGTGTCTATATCTGGACTGATCAAGGCGACGTTTGGTCGATCGGTCGCGGCGCGTATCACGGCGACCAACACCGCGCCTGGCTTCTGAGTGCCCCAGTTCGGTAAGAAGGCAGCCACAATCGCCAGCGACACCAAGGCTCGCGGGGGAGCCGCCAGGCGGGAGAGCAGCCCTGCCGATTGCCGCTCGCTTCTCGGCAAGGCCAGCAAGCAAAGACTAGCCGCTACAGCGTAAAAAATCGATGGGTAGGCATGATACGTCCAGCCTTTGTCCTGGTAGAACAGCGGGAACAAGCCGGCAATAGATGCTGCCAGCGCTACGGCAGCCAGCTCTGGGAAATGGCCGACCGGCCACGACCACCAGCCGCGTCATGGTTTTTCCGAGGCCTTGCTCAATTCGGGTGGCCGGTCGCCCGACCGGACATAATCGTCGCGCAGATAGATGCGCTCGGTCTCGTCCTCGACGAGAATGCGGTAGTGCGCCAGGATGGCGTCAAAGCCAAAACGCTCTGTCAGTTGGCTTGTCCAAATCGCGTTGTTTTTCTTGAAGACAATGATATCCGGGCGCAGACGCGCGAATTCTTTGCGTTTGCTTTCGACGTAACGCGCCATGATGGCCTGGTAACGCGTGGCTTCAGCGGTATCACCGGAAAGGGCTGCCTGCCGGGACAGGGAAAGCGCGAACACTCCGAGCCAATCGCTGACATGGGTCGAAACGAACTGCCCATCGATCATGCGGGTCAACGGATGTCCCGAGGACATATCCGAACTGATCAACGCAATAGTAGGCCGATCGGTCGCGGCGCGAATGGCGGCAACCAGCGCCGGCCCCGGTTTCTGGGTGCTCCAGTATGGCAAGAAAGCGATTGCCACCCCCGCCAGTGCCCAAGCTCGCGAAGGCGCCGTCACGAACGCCAACAGCTTCGACGGCTGCCGCACGATCCTGGGCACTGCCAGCAGGCACAAAATGGCTGCCACGGCGCAAAAGATCGCGGGATAGGCATGATAAGACCAGCCTTTCGCTTGGTAGAACAGGGGAAACATGCCGGCGATCGATGCAGCCAGCGCTACCGCCGCCAGCTCTGGAAACCGCCCGGCCGGCCACAGCCACCAAATCAGGAAGACGAGGAAACACCACGCGAAACCGTGGCCGATCACGATGGGCCAAAAGATGCCGAGCTTTCCATAAACATCCGCCAAGAGGGGATAGATGTCGCGCAGGAATTCCGGATGGATCAGCGTGACCGCGCCGAGATAGACAATGCAGATGCCGCCAATGACCCAGTGTTCCAGGGCGAAGATCGATTTCAGGCTGCGCCGGCGCACTGCAACGACCAGCGCTGGCGCCAACACCATGATCGCATAGTAGGGCTTGACCAGCAGCAAAATGCTGCCCGACAGGCCGGCGAGTACGGCGATCCCCGGGCCTGGTTGGGCGGCTGCATCTCTGCGCGCACGCCAGGCGTGAAGCGCAAGCAGCGGCATGAAAAGCGCCATGCCGATATGCTCTCGCTCGCTGAAGGCGTTGCCGGGGAAGATCACCAGCATTGCGCAAAACGCTGGCCCCAGTGCAAACAGTGATGCAGTTTCGGTGAAACCCCCGCGCTTGACGATCACGCCCGAGAGCGAAAGTCCGATAAGCACGGCAAGGTATGTCCAGGCCTCAACCAGGATTTCCGGGGCGGCGCCCAGCAATCTGGCCACAGCCACTGGCGGCAGATAGAGCCATACGCTGAATGGAGGGTTGGTCTCGTGGATCTGCGAGTAAAGCCGCTCACCGGAGAGCATCCGCTCGCATACCGTGATCAGCCAGCTAGTATCGGGAACAGTCCCCCAACGCCGCTGCCAGACGATGGAGAACACGGTGACTGCGGCAATGGCCAGGACATTGCGGCTAGGAAGCAGCGCCGCCGCGATATTCCGGCCGCGCCACCGGCTCAAGCCGTCAATGTCGTTCGAGACGCTCATGATGTTGCACCGAGGCTCTCGAGCTCGAGCCATACGTCGTCCAGCGGAGCGATTGGATCCAGCCGTGCCATGGTCTTCCGGGAGCCTCTGCTCAATTGGTTTGGAGCGGCGCAGGCGCCGTGTAACGCAGATAGACAGTGATTTCCGGCTCGTGGTGCAGCAGACGATAGTCGGCCAAGGCGGCTCCGATCCGCTTGTCCTGCAGCATCAGGGCTGTCCGCGCGGGCGAGCCTGACAGCACGACATCGGGCTTCTTCGCTGATATCTCGGCGGCGTATTCGCCGATCACCCGATCGCGGATGCTTTCAAGTTCCCGTCTCCGTTCGAGATCGCCGGTGGCGCGGGCGAGCGTGTCAGCGTTGGAGACCGCCCAGGCGCTCGGATGGCGTGATATGAACCTGCCGTCGACCAGCCTGGCGAGGGGATGGGCAACCTGCATCCGGTCGGCGATCGACATGATGGTCGGGGTTTCGACCGTTGCGCGGATCGCGGCGACAGAGCGCCCGATCGGGCCGTTGTCCGTCGTCAGCGCCGCGTACTGTGCCCTGACCGCTAGTTGCAGCACCAGCACGCAGCCGAAGATCAGGGCGGCCTTGCGAATGAAGCCTGCACTGCGGAATGTGCCGAACCGCAGAAGCTGGATGCCAAATGCAAGTGTTGCAACAACGACCATCGCCAGGGCGTGATTGGGCCAACCCTTGCCCATGACGATGAAGGCCGGAATGAACCCCAGTGCGGTCAGAAGCGGAATCCTGACGTCCCAGTTCGTCTGCCTCAGGCCGCCGGCCGCAAGCACGGTAGCGGCGGCCAGAAGCAGCACCACTTTCGGCCAGTTCGCCAGCATATCGGCGGTAGAGGCCCTCAACGGAAGATAGACCTCGCTGACCAAGGGCAGGACTTCGCTTAAATAAGCACGGTCGAAGAGCGCGATGGACGCGACATAGGCGGCCACGATCGTAGCGCCAAGCAGGTTCTCCACGACGAAGAGCGGTTTCAGCGACCGCCTTTCAACCGCAAGACAGAGTGACGGCAACATGAAGGCCAGCGCAAAATAGGGCGGCTTGACCATGACCACGATCGCCGCGCCGAAGCCCGCGACCATGTGCTCCAGGCGCGAGCCGGCGCTGAAATCCGGGTTCCGCTGACGTGTGCATTGCAACGCCACCCAAGGCAGAATGGCAATCAACGCGAAGTGCTCGCGTTGGCCGAATTGATCCGGCATGAAACAGAGAACCCAGCCCAGGGCCGCCGCTGCTGCCCAGAACGCATGGGGCTGCCGGTAAACCGGTTCATCGCGCGCGAGAATGCGGACAGAAACGAAAAGACTGGCCAGGCTCAGGCAAACGACACCAAGCGTCAGCCAGAATTCCGCACGTATGCCGGTGAGCTTTTCCAGGAGCATGAACGGCATGTAGAGCCAGATCGAGAAAGGTGGGTTGGTCTCCATGATGTCGGTGTTGAGCCGCTCTCCGCCAAGCAGCCGATCACAGACGACCAGAAGCCATGACACGTCGACATTGGTCGGTATCGCAATTGTTGTCAGCCAGACGGCGTATATGACGACCAGGCAGGCCAGCAGCAACGGGGCGCCCGCCACGCCCGCAAACGGCGAGAAACGGTTGGCACCGGGCAGCAGTTCACTGAGGGATCGCGCGCTAGAGACCACGAAACACCCAGCGTCCGAGGACGACATAGTTGATGACCGGCACGGCAATGCAGGTAAGCAGGATCGGGACTGCGGCAGGGACGCCGAGCATCTGGGTCAAAAGCCCCGGCAGGGCGATTGCGACAGCGAGGCCGGAAGCGGTGAGCAGGAGAAAGCGGGGCAGTTCCATCGCGTGGCTGCCGCCCGAGGTGAAGGTGAAATATTTATGCCCGGTGTAAGAAAACAGCGCGGCAACGGCGTAGGCCGCAAACGATGTGAGCGCCGCCGGCAGGGCCGCCGTCGCCTGCCCACGCGACAGCAGGAGAGCACAAACGGCATAGATCAGCGTCGACGCAATGCCAATTAGCGCAAAGCGCGATAGTCGACGATACGAACCGGTGCCCATTGCGCGGTCAAGCTGCCAATTTCTCGTCGAGGCGACCGGTTTCGACGGCGTCGTCCTTGCGGAATACCGCCAGCAGCGAAACACCGAAGGGCAGGCTTGCATTTGGTATGATGCGGCCTTCCGCCGAAAACACTGCCTTCATCGCCGCATTCAGTGGTTTCGACGGCGTTGCATGGCCGGCTGGCAAGGCGGGCTTGCGCAACCTATCCACCAGCCGTGCCAGTGCCGCTACAGGAAAGAGTGCGGCATTTGTGTAGCTCAGCCGGTCGATCCTGAAACCAGCCCTTTCAATTCGTTCACGCAGCAGATTGCGTGAATAGCGCCGCATATGATGCAGCCCCACATCATGCGTGCTCCACAACCATTGGTGTGCGGGCACCGTAAGGATGACGCTGCCGGCTGGTTTCAGCATCTGGCGGATCGCGGCAAGCGATGCCTCGTCTTCGGCGACATGTTCCAGCACGTCGAACAGGCAAACCAGGTCGCAGCTTTGCGGCGTGACAGGAATGTTGTCCGGCAGATGTCCGGCAAGGAAGTCGCGGCCGGTCTTTTCCCAGGCAATCCTGCGTGCGAGATCGCTCATCTCGACTGCCGTCACGGTGCCGAACTGCTCCAGCATCCGGATGTTGCCGCCGGTGCCGGCGCCGATCTCGACGATGCGCGCCTTTTCGGGCAGGTCGATGCTGCGAATGACCGCCTCTGCGATGGCGCGACGCCCGCAGAACCACCAATGCTCGTCTTCGGTGGCGGCCATCTGTCGGTAGGCGTCGAGCTCCATTAGCTCATTCCCTCATATTTGCGGCGCACAATGTAGATCGGACGCTGCTTGATCTCGGCGTAGACCCTGCCGAGGTATTGTCCGATGATGCCGATGCCGAGCAACTGGATGCCGCCAAGAAAAAGAACGCTGACCAGCAGCGAGGCGTAGCCGGGCACATCAACGCCAAAGATCATTGTCTTGGCGACGATCAGCAGGCCGTAGAGGAACGACAGCGCGGAAATCGTCGCGCCGACATAGGTCCAGATTTCAAGCGGAGCGGTGGAGAAGCTGGTGATGCCTTCGAGCGCGAAGTTCCACAGCTTCCAGCCGGAGAATTTCGACTGGCCGGCGATCCGCTGATCGCGGACATATTCGACGCTTGCGGTGCGGAACCCGACCCAGGCGAACAGGCCCTTCATGAAACGACGGCGTTCGGGCAAAGACCGCAGCGCCTGGATGACCTGACGGTCGATCAAACGGAAGTCGCCGACATCGTGCGGGATCTTCTGCTGCGCGATCCAGTTGTGAACGCGGTAGAACATCGAGGCGGAGCGCTGCTTGAGAAAGCTGTCGCTCGACCGGTTGGCTCGCTTGGCAAGAACAACCTCGAACCCCTCGCGCCACTTTTCCACAAGCAAGGGGATGACATGCGGCGGATCCTGCATATCGACGTCCATCGGGATCGCGGCATCGGCATCGCAGCTGTCGAGGCCCGCGGTCATCGCGGCTTCCTTGCCGAAATTGCGTGAAAGGTCGATTATGTGGATGCGAGGGTCTGCTTGTTGGGCTTCGATCAGCTTTTCGAGCGTCGTATCGCTGCTGCCGTCGTTGACGAAGATGAACTCGAGGGCAACGCCATTGTCCTTCAGCGGAGCGGTGCTTTCGCACACCGCCTTCAGGAACGGGGCAATCGCGCCTTCCTCATTGTGGACCGGCACGATCAGGGCAATCGTGGCGGCGCCGCTGCCCGGATGTGCGACGCGGTCCGCTGCCGGCCGATCAATATTTAGGAATGGCGCATTCATTGTTTGCCGAGCCCGCAGATCAGGCCTGACAATAGAAAGACGGGGTTAAGATGACTTTAAGGAATGAATCGGGATTTCACAGTTTTCGGAGCGCCACTTCCTCGACCAGATGATTGGCGCCCTTGCGCAGGATGAGATCGGCGCGGGCGCGGGTCGGCAATATATTCTCGCGCAAGTTCTTCAGGTTGATGTTGGTCCACAGGCCCTCGGCGATGGCGCGGGCCGCATCCTCGGAAAGTTGCGAATAGCGGTGGAAGAAGGAGGCTGGGTCGCGGAAGGCGGTTTCGCGCAGCCGCATGAAGCGGGCGATATACCAGTGATGGATAAGCGCCTCCTCGGCATCGATATAGATGGCGAAGTCGAAGAAATCTGACAGGAAAGGCACGATCTTGCCGTCCTTCGGCAGCTTGCCAGGTTGCAGGACATTGATGCCCTCGAAGATCAGGATGTCCGGCCTGTCGATGGTCTGGAACTCGCCCGGGATAACGTCATAGGTCAGGTGCGAATAGACCGGCGCGCGGACGTTGCGCTGCGCCGATTTGATGCCGGACAGGAAACGCAGCAGCGCGCCGACGTCGTAGCTGTCGGGAAAGCCCTTGCGCTCCATCAGATTGTTGCGGCGCAGGACTTCGTTCGGCAGCAGGAAACCGTCGGTGGTGACCAGATCGACCTTGGGACTCGACGGCCAGCGCGCCAGCAGCTCCTTTAGCACGCGCGCCGTGGTCGATTTGCCAACCGCCACGGAACCGGCAATGCCGATGATGAACGGTGTCTTGGCCACGTCCAGCGCGTTGAAAAAAACCTGGCGTTGCCTGAACAGGAGTTGACTGGCTTCGACATGGGCCGACAACAGCCGCGACATCGAAAGGTAGATGCGCTCGACCTCGTGGAGATCGACCGGATCGTTCAGCGACCGCAGACGACGGACCTCGTCCTCGGTGAGCGTCATCGGCGTATCGGCGCGGAACCGCGACCATTGCTCCGCCGAGAAGAACCGATAGGGTGAATACTTCTCGGTAGGAGCGAGCTGGTCCATCGAGTTCCTCCGCAGCGATCAGCCCCGGTCCAGCCGAGACGCCTTTTCGGCGATGCCCGAACGACCGGTGCGGCGTTCAAGCTCGTTGAGCACATCGCTCAGCGGAATGTCCGCTATGCCGAGAACGACAAGCCAATGATAGATGAGATCGGCGCTTTCCGAAACAAGCGCGTCCCGGTCGGCGCTGACGGCTGCGATCACCGTTTCGACCGCCTCTTCGCCGAGTTTCTGCGCTGCCTTGCTCATGCCGCGCTGAAAGAGCTTGGCCGTCCACGAATCCGGATCGCCGGAACGTGCGCGTTCGCCAATGATCTTCTCCAGATCGGAGAGTGAGAACTCGGTCATAACGGCGTTTACAGCCTCTTCTTAGCCGGAAAGGCTCTAGGACCGATTACCCGGCGAGTCCAGCCGCATCGGCAGTCCGGCCTGAGCCATATGCATCTTGGCTTCGGCGATGCTGTAGGTGCCGAAATGGAAGATCGAGGCTGCCAGCACCGCGCCCGCATGGCCGTCGCGAATGCCTTCGACCATGTGATCGAGCGTGCCGACGCCACCGGAAGCGATGACCGGCACGCGTACGGCGTCGGCGACCGCGCGGGTAAGCGCTATGTCGTAGCCGGCCTTGGTGCCGTCGCGGTCCATCGACGTCAACAGGATCTCGCCGGCGCCGAGATCGACGATCCGCCGAGCGAACTCGACGGCATCGATGCCGGTCTTCTCGCGGCCGCCATGGGTGAAGATCTCCCAGCGATCAGCCTCGCCCGCAGCGGACACTTTCTTGGCGTCGATGGCGACGACGATGCACTGGTTGCCAAACTTGTCGGCAGCCTCGGCGACAAAATTTGGGGTTTTCACCGCCGCCGTATTGATCGACACCTTGTCGGCGCCGGCCAGAAGCAGCTTCCTGATGTCGGCGACCTGGCGGACGCCACCACCGACAGTCAGCGGCATGAAACATTGTTCGGCCGTTCGGGTAATGACATCGAAGATGGTCTCGCGGTTTTCCGACGAGGCAGTGATGTCGAGAAAGCAGAGCTCGTCGGCGCCGGCCGCGTCATAGGCTTTTGCCGCTTCGACGGGATCGCCGGCATCGACCAGGTCGACGAAATTGACGCCCTTGACGACGCGACCGTTCTTGACGTCGAGACAGGGGATGACGCGGGCTTTCAGCATCAGATCCTCTCGATCGCCGCAAGAAAGTCGACAAGCAGCTGGCCGACGACGGACGGAACCTCGGACTGGGAATCAAAGGCCGGATCGTAGGCCGAGAGCGTCACGCCCACGATCGGGATGGATCTGGCCAGCCCGCAGGCAAGCTGCCGCAGCTGTTCCGGACTCGGACCGCCCGGATGCGTGTAGCGGTTCACCTGCAGCACATCCGGATCGAGGACATCCAGGTCCAGATGCAGATGTCCCCGAACAGCCCCTGCCGCTGTGAGCTTTCCCACCATATCGAGCGCACCGGCACATTCGGCGCGCACGATCGGCAAAGTTTCCAGCAGGCGCTTTTCGTCGGGATCGAGGTCGCGGGCATCGACCAGCATGCAGTGCGCCGGGTCCATCGGCCGGAATCCCGGAATTGCTGCCGCCATCGGACGCCAGCAGAGCCCGAGTGTCGCCGCCAGCGCCATGCCGTCGAGAAAGCCGTAGGCGGACGTCTCTGGCGTGTTGAGATCGCCATGCTGATCGATCCAGATAATCGAATCCGCGTCTTCACCGGCAACCGCACCGGCGGCGGTCAGGCAATTTCCAGCAAGGACAATGGGGAAGCCTCCTCCGTCGCGGGCGAGGCCGACCTTGGCCGCGACGGCGTTGCAGACGGCGAAGCCGGTTGCGATTTCGCGCCCCTGCTCGTCTCCCACCTTGCCGATATCTTCGACGGCGACGTCATGGCCGGCCACGGTCAGAGCTTCGACGAGCCCACCGCCGATGATGGCGTCCGGCCCCTGGCCGCACCCTTCATGATGGTGCCCGCTGTCATAGGGGGCGAGGATAATCGAGACTTTCATGATGACGCCCCTGCCATCGGTTTGCCACGCAGGATCGCCAGTGCCTCGGCCGGGTCGATGCGGCCGTCGTAGAGCGCGCGGCCGGAGATCGCGCCTTCGAGCTTCCGCGCATCGGGCATGGTCATGCGCACAATGTCGGCGATCGAGGCGAGCCCGCCCGAGGCGATGACCGGGATCGAAACCGCCTCGGCGAGATCGATGGTGGCGTCCCAGTTGATGCCGGTCAGCACCCCGTCTCGATCAATGTCGGTGTAGATGATGGCAGCAACGCCGGCGCCCTCGAATTTCCTCGCCAGTTCGATGACGCCGAGGCTCGAGGCCTCCGCCCAGCCTTCGACCGCGACCTTGCCGCCCTTGGCGTCGATGCCGACGGCGATCTTGCCCGGGAATGCCTTGCAAGCCTGCCTGACCAGATCCGGATCGCGCACCGCCACAGTGCCAAGAATGACGCGGGCCAGCCCACGGTCGAGCCAGTCCTCGATCTGCGCCAGAGTGCGGATGCCGCCGCCGAGCTGCACCGGGTTGTTCGTCGCCTTGAGGATGGCGCCGACTGCCGCGCTGTTGACGCTCTGGCCCTTGAAGGCGCCGTTGAGGTCGACGACGTGCAGCCATTCGAAGCCCTGCTCTTCGAAGGCGCGCGCCTGAGCGGCGGGATCGTCATTGTAGACCGTCGCGGTCGCCATGTCGCCATGCTTGAGGCGCACGCATTTGCCGTCCTTGAGGTCTATCGCCGGAAACAGGATCACCTTCAGGCGCCTTCGACGATGACAAAGTGGCCGGTCGAGCCGGCGAGCCTGTACTTCAAGGCCTCCTGGTATTCAGGCGAGCCGTAGCAGGCGATCGCCGTCTCGTAGGATTCGAATTCCACCAGCACGTGGCGATTGCCTGTCGGCCCTTCCGGGCTGGTATACCGTCCGGCGTGCACGGGAAACTTCGCGCCGTATTTCGCAAAAGCCGCGGCATTGGCCTCGATGTACTGCTTGTAGACCTCGGGGTCGCGGACATCGACCATCGCCATCCAATAGCCCTTCTTGCTCATGACCTAGGGCCTCCATTGCAGGAAGTTGGTGATCAAAGCGAGGCCGAGCGCCTGGCTCTTCTCGGGGTGGAATTGCGTTCCGGCGAGATTGCCGCGGGCGACAGCGGCCGTCACCGGGCCACCGTAGTCGGCGACCGCCAGCACCTCGTCCTCCTTCCGTGCATCGAGATGGTAGGAGTGGACGAAGTAGGCGTGCAGCCCCTTCCCGCCCGTCGCAATGCCGGAAAACAGCGGATGCTTGCGCTTCAGGTCAATCGTGTTCCAGCCGATCTGCGGGATCTTCAGTGTCGGATCGGCCGGCGTGATCTCCTTGACGTCGCCGGCGATCCAGCCAAACCCTTTCGTAACCGTTTTCTCCAAGCCTCGCTCCGACATCAGCTGCATGCCGACGCAGATGCCTAGGAACGGCCGTCCCTTGACGATCGCGACCTCCTCGACCGCTTCCCACATGCCGGCCACAGCGCGCAGTCCAGCGGCGCAATCGGCATAGGCGCCAACGCCGGGCAGGACGATGCGGTCGGCGGTCCTGACCCGCTCGGCATCGGCTGTGAGTTCAATCGCGGCGGCAATGCCGGCTTCATGAGCGGCACGCTCGAAGGCCTTGGTGGCCGAGCGCAGATTGCCCGACCCGTAATCGATGATCGCGACCCGCATCTCAGCGCTTTCCCGGAATATGGGTCAGCCCCAGTGCCATGCCCATCGGCGTCGGCCGGGCAAGTGCTGCGTCCGGGACGATGCGCTGTGCGGGGGACCGTGCATTCGAATCCGCATCGGTTTCCAACGCATAGCGAATGTCGGCATCGTCGAGCCTGTCGGCCTCGACGACACCCCATTCACGCCAGCCACGGCGGCGCAGTGCTGCGATCCGCAGGGCCTGCCCTTCCAGTCCGACAAAGAGCATGACAAGGAGGGACAAAAGCGAGCCTGCGCTTTCCAGGCCCAGGCTTTCGCTCAGCATCGAAAGCAGGCCCATGGCGACAAAGGCCAATGCCGCCTCGACCCACAGCCGGTGCCAGGCCAGCCACAGCGGCGGCAATAGGAAGCCGAGCCAGGCAAAGCCGTCACGGACAAAGGTGGTGTCCACCCTTTCGCTGCGGCCTGGCGGTTCCATCGCGACATAGATGGCCATGGCGCTACCCTTTCAGGGATCCCTTGGTGGAGGGAACCGCGTCCGGCTGGCGCGGGTCGCGCTCGAGCGCCGAACGCAGCGCACGCGCCACGGCCTTGAAGCAGGTCTCGGCAATGTGGTGGTTGTTGGCGCCGTAATGATTGGTGACATGCAGCGTGATGCCGGCATTCTGCGCCAGCGCGTGGAAGAATTCGCGCACCAGCTCGGTGTCGAACGTACCGATCTTCGGCGATGAGAACGAAACATTCCAGACCAGAAAAGGCCGGCCGGAGACGTCGATCGCCGCCCGCGTCAGCGTCTCGTCCATGGCGAGATCGATCGAAGCATAGCGCATGATGCCGCGCCGCTCGCCCAATGCCTTGGCCAGCGCCTGCCCAAGCGCGATACCAGTATCCTCGACCGTGTGGTGGTCGTCTATGTGCAGGTCGCCCTTGGCCTTCACCGTCATGTCGATCAGCGAATGGCGCGATAACTGGTCCAGCATATGGTCGAAGAAGCCGACGCCCGTCGAAATGTCGGATTTGCCCGAGCCGTCGACCTGAACCGACACGGAGATGTCGGTTTCCTTGGTCTTGCGGCTTATCTCGGCGGAACGGGGCACCATGACCTCATCCTTGTCTCAGATTTGCACGATTCAGGCGTTCACATGCCTGAAAACGAAAGCCTTCTAGCAGCATGATCCGGCGATTGCCAGTTACCGCTGCGGAGCACTATCCGGCCCGGTGGATGGCCGGTTTGCAATCGTCTGGCCTATGCATACATATGGCCGATCAAGTCACTCGTAACGCGCCAATCGCCTTGATGGGATCGGTGCTGACCGGAGCAGAAAATGTCTAATGAACTGACCATGCATGCCACGACCATCCTAACCGTGCGCAAGGGCGGCAAAGTGGTGATCGCCGGCGACGGCCAGGTCAGCCTCGGCCAGACCATCATGAAGGGCAACGCCAAGAAGGTGCGCCGCATCGGCAAGGGCGGCAACGTCATTGCCGGCTTCGCCGGCGCCACCGCCGATGCCTTCACGCTGCTGGAGCGGCTCGAAGCCAAGCTCGAACAATATCCCGACCAGCTGACACGCGCCTGCGTCGAGCTCGCCAAGGACTGGCGCACCGACCGCTATTTGCGCCGGCTGGAAGCAATGATGCTGGTGGCCGACAGGTCGGTGTCGCTGGCGCTGACCGGCACCGGCGACGTGCTGGAGCCCGAATTTGGCGTGATGGCCATCGGCTCCGGCGGCAACTACGCGCTGGCCGCGGCCCGCGCCCTGATGGATACCGATAAGGACGCCGAGGAGATCGCCCGCAAGGCGATGCAGATCGCGTCCGACATTTGCGTCTACACCAACAACAGCTTCGTCGTCGAAACCCTCGATGCCGCCTGAGCGGAGCCTCCGCTACGGTTTTCGGCCGGTGACCGAGAGGGACCTGCCGATGATCGCCGGCTGGCTTGCCGAGCCGCATGTCGCCGAATGGTGGAACGACCCAGAGACCGAGATCGCGGAGATCCGCGAGCATATCGACAGCATTTCGGTCGAGCCGCTGATTATCGAGCTCGACGGCAAACCCATCGGCTATTTGCAGAGCTACGATCCGCATCTGGAGGACGGTCATCCCTATAGCGACCAGCCGTTCGGCACGCTCGGCATCGATCTGTCGATCGGCGTGCCGGAGCTTGTCGGGACCGGCCACGGCTCGGCGATCGTCCGGCAGTTCGTCGAGCAGCTTTTCGAGGAAGGTGCGCCGCGCGTCATCATCGACCCGGACCCGGCCAATGCACGGGCTATCCGTGCCTATGAAAAAGCCGGTTTCAGGGCTATCGATCGCAGGAAGTCGGAATATGGCGATGCCGTGCTGATGGCGATTGATGCCCCAGAGGGTGATGCCGAACAGGGTGACGCAGAAGAGGGGCAATAGCAGCATGAGCGTATCCAGCGACAAAACCGTCTCGGCCTACGAAGACAGTTGGCGAATGGGGCTTCTGTTGGTTCTCGGTCTGGTCATATTCCAGGCAGGGGTCCTCTACGGCATGGGGCGGACGCCGATTTGCACCTGCGGCTACGTCAAGCTGTGGCACGGCATCGTGCAGAGCTCCGAGAATTCCCAGCATATCTCCGACTGGTACAGCTTCTCGCACATCATTCACGGCTTCCTGTTCTATGCGCTGGCGTGGTTTCTTTTCCCGCGCTCGCCGATCGGGCTCAGGCTGGCCTTTGCGGTGGTGATAGAGGGCGGCTGGGAGCTGCTCGAGAACAGCCCTTTCATCATCGATCGCTATCGCGCCGGCACGATCTCGCTCGACTATTATGGCGACAGCGTCATCAATTCGGTGTCGGACACGCTGGCCATGGTGCTGGGGTTTGTCATGGCGCGAAGGCTTCCTATATGGGTGATCGTAACCCTCGCCCTCATCTTCGAATTCGGTGTCGGCTATCTCATCCGGGACAATCTGACACTCAACGTGATCATGCTGCTGCATCCGTTCGAGTCCATTCGGCAGTGGCAAAGTGGAATTTAGTGACATGAGCACCTTCTCTCCCCGCGAAATCGTTTCGGAACTCGACCGCTTCATCATCGGCCAGAAAGACGCCAAGCGTGCCGTGGCGATTGCCTTGCGCAACCGCTGGCGCCGCCAGCAGCTCGAGGGCCAGATGCGCGAAGAGGTGATGCCGAAGAACATCCTGATGATCGGCCCGACCGGTGTCGGCAAGACCGAGATTTCTCGCCGCTTGGCGCGCCTTGCCGGTGCGCCTTTCGTCAAGGTCGAAGCCACCAAGTTTACGGAGGTCGGCTATGTCGGCCGCGATGTCGAGCAGATCATCCGCGATCTGGTCGAGATCGCCATCGGGCTGGTGCGCGAGAAGATGCGTGAGGACGTCGAGGCGCGTGCCCACATCAACGCCGAGGAAAGGGTGCTTGAAGCGCTCGTCGGCAAGACGGCGAGTCCGGCCACCCGTGACAGTTTCCGCAAGAAGCTGCGCGACGGCGAGCTTGACGACAAGGAGATCGAGATCGAAGTGGCCGATACCGGCAATGGCGGCATGCCCGGCTTCGAGATCCCCGGCATGCCGGGCGCCAATATCGGCGTGCTCAACATCAACGACATGCTGTCGAAAGCGATGGGCGGCAAGAAAACCAAGATGCGCAAGACGACCGTTAAAGAGTCCTACGGGCTGTTGATCAGCGACGAGTCCGACAAGTTGCTCGACCAGGACGAGGTGGTGCGCAGGGCACTCGAATCGACCGAGAATGACGGCATTGTCTTCCTCGACGAGATCGACAAGATCGCCTCGCGCGAAGGCGGCATCGGTGCCGGTGTTTCGCGCGAGGGCGTGCAGCGCGACCTGCTGCCGCTGGTCGAAGGCACCACGGTTGCGACCAAATACGGACCGGTGAAGACCGACCACATCCTGTTCATCGCTTCAGGTGCGTTCCACGTCGCCAAGCCATCCGACTTGCTGCCGGAATTGCAGGGCCGCCTGCCGATCCGTGTCGAGCTGCGGGCGCTGGAGAAGGACGATTTCGTCCGCATCCTCACCGAGACCGAAGCCAGCCTGATCAAGCAGTATATCGCACTGATGAAGACCGAGGGAGTCGACCTGGTCTTCACCGATGACGCGATCGACTCGTTGGCCGGCATCGCTGTTGACCTCAACGCCAGCGTCGAGAACATCGGCGCCAGGCGGCTGCAGACGGTGATGGAACGGGTGCTGGACGAGATCTCCTATGACGCACCGGACCGCAACGGCACCTCCGTGACCGTCGATGCCGCCTATGTGGAGAAGCATGTCGGCGACCTCTCCAGAAACACGGATTTGTCGCGTTTCATCCTGTAGGAGACGCTTCATCCTCAAAGAGGCCGGGGAATTGCTCCCGGTCTCCGCCAAATTCAGCCCGGCATTTCCGATGTGTGGCCAAATGGAAGCATCCGGCGAGCTTTCGTCCCGTCGGGTGCAGGCGTCTCTCGACTCCCGTTGGAGCATTACCTAGTTTGCCCGGCGACTATTTGGGCGGCGGCGCATGAAAAAACTGATCCTCGTCATTCTCGGGCTGACGCTGGCGGCAGCCATGTTCGCCGCGCAAGCGGCAACCATGGTGCCGCCCGGCAACCGCAACACCGAGCAGCCCGACATACCGGGCGCATCCAGCCGGCGCACCCAGGCGACCAACACCACCTTCCAGGCGAAATACCGCAAAGTGTTTGCGCTGCTCCAGAACGATGCCGAGCTGCGTGGCAAGATCATGCAGGCAGCCGCGGCCTATGGCATCGACCCGATGCATATCGTCGGCGCCATCGTCGGCGAGCACACCTACAATGTCGATGCCTACGACCGGCTGCAGACCTACTACGTCAAGGCGATCTCGTATCTGTCGAGCAAACTCTCCTTCGCCTATGAAGGCGAAGACATCACCGATTTCGTGCAACGGCCGCAATTTGCCAAGTGCGCGGGCAAATCGGACAGTTACGAACTCTGGGAATGCCGCGAGCAGGTGTGGAACCGGTCGTTCCGCGGCAAGACCGTCAACGGCGAGAGCTTTCCCAACGACCGCTTCGGCGCGACTTTCTTCCAGCCCTATTATGCCGGCCAGACTTTTGGTCTTGGCCAGCTCAATCCGCTGACGGCACTGCAGATGAGCGATCTCGTGCACAAGGTTTCCGGCCTGCCGGAGCTCGACGTCGGCGACCCGAACGCGGTCTACAAGACCATCATGGATCCTGACCTGACACTGCCTTATGTCGCGGCAACGATCCGGAAGTCGATCGACGCCTATAAAAGCATTGCCGGCTTCGACATCTCAGGCAATCCCGGCATCACGTCGACCCTCTACAATGTCGGCAATCCGGAACAGCGTGCCTATGCGCTGAAGGCGGAGAACGACAAGCGCCGCGCTGCGGGCGAGCCGGAAAAGCTGCCTGAGGAAAATTACTATGGCTGGCTGGTCAACGACAAATTGCCGGAGCTGAAGGCGCTGTTTTAGCAGTGAAGGTCTGCGGTGGAGCCTGCGCCAGGAAATCGCCTATCTGCTTGAACTCTGTGGCTTCGAACCCGTCGATCTTTTCAAGGGATCGCCCCGGCTGGGGAACAGCTTTTGGGTCGCGCGCGCGATCTGATGGGCAGCAAGGGGCGGATATTGTTGAAAAAAGTCCGGCGCATCCCTAAGCGAACGCCGCCAGCAGAATCCCATTTCCTTTGTCAGATCTCTTGCGGAATCTGGATCCGCAATAGGTCTCCCTTCGGTTGCCCACTAAGAGAGGTAACGGGATGCATAAGCGTATGCGAAGTTGGGGCAAAGGAGTGCAGATGAGTGATCCGCTTAGGTCCATTGATCGGCCCGGTCTAGGGCGTGCAACGATGAGCTACCAGCCGGCCGAGAATGATTTGTTGAGCGAGGTGCTGCGCGATCTACGCCTTGCCCATGCGAGATATGGCCGCAGCGAGTTGACGGCGCCCTGGGGCATCGCCGTGCCGTTCAGGGAGGGTGTACGTTTTCATGCGATGCTCGAAGGTCATTGCTGGATACAAGCCAAGGGCTTGCCGCCGCTGCTGCTCGAAAACGGCGATGTGCTTCTTCTTCCCCACGGAACAGAGCACACGATGTCCGATCGGCCAAAACGGCGAACCTTGCCGCTCGCCGATGTCAAACCCGCGTTGATCGGGAACGGAACTTACGAGTTGAAGTCTGGCGGCGGCGGCGCGCGATCGTTGATCGCATGCTGTACGATCGGCTTTGAGGGCCCGACAGCAAATCCGCTGCTGGAACTGCTACCTTCTGTGATGCACATCCGGCATGCCGAGCATGGCGATACTGACCTACCAAGCCTCATTGCGATGATGGCGCGCGAGGCTGAAGCGCAAAGAATCGGCTCTGCAACGATAATGGCGCGCCTCGCCGATATTGTCATGACGCAAGTAATCAGAACCTGGGTCGAGACATGTTCGGACGACCTGACTGGTTGGCTGGCGGCCGTGCAGGATCCACAAATCGGGTCGGCGCTTGCAAGAATCCATCGCTCCCCTGGGGAAGACTGGCCAGTCGATCGCCTGGCTGCATTGTCCGGGCTGTCGCGATCGAGGTTCTCGCAGCGGTTCAAGAGCCTGTTGTCGGTATCCCCCGCCCGCTATCTCCTGCAATGGAGGCTTCGGCTGGCGGCATCCTGGTTGCGTAACGGATATATGTCGCAGTCACAGATCGCATCGGAGTTGGGATATGACTCCGATGCGTCCTTCAGCAGGGCGTTCAAACGCTTCATGGGTGTCTCACCCGGCGCTATCCGAGATTCAGGGCTGCGTGTGAGCGGAACAGAATCCTGATCGGGTTCATGCGAGGCTGTTTCGACCAGCCGCAGATACGCTCCTGTTGCGACCGCGTGTAATACGGAAAATACGCGCGACAAACGGTCAAATATTCAGTCGTTTCTGCCATAGCAACGCCATACCAGCATCTGCCAATTTCAATGGCCGCAACCACTTCGGTCGGCCGTTCCGGCAGGAGTACCACATGGCGCTGACGTTGCCTGATCTTCCTCGACCAACCGCTGGCGAAGACACGCCCTATTGCGTTATCGCTAAGCATCGCGCCACTCCCGGCCAAGGCTCCGCGCTTGTCGCCCGTATGCTTAAAGATCTCCAAGCGACGAGATCGGAAGCCAGCTGTCTTCAATTCCACATCCATCGAGATCGGACCGACCCCGATCTCATCGTTATCTACGAGGTCTGGCGCAGTATCGATGCACTCAAGAGCCACTTCGGCGAAGCCTATGTCCAGAGCTTCGTCGTAGATGCTGGTGAGCTCGAACCGGGCGACATGGAGACGCAGTGGCTGGAGATGCTGAGTCCGTATGCCAGCGGCAGAGATCCAGGATGAACGGTGACGAGCAGCCTCTTTCGAATCAGCGTGTCGTGATCGTCGGCGGGACAAGCGGCATGGGCATGGGCGCGGCCCGCGCAGCCTCTCAAGCAGGCGCCGAGGTCATTGCGCTCGGGCGGCGCCCTTCAGCGAGAATGGCTGTAGAGGAAAGCGTCCACGGTTCGATCACGTTCCAGTCGCTGGACATGACCGATGATACAGCGGTCGAGCAAATGTTCGAAACACTAGGGACGCTCGACCACCTTCTTATCACCGCGACCCCGCCGAGTCCGGGAGGTCCCTTCCTCTCCCAGACGATGGCCGACGCGCGGGCCGTTCTGCACGGCAAGCTCTTGGGCAGTTGGTCTTGCGCGCGGCACGCAGCGCCTAGGATGCCGAAAGGTGGTTCGATCACATTCACGACCGGTGGCTTGGTGACCAAGCCTCGCATGGGCGCATCGATGATGATGGTCGCCTTTGCTGGTCTGGAGGCGCTGACGCGAGCCCTTGCGCTCGAACTCGGTCCGATCCGTGTCAACACAATCCGACCGGGCGTCATAGACAGCGAAATGTGGGCCGGCATGCCGCGGCGAAGCGCGCGGCGTTTTTCGCGCTGGTACGTCAGCGCTTCCCGGCAGGACGCGTCGGAAAAGTCGACGATATCGGCAAGGCCGCACTTTTCCTGATGACCAATGACTTCGTGACCGGCGCCGTTATCGAAGTTTCCGGTGGTGAAACGCTGGTCAGCATCGAATGACGGAGAGGTATGAGATGAGTATCCACGAGTTCACCCGACAAAATTCGCAACGATTGCCCCAACTGAGCGTCATAGCAATTCCTGGGCGAGCGATGAGCTGGAGATAAAATATGATCAAGACACTACACGTTGCCCTATTCGTCGTTGCGTTCGCCCTCCCCATTCCTTTCGGCGCATTGGCTCAAGGCAGCTCGGCTGCAGCCGAGCCCCCGACCCAGTCGGAGTTGCCGAATTGGCTTCGCCGTGGATTGCCGGGCCCGGGGCATGAGGTCCTGGCGCCAATGATCGGCACCTGGCGCGTCCAGATGAGCTTCTACGGCACGCTCGGCCGTAGCCCCGATCAGCCGCCGCTCGTGACGGACGATCTCATTAGCCATCGTCAGTGGTTGGCGGGCGGCCGTTACATCGAAGACATAATGGAGGGAACGCTGGATGGAGCGCCGGTCTGGCGCAAAGGATGGCTCGGCTACAGCATCATGGACGGACGTTACGAGTGGGTCACGATCGATCCTGTCAACACAACCATGATGTATTTTAAAGGCGTCCCTAATTCGGGGGATCAAAGGCCGATCAGCATGTCCGGCACCTTTACCGACCAGGGCGTGGCGGGCGAAGAAACAGTCGGCAAGCAGGTCGGCATGCGCACTGTAATCAAAATTGAGAACAACGATCGCCACATCATTGAGCTCTATTTCACGCGTCCCGGACAGCAAGAAACACTGGCAACGCGCGCCGTCTATACGCGACTGAAGGCGTGAGCGATCGCTCAAGGGTGGCTCGGACGTTGTAAGTAGCTTGCGCGGGTTCCATCGCTCGGCCGGGATATGCCGGGAAGGTCGAGTTCAGCTCCGACGATCTCAAAGCGTCCAGTTCGGCGCCTGGAACTGCTTTGAAAGACGACCGGACGCTGAGCGCCCGACAAGTCAGAGATCGGACCTGAACGGAGCGCGTTCTCGGAGAGCTGAGATGAGGATCAGTCCAGCGAACATTGCCCCGAGCAGGCACACCTCTCCGACTTCTGCGCCGATCGCGGTGGAGAGAGCGGCCATCGCTAGCTCCTCTATCAACTCGCTCAGCCGGACGACAGGCTCGGCAGTCGAAGCAGGCTGGTTCTATCGACGGCGGCCGCCTTGCCACGGCCTGCCAATGCGGGATCGATTCCGGCATCGCGTAGCTGGCGGTCGCTAAGTTGAGCCAGCTCACGCCGTTGCGCTGCGGCCCTAAGGGGTCGGGCGATGACCAGGTGCATAACACGGAGAACACACTGGACTGGGGGCGTCATGATAGCCTCTTTTCTCAGAGCCCCGGCCGCATACGGGCAGGGCGGCGGGCTGTGGTCAGCCCGTCTACTGAGGAGAAAGGGTCGCGCTGCGCGGTTGCGCAAAGATTTCAGAAGGAGGAAATTCGGTTACATCTGAAACTCGGTTGGCTGGAAGGGGTCGTCTCGGCCGTGACGGCAAGCGCTTAGCTGACATCTGGGATCGAGATCGGATCATTCGCCTCATGGCAACCTTTCGGCGCAAAGTCGCGCGAACGACCCCGTTCCAACCCCTCATGAGACGTTTCCATCGCGGGCAGGAACGACCGCTTAGGGTCGTCTCCCGCCATCAGGTGCAGGATTGTCACCACCAGAACGGCAAGCGCTCCGCAAGTTCTTTCAAATGGTTCTGGAACCCGCGCTGGCTCATGCCGCCAGCAGCGACTTCAGCTTGATCGTTTGCGAGCCTAGCGCTTCCGGCGCCGGCTTTGCCCTTTTCGCGATCAGCATCTCGGCCAGCCTTATGTCGCGGGCGACCGCGTTGCCGGGGCCGATGCCACTTGCCGCAACCAGCCTGCCGTCCTCGGCGAGATGGAACAGGATGAAGGCGCCGTCGCCGAGCTCGCGACGCACAATGCTGCGGCCTTCGTCCGACAGGCCGGCAATCTGCAAGGTCAGGCCGTACTGATCCGACCAGAACCATGGTACCGCCGCATGGGCCTCGCCGGCGCCAAGCATGTTCCTGGCCGCAAGCGCGCCCTGCTCCTGCGCATTGCGCCAGGCTTCGAGCCGCACGCGCCGGCCGCCATAGATGGCGAGCGGAAACGAACAGCAATCGCCGGCGGCAAAGATGTCCGGGTCGCTGGTGCGAAGCTCGGCGTCGACGGCGACACCATTGTCGATCGTCAGCCCCGCTTCCGCGGCAAGTCCGGTCACCGGCACGGCGCCGATGCCGATCACGGCAAGATCGGCGATAATGTCGTGTCCACCGGCAAGCACGATGCGCACTTCGGCGCCGTCATCGGCAATGGCGTCGATGCCCTCGCCGCACAGAATTTTTACGCCTTCGGCTTCATGCGCCTGATGGATAACCTGCGCGATCTCGGCCGGCACGCCGCGCATCAGAATGCGCGGCTGCGCCTCGATAACGGCAACAGTGGCGCCGAGCCTGCGTGCCGCCGTGGCGAGCTCGAGACCGATGAAGCCGCCGCCGATGATGGCGACGCGATTTCCGGCGCTGAGATGAGCGCGAATGGCCAGTGCGTCGTTGAAGGTCCGCAGATAGACGCAGCGCCCGCCAAGGCCCGGAATCGGCAGCTTGCGCGGCAGCGACCCTGTCGCCAGCAGGAGCTTGTCGTAGGCCAGGACCGAGCCGTCCGACAGGCGCACGACATGCGCCACGCGGTCGATCGCCATCGCCTGAACCGAATGGATATGCCTGATCGATCTTTCGGCCAGGACCGCCTCACTGGCGATCGCCTTGATCAGGGGCGCGTCGGCGACCATCGCGTCTTTCGACAGCGGTGGCCGCTCATAGGGCAGATGCGGCTCGTCGCCGACCAACGTCACCGGGCCATCATAGCCGAGCTCGCGCAGCGCAAGGGCGGCGCGCCCGCCGCATTCGCCGGCGCCAATGATGACCATTCCCTTCGTCATCATCAACCGATCCGGACAAGGACTTTGCCGGCGTCGACTTTGACCGGATAGGTCCTGAGATCGACGCAGACCGGCGCGCCCCTGGCAGCCCCAGTCTTGTAATTGAAGCGGCCATTATGCTTCGGGCATTCGATGATATCGTCCATCACCAGCCCGTCGGCCAGATGCACCTTCTCATGCGTGCAAAGCCCGTCGGTGGCGAAATACCCGTCCTCGGGGCTGCGGTAGATGGCGAAGGTGCGACCGCCATGGTCGAACCGCATCACATCCTCCTCGTCGATGTCCTCGGCGTCACAAGCCTCGACCCAGTCGCTCATTTGCGCCTCCCCGATTCTTGGTGCCCCGGCGTAGGCTTGTCATTCAGCAGCCACCGCAACAGCAGCGTTATCGTTGTGGAAATCCTCGCGATAGGGCCTCGCCGTCGGCGGCAGTTCGCGCTTGATGAAATAATCCTCATTGCGCAGCTGGCGCAGGAAAGCCGGTATCATCTCGCGATAGCCGGCCAGGATGGACGGTGTCGGCGCCGGCAGATCGTGCTTGATCAGCTCATGCAGCCTGGGCAGCGCATGGTAGGGCACCATGGGGAACATGTGATGCTCGACGTGGTAGTTCATGTTCCAGTAGATGAAACGGCTTATCGGGTTCATGTAGACGGTGCGGCTGTTCAGCCGGTGATCGGTGACGTTTTCAGCCAGGCCGCCATGCTGCAGCAGGCCGACCATGACATGATGCCAGGCACCGTAAAGCCTGGGCAGCCCGACCAGCATCAGCGGCAGGAACGAGCCGGTAAGAAGCGCCAGCGCGACCGTCGCGGCATAGATCGCCGTCCAGATGCGAGCAATGCGGATTGCCTTCGGCTGCTCCTGGTCGGGAATGAAGGTTCTTTCGGCCGGACTGATGATGCCGGCCGCATTGCGCAGCATGTCGCTCATCGCATGCCAGGCATCGAGAATGCCGACGAAATTGAGCACGACGCGCAGCAGATCGGGCGGGCGCATGACCGAGATCTCCGGATCGCGGCCGACGATGATGGTATCGGTATGGTGGCGCGTGTGGCTCCAGCGCCAGGTCACCGGGTTGCGCATGATCATGAAGCAGGCGATCTGATAGACCACGTCGTTCATCCACTGCGTCCTGAAGGCGGTGCCGTGGCCGCATTCGTGCCAGCGTGAATCGGTGGAGGAACCGTAGAGGACGCCATAGACGAAGAAGAACGGCACGCACCACCAGCTGCCCCAGAACAAGGCGGCGCCCGCGCCGCTGAGGATCGTGGCGCCGAGCCAGATGATGGTATCGCGGATCGCCGGGCCGTCGGAGCGCTGCATCAGCTCCTTCATCTGCTTGCGCGGCACGTCGGTGTGATACCACTCGGCCGCCGCCAGCCCGCTCTCGACGGCAAGCTTCGCGTCGCGGCCGACCAGGCTGTAGTCGCGTTGGGACGCTGCTGCTGAGGTTGTGTTCCCGGTTTGGAGTCCGATATCCACCATGGCGGAGGCCTCGATCATATTCGGTCAGTGTTCAAAATAACGCCGAGCGCTGATAGACTCAATATCACAAAGATAGTTTCTATCATTTTCCATCAGAATGGTCTAAAAGAGTCGGATAGTTGGAGCGAGGCAGCGATGGCGAAACGGCCGACGATCACCGACCTGGCACGCATTTCGGGGGTCAGCGTTGCCACCGTCGACCGGGTGCTGAACAACCGCTTGCCGGTGCGCGAGGAAACCGCGCGCCGCGTCTATGACGCCGCGACCAGCATCGGCTATCACGCGGCCGGATTGATCAAGCAGCGGATGCGCCATGAATTGCCGGAGTATCGCCTCGGATTTCTGCTGTTGCGGCGGGAAGACGTCTTCTACAGCGAATTTGCCCGCGAACTTGAACTGGCAGTATCGCAGTCGCCGCGCTTTCGAGGCGTGGCGACCATCGACTTCGCCGATTCGCTGGCGCCGGATGAGATCGTCGAGCGGATGCGCAAGCTGGCCGCCAAATCCAGGGCCGTCGCCTTGGTCGGGCCTGATCACCCGACGCTGACGGTGGCCGTCGAGGCGCTCAAAGCCAACGGCGTACCGGTGTTCTCCCTGCTTTCCGACTTTGCGTCCGGCATTCGCGAGGGCTATGTCGGCCTCGACAATCGCAAGGTTGGCCGCACCGCTGCCTGGATGATCTCGAAGGCCGCGAAGAGACCTGGCAAGGTCGCCCTCTTCGTCGGCAGCCATCGCTTCCACGGCCACGAGCTTCGCGAGATCGGTTTTCGCTCCTTTTTTCGCGAGCAAGCGCCGGAATTCACTCTCCTTGAGACGTTGGTCAATCTGGAAGCGAACCAGATCACGCATGATGCAATGATCGAGCTTCTGGCCCGCCACCCCGATCTTGCCGGCTGCTATGTCGCCGGTGGCGGCATGGAAGGCGCGATCTCGGCGCTGAGGGAGGCAAAGCCGGCAGAGATGCCAGCGGTCGTCTGCAACGAGATCACGCCTGACTCCCGCGCGGCGCTGGCGGATAATTTCCTGACGATGGTGATCTCGACGCCTCTGGCAGCGCTTTGCCGCGAGCTTGTCGGGCTGATGGCGCATGCCATCGAGACCGGCGCCGCGAATGCGCCGGGTCAGACCTTTCTGCCCTTCGACATTTATCTGCCGGAAAACATCTGACGTCGCGGTCATTGGCGGCAGACATGATGTAATCTATCAGAACGCTTTCAGGCCTGGCTTGCCTGAGCGTTCGTCTAAAAGAGCTCGAAATGCCGAAAATCCATTCCTCATGGCGAAATCTCGCTTGACGCCCACGCGAAATGGAATAAATATTTCACCAACTGAGCATTTTGGTTCTTTCGTTCCGGAAGATCTGTTTCAGGCAAATGCCTTCCGGAACTAAAATGGCAATCGGGAGAGAATTCCCTGCGAGATCGGGGATTCCGGGTAGATCGGTGCAGCCGGACACCAATGTGGAGGAGAAATAAAATGAAAAAACTGCTTTTGGGCGTCGCGTTCGCGGCGCTAATGAGTTCGTCCGCCTTTGCTGCCAAGATCGGCGTGTCGATGGCGTTGTTCGACGACAATTTTCTCACCGTGCTGCGCAACGGCATGATCGAGCAGGCCAAGGGCATGGACGGCGTCGAGCTGCAGGTGGAAGACGCGCAGAACGACGTCGCCAAGCAGCTCGACCAGATCAAGAACTTCGCCGCCTCGGGCGTCGACGCAATCATCGTCAACCCGGTCGACACCTCGGCCACCCAGGCGATGTCGGACGCAGCCGCCGCTGCCAAAATTCCGCTGGTCTATGTCAATCGCGAGCCGGTCAACGTCGACACGCTGCCGGAAAACCAGGCTTTCGTCGCCTCGAACGAAGCCGATTCTGGCACGCTCGAGACCAAGGAGGTCTGCCGCCTGTTCAAGGAAGCCGGCAAGAAAGAGGCCAATGTCTATGTGATCATGGGCGAGCTGTCGAACCAGGCCGCGGTGCAGCGCACCAAGGACATCGATGATGTGATTGCCACGCCGGATTGCAGCTTCATCAAGATCATCGACAAGCAGACGTCGAACTGGAAGCGCGAAGAAGCGCAGAACCTGATGACCAACTGGCTGTCGACCGGCAAGCCGTTCGACGGCGTCATCGCCAACAATGACGAGAGCGCCATCGGCGCTATCCAGGCGATGAAGGCCGCCAATATCGACATGAAGTCGGTTGTCGTCGGCGGCGTCGACGCTACCCAGGACGCGCTAGCGGCGATGCAGGCGGGCGACCTCGATGCGACGGTGTTCCAGGACGCAGCCGGCCAGGGCGCTGGCGCGCTTGATGCTGCGCTCAAGCTAGCGAAGGGCGAGAAGGTCGAGCACAAGGTCTACATCCCGTTCCAGCTGGTCACGCCGGCAAATATCGACAAGTTCCTGAAGAAGAACTGAGGCGGACCTGTCCGATACGGAGCGGCGCGCCAAAGTAAGACAGCGCCGCTCCGCTTTTTCCCCCTCGGCCTGAACAGCGCCGGGTGGAGACCGTGGCTGACGGAGGAAGCACGATTGGCACAGACATCTCACGGCGTCGGCGGGCTCAGCTATGATGCGAAGCGGCGCGCATGGCCGGCCGAATTCAACGTCTTCCTGGCGCTCGTCATCCTGGTCGGCGCTTTCGAGCTGATCGGCCGGGTTTTCCTGGGCGACAGCTTCCTGTTCAATACCCGCGACAATATCGATGCGATCTTCAACGAAGCGCGCCTGCAGATCATCATCCTGCAGGTGTCGATCGTCGGTATCATTGCCATCGGCGTGACGCAGGTGATCATTACCGGCGGCATCGACCTGTCCTCGGGTTCGATCGTCGGCGCCACGGCGATGATAGCCATGAGCTTCGCCCAAGTGGCGACGGTCAACGGCAACCCGAACCCCAAGGCGATGTTCATTGCCCAGGGCTGGACCGACCTGCCGGTGATCGTGCCGGTGCTCGTCGCAATCGGCTGCGGCCTGCTGGCCGGCCTGGTCAACGGTGCCTTGATCGCCTACACGCGCATCCCGCCATTCATCGCCACGCTTGGCATGATGGTCACCGCGCGCGGCATCGCCAAATGGTGGTCGAAGGGGCAGCCGATCTCGTTTCCGACCGAGAGTTTCGCCGCCATCGGCAAGGGGCTGATGCCGGTCATCATTTTCATTTCGCTGGCGGTGCTGTTCCAGCTGATCCTGAGCTACACCAAATATGGCAAGCACTGTTATGCAATCGGCTCCAATGAGGATGCCGCGCGCATGTCCGGCATCAACATCGCCAACCACAAGATCCTCGTCTACGTCATTGCCGGCATCCTTGCCGCGCTCGCCGCCGTGGTGTTGAGTTCCAAGAATCTCACTGCCCAGGCCGGTATGGGTGTGATGTACGAGCTCGATGCGATCGCCATGGCGGTCATCGGTGGCGTGTCGCTGTCGGGCGGCCGCGGCTCGATTATCGGGACGGTGATCGGCTCGCTGATCTTCGGCGTCATCATCTCCGGCTTCACCTTTTTGCGCCTCGACGCCTATTATCAGGAGATGGTCAAGGGCGTGATCATCGTCGGCGCAGTCGTTCTCGACCAGTGGCGCCAACGCCTGCGGGCAATGAGGGCTTGATCATGTCGGACATCGTCCTGAAAACCGAAAACCTGACCAAGTATTATGGCGGCGTCCATGCGCTGGAGGGTGCCAACTTCGAGCTGCGCAAGGGCGAGCATGTCGCCATCATGGGCGACAACGGTGCCGGCAAATCGACCTTCGTGCGCCAGATCACCGGCGTCGAGCAGCGAACCAGCGGCAGGATGTGGTTCGACGGCAAGGAAGTGAATTTCGCCGGGCCGATCGAAGCCCGCGAGGCGGGCATCGAGACGGTGTTCCAGAACCTGGCGCTCGCCGACGACCTCGACGTGCCGTCGAACCTGTTCCTCGGCCGCGAGAGGGTGCTGTTCAATCTTGGGCCCTTCTCGATCCTCGACCGCAAGTTCATGCGCAAGGCGACCGAAGCAGCCCTGGTCCGCACAGCGGTCAAGATCCCCAACCTTTCCAACACCATCCGCCACATGTCGGGCGGCCAGCGCCAGTGCGTGGCGATTGCCAGAACCGCGACCTTTGCTTCCAAGCTCATCATCATGGATGAGCCGACGGCGGCGCTCGGCGTGCAGGAGACGATGCAGGTCGAAAACATCATCCGCACGCTGAAGGAAAATGGCGAGCCGCTGATCCTGATCTCTCACAACATGCGTCAGGTGTTCGATCTGGTCGACCGCATCGTCGTTTTCCGGCGCGGCCGCATCGTCGCCAATTTGCGCAAGCAAGATACCGATGGCAACGATATCGTCTCCTACATCACCGGCGCCAAGACCGGGCAGGCGGAACTTGCGGCGTAAGGCCAACGTCGTGTTACGGGGGCTGACACGCCTTCTCTTTCCAACCATTCTCAAAGGAAATTCTTCATGCTTCGCTTTGCTCTTCTCGGTGCCGGCCGTATCGGCAAGGTCCACGCCCGTGCGGTGGGCTCCAACCCGCAGGCCAGGCTGGTTGCGGTTGCCGACGCCTTCGAGAAGGCGGCGACCGATTTGGCCTCTGCCTATGGCGCCGAAGTGCGCAGCATCGATGCCATCGAAACTGCCAGCGATATCGATGCGGTCGTCATCTGCACGCCGACCGACACCCATGCCGATCTGATCGAACGCTTCGCCAAAGCGGGCAAGGCGATCTTCTGCGAGAAGCCGATCGATCTCGACGCCGGCAGGGTGGAACAATGCCTGGCCGTCGTCGACAAGGCCAGCGCCACCCTGATGGTCGGCTTCAACCGCCGCTTCGATCCGCATTTTGCCGCCGTGCGCAAGGCGATCGACGACGGTGCGATTGGCACAGTCGAAATGGTGACCATCACCTCGCGCGATCCCGGTCCACCGCCGCTCGACTATATCGGCCGCTCGGGCGGCATCTTCCGCGACATGACCATCCATGATTTCGACATGGCGCGCTTCCTGCTCGGCGAGGAGCCGGTGGCGGTCAGCGCGCACGCTTCGGTGCTGGTCGACAAAAAGATCGGCGAGGCCGGCGACTTCGACAGCGTCAGCGTCATCCTCGAAACTGCCTCCGGCAAGCAATGCGTCATCTCCAACTCGCGCCGAGCCACCTATGGCTACGACCAACGCATCGAGGTGCATGGCTCGAAAGGCATGATTGCGGCCGAGAACCAGCGGCCGGTGTCGATCGAACTGGCCAATGAGAAAGGCTATACGCGGCCGCCGCTGCACGATTTCTTCATGACTCGTTATCTCGACGCTTATGCCAACGAGATCGCTGCCTTCATCGCGGCAGCGACGTCAGGCAAGAAGGCGGCGCCGAGCGGCAAGGACGGGCTGGTGGCGCTCAGGCTGGCAGATGCGGCGCTGAAATCGGCCAAGGAAGGCAAGACCGTCCGCCTCGACAAAACAATCTGACTATCAAGCACAGGAGCAAGGCGATGAACGGTTCAGCCGGTCGCAATTCCGAAACACGCGCCATCGTCACCGGCGGCGCACAAGGCATCGGCTTTGCCGTCGCCGAAGCGCTGGCCGATGAGGGCTGCCGGGCGCTAGCGCTGATCGGCCGCTCGAAGGAGAAGGGCGACAAGGCTGTCGCCATCCTCAAGGGGGCAGGCGTCGATGCCATCTTCATCAGCGCCGATGTCGCCAAAGTCGCCGACTGCAAGCGTGCGGTCGAAACGGCGATTGGCCATTGCGGCACCGTCAACGCGCTGGTCAACGCCGCCGCCACCTCGGCTCGCGGCTC
Organism: Mesorhizobium sp. M1217; assembly: GCF_040318275.1. Lineage (NCBI taxonomy): Bacteria > Pseudomonadati > Pseudomonadota > Alphaproteobacteria > Hyphomicrobiales > Phyllobacteriaceae > Mesorhizobium > Mesorhizobium sp. M1217. Next base: position 2,826 of record NZ_JAMYMA010000016.1, on the reverse strand, counting down.
ACTGGTCGAGACCTCAGAGGATCTATTCGACCAGATATTCCAGACCAATGTGCGCGGCCCGTTTTTTCTGATGCAGGGCGTGGTGGCGCATCTGCTGGCGCGCCAGGCACCGGGCTCGATCGTCAACGTACTGTCGATGTCGGCGCATTGCGGCCAGTCGTTCCTGGCGCCCTATTCATCGAGCAAGGGAGCGCTGGCGACACTGACCAAGAATGTCGCCAATGCCCATCGCGGCAATCGCATCCGCTGCAACGCGGTGCTGCCCGGCTGGATGGACACCGAGGGCGAGGCAATCGTGCAGAAGAAATGGCATGACGCGCCGGACGACTGGCTTGAAAAAGCCGAGGCCGCGCAGCCGATGGGCCAATTGGTGAAGCCGGCGCAACTTGCCCGATTGATCAGCTATATGATCAGCCCGCAGTCCGGCGTCATGACCGGGTCGCTGGTCGACTACGACCAGAGCATCGCGGGGGCGTCACCGGAATAGGATCAGCCGTGTAGCCTTGCGTCAGAAGCAGTTTGCCATGAGTGGCCGAGATGCCCCAAAATATCAAAGCCGGCATAATCGGTTCCGATCGACCTCACTCAGGCACACGGGCTCTGAAACCCTCTCCTTCCCTGTTGCCGCCGTATCGCCATTCCCATATAGTCAAGATAGTCAGAATGGTCATGGGAGGTCGAAATGCCGTCTGCGCCCAGAGAGGATACTAACTGGACGGTCGCTGGGGCAAAGGCCCGGCTCTCGGAGGTTATCGAGCGCGCGCAATCTTCGCCGCAGACGATCACCAGAAACGGTAAGCCAAGCGTGGTTGTCGTCTCGGCCGAGGAATGGCAGCGGAAGACCGCGCGCAAGGGTACGCTTGCGGAGTTCCTGCTGGAGTCGCCGCTGCGCGGCGCCGATCTCAACCTTGAGCGCCAGCGCGACGAACCGCGTGATCTGCCGCTGTGAGGCTTCTGCTCGATACGAATGTCCTGTCCGAGGTGACAAGGCCGGCGCCGGATGTGCGCGTTCTGGACTGGCTGGGCGGGCTTGATGAGGACCGCTCATTCATTAGCGTCGTGTCGATCGCGGAGATCCGGCGCGGCGTCGCCCTCATGGACGAGGGCCGGAAACGCGAGGCACTGGCCGAATGGCTCGCACGGGACCTGCCGCAGCGCTTCGAGCAGAGAGTTCTTCCGGTGGACGAACCGGTTGCCTTGGCGTGGGGCGACCTGATGGGCCTTGCGAAGCGCCGCGGTCGCGGTCTGTCGTCGATGGACGGCCTGATTGCAGCCACGGCGATTGCGCAGGAACTCACCTTGGCAACGCGTAACACGAAGGATTTCGAAGACTTCGGAATTGAACTCGTCGATCCCTGGACTGCATGAACCCGCTCGGCGCTGCATGCTGGGCCACTACGTCAGTAGCATCATCAGACACGTGACAATCGCCTCGGCTTCGACTATATGAGCCTCATGATCAACCTGACCGCCACCTATTGGTACTTTAGCAGCTCGCTGGCGGCGGGAGGATTGCGCTCGATCTGAAGATTGCAGCAGCAAGATCCGAACAGCCGCCAGACCTGGCGGCTTTTTTGTTTCAGCCGGCAGGTCTCCCAATCAGGAGCAGAAAGCCGTGTTGACCACCACAGACGATCTTCGGGTCAAAGAAATAAGGGAATTGAGTACGCCGGACGAGGTGATGCGGGAGATACCGCGCACACTGACGGCGACGCGGACCGTTGCCGCGTCACGCAATGCTATCCATGCCGTGCTGACCGGCACCGACGACCGGCTGGTGGTCGTCGTCGGCCCCTGTTCGATCCACGACCCGGCCGCTGCCGTAGACTATGCCAGCCGCTTGGCATCGCTGCGAGAGAGCCTGTCGGACCGGCTGGAGATCGTGATGCGGGTGTATTTCGAGAAGCCGCGCACGACGGTCGGCTGGAAGGGCCTGATCAACGATCCCGACCTGGACGGCAGCTTCAACATCGACAAGGGGCTGCGGATGGCCCGCAACGTGCTCGCCGCCGTCAACAATCTCGGCCTGCCGGCGGCGACCGAATTCCTCGACATGGCCACCCCGCAATATATCGCCGACCTCGTCGCCTGGGGCGCGATCGGCGCGCGCACGACCGAGAGCCAGATCCATCGCGAACTGGCATCGGGCCTGTCCTGCCCGGTCGGCTTCAAGAACGGCACTGACGGCAATCTGCGGATCGCCGCCGAGGCGGTGAAATCGGCCGCCCAACCGCATCATTTCATGGCGGTGACGAAGGGCGGACGCAGCGCCATCGCGACGACCACCGGCAACGAGGACTGCCACGTCATCCTGCGCGGCGGCATTCAGCCCAATTATGACGCAACAAGCGTCGCGGCTGCCTGCGCGGAACTCGGCCGGATCGGCGTGGCGCCGCGGCTGATGATCGATGTCAGCCACGCCAACAGCAGCAAGAAGCCGGAAAACCAGCCAGGGGTGGCGGCTGACGTGGCTGGCCAGGTCGCGGCAGGCGACGAGCGCATCATCGGCGTCATGATCGAGAGCAACCTCGTCGCCGGCCGGCAGGACGTCGTGCCGGGCAAGCCGCTCGTCTATGGCCAGAGCATCACCGATGGCTGCATCGACTGGGCAGCCACCGAGACGGTGCTTCACGGCCTTGCCGACGCCGTCGAGCGGCGCCGGTCGGTGCGCCGAAGCATGATATCAAGCCGTTCAGGCGCCGCCTGAGCACTTCTCCTTCTCCCCTTGTGGGCCTGTTGCGTAATTCGCTGATTGTGATTCTCTGAGGTGGACGCTCTGAGGGAATCGCGATGGCAGTGAAGCAGACGGGCCAGTTGAGCTTGGCG
>NZ_JAMYMA010000015.1:0-171555 GCF_040318275.1 Mesorhizobium sp. M1217 | reverse complement strand
CCCGATGATCTGCTCTTCACTGAAACGGCTGCGCTTCATTCTCTGGTCCTCACGTTGGGCCAGAGCGAACTTCAAACCGGATTAAGCCAAAGGGGCAACGTCAGGCTGCATGAGGTCGGCTGGGGTGCGAAGCGCATTGCGCAAGAGTTCGGTTGCGCGCGCAATACGGTTCGCCGCTATCTGCGTGAAGGTGGTGTCGTGGCGTATCGCCAGCCTGCTCGTCGAACTGCATTCGACGGTCTGGACGATTGGCTTAGAGAGCGTTTCTTTCGTCATGATGGAAACGCGGATGTCATTCGCCAGGAATTGGCGAGCGAACATGGTATCGTGATCGGGCTTCGCTCGGTGGAGCTGAGAGTGAAGCGCTGGCGGCGGGAATTGAAGGCGCAGAAGCGCGCGACGGTTCGCTTTGAGACGGCGCCAGGTCATCAGATGCAGATCGACTTTGGCGATACGCGCGTGTGGATCGGCGGCGAGCGGTTGCGCGTTCACCTGTTCGTGGGGACGCTGGGCTATTCGCGACGGGTGCATATCCGCCCCTCTTTACGGGAGCGCCAGGCGGACTGGTTTGATGGGATGGAAGGAGCCTTCCTGCGCTTCAGCGGGGTTCCAGCGGAGGTTCTGCTGGATAATGCGAAGGCTCTGGTCGAGCACCATGACGCGGTGACGCGCGAGGTGAGGTTCAATGCCCGACTGCATGCCTTTGCCCGCTACTGGGGCTTTACGCCACGAGCTTGCGCGCCATATCGGGCCCGCACGAAGGGCAAGGACGAGCGTGGGGTCGCCTACGTCAAGAAGAACGCGATCGCCGGCCGCCGTTTCGAGAGCTGGGCGGCGTTCGAGGCGCATCTGGATCGGTGGACGCGCGAGATTGCCGACCAGCGTGAGCATGGCACGACCGGCGTCGCGCCTGCGGAACGTTTTGCCGCTGAGGCCGGTGCGCTTCGGCCGCTTGCAGGCCGGGCGCCGTTCGGACAACTACGTGATCTGGTGCGCAAGGTTCAGGCGGACTGCGCGATCGACCTCGATACGAACAGCTACTCAGTGCCCTGGCGCCTGATCGGAGAGAGCGTTCAGGTAGTGGTTCTGGCCGGTCGCGTCATCATCCGTCATGCGGGCCGGGTGGTGGCTGATCATTCCCAATGCCAAGGCCGCCGACAACGGATCGTGGACCGGGCGCATTTTGTCGGCGTGGCTGGCGCCGAGGGACCAGTGCGCGCAGCAGCCCCTATAGAGATTGCTCCTTGCGCCTTGCTGCGGCCGCTGGCGGAATACGAGGCGGTTGTCGGGGGAGGCTGGTGATGACGACAGTGGATCACGACATGCTGGTCGCGACACTCGACCGGTTGAAGCTGACGGCAATCCGCGATCAACTCGACACGCTGCTGGATGAGGCTGCACGCTCGAAGATGACCTTGCGCGAGGCTTTGGCTTTCCTTGTGTCGCGCGAGATCGCGCGGCGTGACGAGCGGCGGATATTGATGTCGAGCAAACTGGCGCAGTTCCCGTTCGTGCGCGAACTCGACGGCTTCGACTTCGACGCGCAGCCATCGCTGGATCAGGGACAGATCAGGGAGCTTGCGACCTGCCGCTGGATCGCCCACGGCGACACAGTCCTGTTCCTTGGCCCTCCGGGCACGGGCAAGACCCATCTTGCAGTGAGCCTTGGCCGCGAGGCAATCCGCCAGAATTACAACGTGCAGTTCGTCACGGCAGCCACGTTGGTGGCGATGTTGGCCAAGGCCCACAGCGACGGCTCGCTCGACAAGCAGTTGACGATCCTGTCACGGCCGAAATTGCTGATCATCGACGAGCTCGGATATCTTCCCTTCGAGGCCAATGCCGCCCACCTCTTCTTCCAACTGGTGTCCCGCCGCTACGAGAAGGGATCGATCCTGATTACCTCCAACCGTTCGGTGGGTGAATGGGGGAGCGTTTTTGGAGATCCCGTGGTGGCCACGGCAATCTTGGATCGCCTGCTTCACCATTCAACTGTGATCACCATCAGGGGGGACAGCTACAGGCTGCGCGAAAAGCGACGGTCCGGCCTTCTGCAGAAGGTCGGCTCGGTGCCCGAAACAAACGAAACAGCAAACCAATGAAGGGGTCAGTTCTTCAGTTCGCCAAAGGGGTCAATTCCTGGATTCGTTTGACAGCTATGGCCCAAGGGATCACGTACCGGATGCGGATGTTTGCCAGGCAGGTACGCATAGGTCGGAAGACTCTTTACGGGCAGCAAGCGAGGACGAGACATCGGCCTAGCAAGCATGAAAAGCGCGTTGATGGCAATTCATGTCACATGGGAACTGGCATTCGTCAGAGCTGAGGCCTTGAATGGGATGAGTTCCGGTTTCTGGAGATTTCCCTCCCAATTCCACACTGCCTTTCATGCGACTTTCGAAGCACAAAACATGAACATCCGTTGAGCCTGAACTTGCTAACTCAACGTCGGCTTTGCGCCTCAATGTCAGACGCTAGAGTCACCTTCTTCGTTGCCTGTAAGCAGACATTCGATCGACTGAGCCGATAGGTGACTTTTCCATACGTCCATTTGGACAACCGCTATCGCGCGTGGTCGCCTTAGATCGAGTGGTGGCGAAACAGCCACGTGTAACTTGCACCCAGCTAGGCCTTGCGAGCGAAGCCGGAAAGCGCAGGGCAAGCACTTGGCGGTTACGCGAGATCAGCACCAACACCGCGATGGCCGCCAGGTAGGGCAGGGCCCGATAGCTGCTCCGAGGGGGCCTGAAGGCCCGCGCCTGTCCCTGCAGGATCGTCAAGCCGCCGAGCAGGACGCGCAGCGGGGCGCCATATCGCGAACACTGCCAGCGCCAGCGCTATCCAACCTTTGCCGGCGGCCAGTCTGATTTGTCGTTAAGCAGTCACTAAAGCAGTCAGCCCGCCTGCGGCCGGACGGCCGCCGCGAGAGCGCTTATGCGGCTGCGAGACCGGCAGCAGGATCCGCCGATGATCACGCTTTACGATACGAGCCGTCCGGCAATTGCTACAAGTTGCTCACAGCGGCTATTCCCTGCTCGAAGCGGTCTCTTCGACGTTTGCGGGAGATCATCCGCCCTTGCAACGGTCGGTCATGGACCTTCGCATTGTCTGACCGATACTTCCGTTTGATGGTCGCGCAGGCCGCGGCGGCGCAATCTCGTGTGCAGACGCCGTGTGGCCGTCCGCCGATCCACGGGGCTAGCGGCGGAGGCGGCCGACATGGCCGTGGCAAAGGCGATCAACAGGAGACAAACATGAGCACAAACATGGACGTGGACGACATTTCCGCTCGACCGGGGCCCGACGAGCTGGTTCCATCGCGCTACGCACTTAAGATCGGCGAGATTGACGTGCTCGTGGTCAGCGATGGGATTCTACCAATTCCAGCCCCGACCATCGCATACAACGTCGACCCGGCCGTCCGGACAGCCTGGCTGGAGGACGAATTCCTCTCGCCGGAGACGCTCGAGTGGCCGCTGAACGTGGCTGTGGTGCGCAGCGGCGACCAAACCATACTCGTCGACGCTGGGCTGGGGGCGGACCCGGAGTTGCACTTGCCGCGGGCTGGGCAGTTGATCCATCGACTGACGGCCGCTGGCATCGATCTGGCATCAGTGACTGACGTGGTGCTGACCCACATGCACATGGACCACATTGGCGGGCTGCTCATCGACGGCGTGAAGGAGCGGCTGAATCCGCACCTGCGGATTCACGTTGCAGCCGCTGAGATCAAGTTCTGGGAATCGCCCGATTTCTCCCGCGTGTCCATGCCGCAAGGGTTTCCAGACGCGCTTCGGCGGGCAGCCAAGCGATTCGTCAATGAGTACCGCAGCCAGCTGCGCCCGTTCGAAGACGAACACGAGGTGGCGCCGGGGGTGGTCGTCCGTCGCACAGGCGGCCACACCCCCGGGCACAGCGTGGTCCGTCTGGCGTCAGGCGGCGACCGGCTGACGTTCGCCGGGGACCTTGTGTTCCAGGTCGGATTCGACCATCCCGACTGGCACAACGGCTTCGAACACGACCCCGAGGAGGCGGCCCGCGTCCGCGTTAGTCTTATGCGGGAACTCGCGGCGAACCGCGAGCCGCTGGTGGCCACTCACCTGCCGTTCCCGTCGGTCTGCCATGTGGCGGTCGACGGCGACGCCTTTCGTTGCGTACCGGCGGTTTGGGACTACTGACCGCTTGCCGGGTGACGACCAACCTAGCCAATCTCCGTCGAAAGCCACCGCGCCATGATCATCTGTTCATGCAATGTGTTGAGCGATCAGGATGTCCGCTCCGCCGTCGAGGCGGGGCGGACGCGCTCGATTAGTCAGGTCTATGGCTGTCTCGGCTGCAGTCCCAAGTGCGGCCGTTGCGTGCGCGGCATCCTGCAACGGCTGCGCGCGGTCCTCCCAATCGTGACTCGGCTGCCGCAGGCCGGCTTTCTGGGAGTGACGGCCGCTTGTTGAGTCAACATCGAACCACGACGAACACACGAGTTTGAACAACTGCTCGAGCGCCAAGGAGTCGCGGGTTGACGAAGGGGGCACGGACGCTGTCGCGCTGCAAAATGCGCGAGGGTTCGATAATTTCGATTAATAGAGCGTTACGGCTTCCCCACACTCGCGGATCCCTGCGATTTTTCCATGGACATGATGTATTGTCTCGCTGCTGCTAAAGAGCAGTGGCGAACGGGAAAGTCTGACCGTAGACCGACTACGTTTTCCACGACGCGAGCCGCAGCTTTGCGCTGCGCATCTCGGTCGAAGAGTTCGATTTTGCTATTTGGCCGAAAGTCGCCCTCTCCGCTGACCTCACGCTGCTGATGAATGTGGCCTTCTGATCGCTCCCTGGCCGCATGTCGGTTGGCTAGCAGATGAGACACTGTCTCCTTGCTGACTAGAGTACCCAATCTACGGATGCATCTATCCTAGACCTTCGCACGACATGACAGATGCTTCCGTTCGATAGTCTGGGCCTGCGCCCCGATGCATTGTCCGAACGACGGGAGCTGATCCGCCAGCGGTTGTCCGCTCGGTCAGGCAATCAATGCCGAAACGCCAACGAGGAAGTCGTCATGAAGATCGTGGTTATTGGTGGCACCGGGCTGATCGGCTCGAAACAGTCGAGAGGCTGCGTAACAAGGGCCATGAAGTCTTCGCCGCGTCACCGAACGGCGGCGTCAACACCATTACCGGCGAAGGCCTCGCGAAAGTGCTCGCCGGAGCGCAGACCGTCATCAACCTGGCAAATTCGCCCTCCTTCGAGGATAAGGCAGTTCCGGAGTTCTTCGAGACCTCCGGCCGGAACTTGCTCGCAGCAGAAAAGCTGGCGGGCGTGACGCACCACGTCGCACTTTCGATCGTGGGGGCCGAGCGTCTGCCCGATAGCGGCTATATGCGCGCCAAGATTGCCCAGGAAAGGCTCATTCGGAGCTCCGGCATCCCCTACACCATCGTCCACTCGACGCAGTTTTTCGAGTTTCTTGGCGGCATCGCGCAGTCAGGAACGGTCGGCGACATCACCACAGTCCCGAGTGCCTATTTTCAGCCAATCGCGTCTAACGACGTCGCGGACATCATGACCGAGGTTGCGCTCTCGCCGCCGGTCAACGGCGCGATCGAGATCGCGGGTCCGGAGCCGGTCCGCATGAGCGAGCTTGTCGCGCGGTTTTTGAAGGCTACGAACGATCCGCGCAAAGTTACCGCGGATCCCCATGCGCGATATTGGCACGCTGCTGGACGACCACTCGCTCGTGCCAAGCGACCATCCGCGCATCGGCACAACGCGCTTCGAAGACTGGTTCAGCCACGCCTCGCTCCACGGATGATGTGTGGCCCGCGCGCCTCAAGGTCAAGCAGGATGAGACAATCCTGAAGCTCAACCTCCTTCGGGTCCAGCTATGAGACCGCAAGAAATAAATGCAGGAAATGATGAAATGCCTTACCATGTAAGAGAACAAGCCGACGGCAATGGTTCCTCTGGATTCTACGTCTACAACGACGAGAAATACATCGCCGGCCCGCGGCTCGAAGGTTGTCAGGCTACGAACTACATCGAGACACTGACTGATGGCCGCTATATAGCAAAGGCTGACAGAACCACGGTCATGCGAGACCGCAGAAGTAACGGCAAACTTGTACTGCGCGAGAAACGCGATCATCAACCCCATCTGCTCGCGCCGCATCCCCTCGGCGAGAGCCTGATCGCCGGCCGCCCCTCCCATCGGCTGGCGATCCCCCATCACAACTAGGAGCCAAGACAATGACCAGGACTACACTCCTCATCGCTGCTGTCGCAGCCATCTCCGCAACCGGCGCTCTGGCCGACGATTCGCACGGCCCCAGGGCCACGCTGGTCTACGACCAGCCGCTACCCAACGTTCCAGGCAAGAGCATCAAGGGCGTGCTTGTCGAATATGAGTCCGGCGGCAGTTCCCAGGCGCACACTCACGCAAAGTCGGCATTCATCTATGCCACGGTCCTTGAAGGAGCAATCAACACTCAGGTCAATCACGGTCCGATAAAGACTTATCGGGCCGGCGAAAACTTTTCTGAGTTTCCGGGTGATCATCACACCTTCGAGGAGAATGCCAGCAAGACGGAACGCGCGCGCATGCTTGCCGTGTTCGTTGTCGATACGAACGACACCAACCTGACGACATCCGAAAAATGAGCTCGACAGCAGGCGATCTCTCGGAGGATTTTGATGCAAATCGAACAACTCAACTCGATGACGAAGGCTCGCCTGATGGTGCTCGACGCCAATGCAGCGGTGCAAGTCGCTGCTCTTTCGCTTTCGAAGCCCGGTATTGGCCTCGTCGTCGTGTATGACGACAATGGAGCGGCTGCAGGCGTGCTAAGCAAATCCGACCTCATCCGCCACCTCACCGGCGCAGGATCGCCGACGCCGCCTGCCTCGGCCGCACAATGCATGGATTTCCATAGGGTGCAGTCGGGACGTGGTGGGACTAGGTTGCTGAGGTGAGTCCATCAGTCCAGATTCAATTGCTGAGCAAGTTGCTGCACGAAGCGCCAACAATCCCCTGAAGGGAGGTCTGCGCCGTGACTGATCATATTGTCTTCGTGGTAGATGATGACGAGCGCGTTCGGGAGGCTCTGAGCGAGTTGCTCGCTTCACACGGACTGCGTGCCCTCGCCTTTGGATCGGCTGGGCACTATGTCAGCGCGGACAAGCCAGACCTTCCAGCCTGCTTAATCCTCGATGTCGAGTTGCCGGATATCAGCGGGCTCGATTTGCAGAAGCAGATCGCGGGAAGGGATCATCCACCGATCGTCTTCATAACAGGGCATGGCGACATCCCGTCATCCGTCCGGGCTATCAAGGATGGCGCGGTAGATTTCCTGACCAAGCCTTTCAGCGATTCTGATCTCATGGCCGCAATTCGCGTGGCGATCACCCGCGACCGAGAAATCAGATCGGAGCGCGCTGAACTTGGCGTGTTGAAGCAGTGCCATCAGGAACTCACGCCACGCGAGCGTGAGGCGCTGCCGCTTGTGGTGAGTGGCCTGCTCAACAACCAGGCCGCCGCCGAGCTTGGGATCAGCGAGGTCACTTTGCAAATCCACAGAAGAAACGTCATGCAGAAGATATGGCAGCATCCCTTGCCGATCTCGTGCGTATCGCCGAGCGACTGGAAATACCGATAACCCACTCGCGCCGGGCGGCAGGGAGTGAGCGTGAGTAAGCATAAACCTATTGTGGCGGTGGTCGACGACGACCCAAGACTTCTCGAGTCAATGGAGGAGCTCCTCGAATCCGCTGGCTATGTGGCCCGCAGCTTCTCGTCGGCGCAACAACTGTTGATCTGCGGGCTAACGGGGTTCGATGTGCTGATCACCGACATCGGAATGCCTGGCATGGATGGCTTTGAACTTCGTGACCTGGTGAACAGGGCACGCCCGGAGCTGCCGGTCTTCCTGATCACAGGTCGTCACGAGATAGTCGATCAGGACCGAGCGAAGGGGATGAGCGGGTTCTTCCGGAAGCCCTTCGATGCCCACGCCCTACTTGGGGCCATCGGCGAGACTTTGCGCAACCATGACGCGGAGGACGGACATGAGAGTTGACCAGCCGCTCTTATGGAGATCGGCGCCGTTATCGCAGCAGCGGAAGGGTGAAGCGGACCCGGTGCTCGTCATTATTGTCGATGACGATACGTCTGTTCGGGAGGCCCTGTCGGAATTGATCCTGTCGGCGGGTTTCCAGCCAGTCTCCTTTGCCTCGACCCGCGAATTGCTTGACTCCGATGTGTTGGACAGTCCAGGTTGCCTCATCGTCGACGTGCGCAGCGGTCTCGATCTGCAGCGTCATCTGGCCCAAAACGAAGGCGATATGGTGCAACGGCGCTGGAGCTGGCCCGGACCGAACAAGCGGCCCGTTTATAATTTCCGTTCAGAGGGCCGAGAGTTCTCGTCGAACCGGTGCCTGATCGTGGCGGACGGCTTCTACGAGTTCACCGATCCGGAAGACCCCAAGAAGAAGCGCAAGGACAAGTGGCTCTTCACAAAGAAGGAGGAGCCGATCTTCTGCATCGCCGGCATCTGGCGTGAAATGCCTGGGGTCGGCGAGGCATTCACCATGCTGACGATGGAGCCAGGACCCGACATCGCGCCCTACCACGACCGGCGGATCGTCATCCTCGAGAGCGGATTGGCTCGACCCTTCGGTGTCGGCCAAGTCGCTGATCAAGCCCCTTCCACCCGGCACGCTGCAGGTGGAGCAAGTCGGATGAAATGAAGCGATCGGCGACCGATGCCGATCAGGGATGGGGCACGGAACGCACCACCTGCCGGGCCGGCTTGTCCTGCCGCTCACCTTGATACGAGACCTGACGCAGGAGATTGTCTTCCGTCCAGGTGAGATAGGCGACCTCGACCACCATTTCAGGCCTGACCCAATGCACGCGCGACAGCTCAAGGGGCGAGCCGAACCGGCTCTCACGTGGCGGTGGGGCGTCGAGGGGCATTCGAGCTGCCTGAAGTGGTTCAAGCCGGCCAGCCAATCGCTTGAGCTCTGCAACCGTGATGCCGGTGCCGGCGCGGCCCCGTACATCAGACGACCATCATCGGTGTAGTAGCCCAGAAGCAGCGAGCCGAGATGCGGCCGGCTTCCAGTCGGATCGGTCCAGCCGACGACGATGAATTCCTCTCTGTTGAGACACTTTGACTTGATTGCCGGATGCATAGGCGCTGTCGATCCGCTTTGAGATAGCGCCCTCGAGTGCAAGCCGACAGGCATGCTTGCGGAACGCAGGCCCGTCATCGATGACGTGGTCGCTGAAGCGCAGGCTAGGCATATCGGACGAAAACAGGCCTTCCAGTCGCGCCTTGCGATCTATCAGCGGCAGCTTCGCAATGCTTTCTCCGTTGAGGAACAGAAGGTCGAAAGCAAAGAAGACAAGATCGCCCGTGCGGCCTTCGTCCATGGCGACCTGCAGGCGGCTGAACGAGGTGACGCCGTCCGCCCGGACAGCGCACAGCTCCCCGTCGACATAGGCGTCTTTCACCGGGAGCGCGCGCAGGGCCGCTATCGTCGCTCGATAGCGATGCGACCAATCGAGGCCGGTGCCGGTGAGCAAGCGGATGTCGCTGCCGTCGATCCGCGCGTGCATGCGGTATCCGTCGTACTTGATTTCGTGAAGCCAATCGGGGCCGTTGGGCGCTTCGTCGACCAGCCGCGTCAGCTGAGGCTCGGTCCATTTCGGCGGATGCGTTTTATTCGGCTTTGTGGGGTTCACCGTCTTCCGCGCCAATTGAGATAAAACGTCGTCATGCGGGCCAGACTACCACATGATGACGGTATATCCGCTGCAGCTTCTATCGGAAATCCCGCGTCTTCACCTTGATGCGATCAATGTGCTCGTCGGGATCGACGATATCGCGCGTTTTCGGCATCACGCGCGGATCGATTCCCGATCCGCCGTGATGAGCCTCGTCCCCACGGCCGCGCGGCAACGGAAACGGCGTCTCGCGGTTTCCCACGCTGGCCAGCTCGGCCGATAGATCGGTCAACTCGTGCGCGACGAGATGCACCACCTCCCCTTCCCGCTGGATGCGGCCGCGCGCGCCGAGCATGGCCGACGAGAGAAGCACGCGACGGGGACGCGAGGGCTTGGCACAGGCCGGCTCGATCTTCTGTTCTTCCGCGTCGACAATCGCATCGAGGCGATCCGTGTCGGCACCGCACTGCCGGTGCGCGATGTCGACGGCAGGACCGACACCCGCCAGCGTGTCTCGGCGGCGGTTGGCTGACCAAAATCGGTCGCTTCAGTCTGTCGCCGCCAGCGGCGAATGGCGATGCCGATGGCGCCGGAGCTTTCGGCGGCAAGCTGCAGGCGCCGTGAGGCCGTCATCGACAGCCGGGCTATCTCGGCAACGACAGCGCCAAAACCGCCACGAAGACCCTCTTCGAAGCAGGCGAGAACGGATTTCTCGTCGCCGGCTTCGACATAGATCACCCTTCCCGGAGGCAGGCCGGCCTGTTCGATCGCCGGCGCGAACAGATCGGGCCGGGTAACGCACCACAGCACCTTGCCGACAGTGCGTGCGGCAATACCGGCAGCGAAGAGTGCCGCGGCCGCGCCATCGACAGCGCCATTCCCTCCGCCTGCGACCTCGTGCAGACCGCCAAGAGCCAGTCCTCCTCCCGGCAGAACCCTGTCGATTGCGATCACTCCAAACGGCAAAACGGTGCGAGCGCGCGCGTTTCCGCCTTCGAGACGCGCAATGCGTTCTCGAAGCTCGGAAATGGCAGCAGGGGGCGCCGATACACTCATCTGACCCTTGAAACGCGGAAAGCCTGTGATATGTTCTATATTTGTTCTCGTCGTGGCTAAGAGTTAACCGGGATAATGTCGTGCCCCTGCGGAGGAGGCATTCCATACTCGGGCCACATCTTCAATGCGGAAATGCGAGTCCATTTTTGGAAAAGGCCATGCAGATCCACATGCAGCGCATCGTCGGGTCGTTCGTCGGCTCCGCCTACGGCGCCGGGCAATTCTACAGCCGCGCGGTCACCGAGGCTCGTGATCTGACCACGAAACTCTCCAACGATACCATAGACGAGGACCTGGACGGCCCTGTAGGCTTCGATATCGCGCCCAACGCAAGCGCGAGTTCGCAGCCGACATGGGCCTGCAGGCCCACGTCGTTCGCATGGCAGCCGAAGGTGCCGTCTCGGCTTACCAGGACATTACAGGCGAAACCTGGAAGCCCTACGCTCGCCCGGTCGAGCAGCCTGCAAACTCGGTCGACCAAAAGGCCGCAACGGTCCAAATGGCAGCCTTCGAATAGGACGATCGCGGGGCTTTGCCCCGCCTTCCTTCAGCGTCCGCAACGCCATTGCGACCTGGTTCTGAAAAAGAAAAAAGGGCCGACGGAAAACCGCGGCCCATAACGTGTGAAGGTCATGGACCTCCAGAGGGGAACAGCTGCTGCGGCGGAACTGGGAGGAAGCCGCCATGTGCATCAACTGAAGTCTGTATGGACGAATCACGCTGCACTTAATTTTTTGTGCAGTGCAGCTATGCGCGGCTCGTTTGACCGCAATCGTCGCGCTGGCGGTTTTCGCTTTGATAGGCCGTTCAAGCCAACCCTACCCAGTGATCAACGGCAACTTATGTAGCCACCGATCCGTGGTGACTTGATCCAGCACGAAGGCCGCAACGTTTTCGCGCGAAATGGAGCCTCCGCGGAACTGGTTCAAGTTCGTGAGCGTCTGGATCGTGGTGCGTGCAGGCTTGTTGTTGAGAACTGAAGGACGGACAATAGTCCAATCCAGATCGCTGCCCTTGATGATTGCCTCCTGACGATTCTTGTCGGCATAAACCTTGCGCAGGAGCAAAGGGAAGATCAGCTTGTCGAAGAGGAAACCGCCGTGCCCTGCGCTGTCGCCAGCGCCCATACCGGTGATGGCGACGAGACGCGAGACGTGTTCCGCTTTCATAGCGCTGACAAGCGCTCGGGTCGCGGTCGAAAGAAGGGTGACTTCGCGAAATGGGCTTGCGGGTGTGCCGAGCGCGCTAATCACGGCATCGCGACCCTTGACGGCTTGGCGCAACACCTTCTCGTCACGGGCGTCTCCAACGACGATCTTCACTCCCTTCATGTTTGCGGCCTTTTCCGGCGAGCGCACCAGGAGGGTGACATCGTAGCCGCGGCTTACGGCCTGGCTGACGATATGGCGGCCGGTCGGCCCGGTGGCACCGAGCACCAGGATATTCGGTACGGCGGCGAAACGTGTTTCAGAGACGGGTGTGGTCATGATTTTGGTCCTCTTGAAAGCCTGGCGCCTCTCAGGAGGCCGCCCTGTTGGGTTGGATGCTGGTGATAATCAGAGGCGGCCCTCTGCGAGCAGTTCGCGGGTCCGCTTCAGCGTCGACAGCAGGGCCGACTTGTAGCCCTTGTCGCTGTCGAACTGCGTCTGCTCGGCCTGTTCCTCTGGGCCATCAGCCTCCTTGCCGCGCAGGCCGAGGTAGCAGTAGAACTTCAGCTGCAGTGCGCCGGCTTCGTCCTCGAAAAGCTCATTGATAATGGCGCCTTCGCGTGGGCCGGTCGCCTGGAAGAAGGTGACCTTGCTCTGCGGCTCGAGGGTGATGATCTCCCTGATGTCAGAGCTGGCGATGGTGGCTTGGCGCACGAAGTGGGTTTCACTTTCCTCCACGACATCGCAGCGGGTGCAGAGACCCGGCGGGAGGAACAGACGCGCGTCGCGCGCCTTCAGTTCCAAACCCTTCCATACTTGCTCCCGGGTGAGCTTTGTTTCGCCTTCCGGATTCACCGGGACGGTTGCGGTCGAATAGATCATGTCGATGGTCCTTGTTTGAAATTGTGGCTGATTGCCTCAGGCAGAGGCAGCGGTTTCCGAGGCAAAGTCGCGGTAGGAGCGGAGCGGACGTCCAAGAAGCGTCGTCAGGCGCTCGACATCAGTGCCCTCGGGCAGCATGCCATCGGTCAAAAATCGCTCGCCCATCATGCGCATGTCGTAGGCCATCCATGGCGGCATGAACTGCTTGAGGTTCTGCTCGAAGGCAGCCGTATCGCCGCCGCCATAGTTGATCTGGCGAGCGAGCACGTCCGACCAGATCGCGGCGAGATCCGCTCCGGTAAGGGTATCGGGACCGACCAGGTTGATGCGAATGATCGGGAGCGGCTGTGCGGCCTGTTCGCGGCGCAGCAGCTCAAGGGCAGCAACCTCCGCGATATCGCGAACGTCGATCATGGCAAGCCCCTTGTCGCCGACGGGCATCGGGTAAACGCCGTAGCCTGCGATGACGTCCTTGATCGTCAGATCGTTCTGGATGAAGTAGGCCGGACGCAGGATGGTAGCATGAAAGCCCATCTGCTCGATCATCCGCTCGACGCCGAACTTGCCGGCGAAATGCGGCACGTTCACGTAGACGTCCGGGTGAATGACTGACAGGTAGACGATCCGTTCGACGCCAGCCGAGCGGGCGACGTTGAGGGCGATCAAAGCCTGGGTGAACTCGTCTGGTGCGACAGCGTTCAGCAGGAAGAGCGTCGAGACACCGTCGAAGGCGGTACGTAGGGAGTCGACGTCCAGGAAGTCACCTTTGACGACGGCAACACCTGCCGGGAAATTGGCCTTGGAAGGGTCGCGGACGAGAGCGCGGACATCAGCGCCGCGATCGACGAGGTGATGGATGACTTGGCCGCCGATATTGCCGGTGGCGCCGGCAACGAGAATGGTCATGGGATTTTCTCCGGGTTGGTATTGCTTGACACCCGGAATATGGCTGGTTCATTCTTAAACCAATAGGCCGTTAATTTGGACAGTTCGTCTCACAGGTGGAACGATTATGGATCTCGTCGCCCTTGCCGATTTCAACCTTGTCGCGCGTCACGGTGGCTTCGGCAAAGCGTCGCGGGCGTCCGGCCGTCCCAAAGCGACCTTGTCCCGACGGGTTACGGAACTGGAGGCTGCCCTTCAACTTCGGCTGTTTGAACGTGGCGCGCGCAACCTCAAACTCACTGAGGAAGGACGCGCCCTTCATGAGCGGACAGCCGCTCTACTGACGGAGCTCGACGAAACGGCGGCCACGATCGCGGCGGGCGGGGACAAGCCGCGCGGCAGGTTGCGCATCAGCGCGCCGCTGCTGTTTTCGCAGACCGCCATGGGCAGGATCGCGGCGGGCTTTGCATTGAAATATCCCGACGTGCGGTTGGAAGTCACGACAGAGGACCGAGCCGTGGACATGATCGAGGAAGGTTATGATCTGGTCATCCGGGTCAATCCGGACCCAGACGAAAGTCTTGTCGGCCGAGCCTTTCTGCATGATCGCCTGGTCGTCGTGGCAAGCCCCGATCTGCCCCGGCCGGCGGCAGATCTCTCGGTGCCAGGTGTCGTGCGTGGGGCCAGCGATCGGCAGACCTGGAACGTCGTGACTTCAGAAGGATCCGCGACGATCGGGATCGACCCCATTCTCGCACTGTCGTCCCTCATCATGGTTCGGGATGCCGTGCGAACCGGCGTAGGCGCTGCTCGTATGCCGATTTCGCTGGTGAGTCACGACCTGGCCGACGGCACTTTGCTGCACTGGGGTGATATCGAGAGTTCCGAGATCGCGCTGTGGGCGCTTTACCCGTCGCGGCGTCTGTTGAGCGCGCGTGTATCTGCCTTCCTGGATTTTCTGAAGCAGGCTTTTCCCAACGGAACGCCCGATGAACTGGCGGCCTACATCGGCAAGTGAGGGCCAAAGCAGCCTGCTCCACATTTTGCAATCGGGCCGGCGTTACCCAAGCGGTGTTTACCCGCGAATAGGCGCCGGGCGGCATTCCCACATGCCGACTTAACGCGACGCTGAAGGCGCTTGCCGAGCCATAGCCGACGCGTTGCGCAATCTCCGCCGTGGCAACATCCTTGCGAAGGAATTCCTTCGCCAGCGCCATGCGCCAGCCGGTCGCGTATTCCATCGGGGCCACGCCAACCTCCCTCCGGAAACGATCGAAGAAGGTCGAACGGGACATGGCGGCATCCCGCGCGAGTGTTTCCGCCGTCATGCTGCGACCTGGATCCGCGTGAATCCGACGCAAGGTCGGTGACAGCAGCGGATCGGCCATACCGCGCAGAAGACCGGGCGGGGCCGCGGCGCTTGCCGTTGAACGCAAAGCTTCGATCAACAGCACCTCCAACAACCGGTGAAGCACCATCTCACGGGCGGGTCCGGTCGGCTCTCGTTTCGTCGTTTATCATCCCGACCAGCATCATCAGCCGCTCTTCGCCCTGGACGTGGATAACCTCTGGTAGCAACGAGACGAGAAGAGTCTTGTCATCCGAGCCAAAGGCACAATGGCCAACCATCGCCTTGATTTCGGCGGTCGCTTCTGGGTCTCCGAGCCGGAAGACACCCGGGCTGGTCTCAAGACGTTGGGCAAGGGCTCCGCGAGGAGGCGGTTCCAGGCTGCTCATCGTGAACGAGAAGATTTCCGGAACCAGCACGAAGTCGCCCGCCATCAGCAACATCGGCTCACGACCGGGGATCGTCATCCGGCAATGGCCTTCGACCACGGCGCAATAAAAAGGGCTTCCAAGTTCTGTGCGCTCGACGAGCCACTGACCGCCGCCTGTCACCAGCTTTGAGATAGACGGGCTTGGCTTGAGCAGGGAAACGACTTCGGCGACTGGATCGGTCATGGTTCGGACTCATGCTAAAAATCTTGGACGACCAAATATACCTTTCGGTCCGGGCAGGCGAGCTTGGTGCCGAGGGCAGCCGGCAGCGCCGTCACGCCTGCCACTGTCGACAAGGTCGTCGCCGCCGCTCGCTCGCTCGACTATCCTCGCCGCTTGCCGGAAGCTCATCACGGGGTGATCAGGATCGAGGTCATCCTGGTGCGTCCGGGCGCTGGACGTGACCAGCGCGTATAGCATCACGAGGGGCGGTCGAAGCGGCGGGGCCGATCGATGCTCTGGTCAACAATGCCGGCGCGGCCGCCGTGGAACGGCAATTGCAGCGCTTCGTGCTCAAACTGACCCTCCGGTGGGGCTGAAACCGACTGCTTCATTCACGACAACCATCCTTTGCTCGAGGTCCACACGCAGATATTCGGAACCGGCCGCATGCAGAAATTCCGGAGAACGACCAGGCAACACTTTGTCAAGATTTCCTCATGGTGCCGGGCTTTACCCATGAGGCGTTTTGCCGGGTCAGCGGAACGAACCAGGGGAAATATCCATAGCATCGCTATTTCGCCGACACCGATGCGGTTTGGTTGGCCATCGAACTGCACCCAATCAGCTAAGTTGATCGTTGCGTGGTGGAGCGACTGTGGGCGGTTTTTGCCGTAGGCTCGAAGCGTCCAATCAATGGTAGAAAATGTCCAACCGCATCAGATCGTTCACTGACTCGGCAACGGCCCGTAGGATCGCCCTGCGCCTCCCCGACGCTCTGGCAGCGGCCCGTTTTGTAAGATCCGACGCACGGCTCGCCCCATGCTTGTCGACAAGGCGACGAGCAACGTCGTGAACCCTGGCCAAATATCGCCACCTTTGAGATATGCATTCGACTAGTAGGTCGATGTCAAAATGCTGAAATGTCAAGCTGTGTAGCGCTTTGATCTGCATTTTCGATCTCCATCGACGGAATTTTTCAGAATTGACCTGAAGTCTGTTTGTGCTTGCGGAACTTCCCTGCCTTGGTGAGTTTTATCTGAACGGCTTTTTATTGTACCTTTTTGGAATAGATGCCGTTCCAGCGCGGGCTCGATCTAGGAGCGCTTCTGCCGATTGCGGTAGACATCAATGGTCACGGCCGTGACGATGATCAGGCCCTTGACGATTTCCTGGTAGTAGGCGTCGACCCGCAGAAACGTAAAGCCTGACGACATCACGCCCAGGATCACCACGCCGATTACGGTGCCCCCTATCCGGCCCACCCCGCCGGCAAGCGACGTTCCGCCGATCACGGCTGCGGCAATCGCATCGAGCTCATACATGTATCCCATGCCGGATTGAGCCGTCTGCGCGCGCGCCGCTGTGACGATGCCGGCGAGGCCGGCAAGCATTCCGGCGATCGCGTAGACCTTAACCAGATGCCTTTCGACATCTATGCCGGAGACCCGCGCTGCCTGGACGTTCGCGCCGATGGCATAAGTGTACTTGCCGTACCGGGTGTAGCGAAGCGCAACATGGAAAATCATTGCAACGACTATGAAGACAAACACCGGCCATGCGGCCGAGCCGATGGCGGTGAATTGATCAGTCAGCCCGGAAATGGGCTGGCCTTTTGTATACCATTTCGAAATGCCCCTTGCCGAAACCATCATTCCGAGCGTTGCGATGAACGGCGGGATTCGGGCATAAGCAACAAAAACGCCGTTGGTCATACCTGCAAGCAAGCCGATCAGGACGCCGATGGCGATTGGCACGATCGCCGGCAGATCGGTCAATGAAGGATAAAGCGCCTTCGACCATTCCGCGGATTGGGCAAACCCAGCCGCCATCATTGCGCTTGCCGCTACCACGGACCCCGAAGAAAGGTCGATGCCGCCGGTGATGATGACCTGTGTCACGCCGATTGCGATAATGCCGACCACGGACACCTGGAGGATGGTGATCGTCAGGCGCTGCGGATTCCAGACGAAACTCTGCCCGATCAAAAGCCAGCCGCACACCTCGCAGAGGAGAACGATCCCCACCAGGACCAGGAAGATATTGAGTTCCTGAGGTTTTCGCCAACCGCCAAAGCTGCCGCGGTACTCAGGAATGGCGGCGGCTGTTGTGTCTTTTCCCATCGTGCAGTTCCTCTATTCCTCACTTACTTCGAAGCGAGTTCCATTATTTTGACCTGCGTCGCCTCATCTCGGTCCAGAACGCCGGTGATCTTTCCTTCATGCATCACCATGATCCGATCGCTCATTCCAAGGATCTCCGGCATCTCCGAGGAGATCAGAATGACGCCCGCGCCCGCGGTGGCGAGTGAGGAGACAAGGGCGTGAATCTCGGCTTTGGCAGCAACGTCAATGCCGCGTGTCGGCTCGTCCAGGATGAGGATGCCCGGTCTGGTCAAAAGCCAGCGTCCGATCAGCACCTTCTGCTGATTGCCGCCCGATAGGTTTTCGACCGTGGTGTGGATTCCGGAGCTCTTGACGCGCAACGTCTTGCTCATCTCACTGCATGCCGCGGCAATCACCTTGCCTTGGACGAAGCCAGCTTTGACGAATTGGCTTTGAAGAGCGGCAATCTGCATATTCTCAAGGACGTCGAGGACGAGAAAACAGCCGCTTTGTTTTCTGTCTTCTGTCAGGAAGGCCATTCGGTTGGAGATCGCATCGCGTGGCGATTTCAAATCGACGCGTTGCCCGTTTATCCGTATCTCGCCGCTGGTGGCGGGCGTCACCCCGAAGATGGTTTCGGCGACGTTGGACCGCCCCGACCCGATCAAGCCGGCGAGGCCCAGTATCTCCCCCGCCCGCAGATCAAAAGAGACCCCCGAGAAGACGCCGCGCAAAGTGAGGTCACGAACCGAAAGTAAAACATCATCGGTCGGAACATTCTTTTTCGGGAACAGTGTTGAGATGTCTCTGCCAACCATCATGTGGATGATCTCATCCCGATTAGTGGCCGCTGCCGCATGAGTGCCGATATATTTGCCGTCACGAAAAACGGAGATCTCGTCCGATATCTCGAAGATCTCGTGCATCTTGTGCGAGATGTAGACGATGCCGATGCTCTGCTTCCTCAGGTCGCCTATTATCTCGAAGAGGTGAGCAGACTCGCGCTCAGTCAGCGCTGACGTGGGCTCGTCCATGATCAGGACGCGCGAGCGATAGGAAACCGCTTTTGCGATTTCCACCATCTGCCTGTTGGCAATCGAAAGATGACGAACTTCCGCCTCCGGGTTCAGGCTGATCTTCAGCTCCGCGAGAAGATCAACCGACAAGCGATTCATGCGCCGGTGATCGATGATCCCAAATCGATTGCGCGGCTCTCGGCCGATCCAGATGTTCTCCGCGACCGTCATCGAGGGCATCAGGTTTAGCTCCTGATGGATCATCCCGACACCCTGTGTCAGCGCGTCGAGCGGGGTCTTGAACTGGGCGGAAACGCCGTCGAGGAAGATTTCTCCTGCATCGGGTTGATATATCCCCGCCAGGATTTTCATCAGCGTGGATTTGCCCGCGCCGTTCTCGCCCATCAGTGCATGGACGGTACCCCGCCTGAGTTGAAAGCTCACATCGTCGAGTGCTACCACGCCCGGAAACGACTTGCTGATCCCGCTCACGCTCAGCAGGCAAGACTGACGCTTGTCCTCAATACCAGGCGGGGTACGCGTGACGGCGACTGTGGTCTGCATCGAAGTCGTCCCAAATCCAGATCGAACGGAACAGTCCGCGCACGGGTCAAATGACCGGCGCGCGATGCTGGCGGTCAGTTCCTTTTCAGGTACTTGTCCATGTTGTCCTTGGTGACGAGTTCGAGCGTGGTGAAGACCTTCTTGTCGCTCTTCGCGCCTCGGGCCAGCTTCAGCACCGTGTCGAGCGAGCCTTCTCCCTGGCTGATCGCGTCCTGGAAAACGGTCACCTTGAGATCGCCCGACTTCATGGCTGTCAAGGCGTCCTGCGTCGCGTCGATGCCGGCAACGACGTAGTCGCCGGTTGATCCACCACTTGCCTTGATGGCCTGAAGCGCACCCAGCGCCATCTCGTCGTTGTTTGCAATAACAGCGTTGAAGTTCAGGCCTGCCGACAGCCAGTTTGTGGTCAGGTCGAGCGCCTGCGTGCGCGACCAGGTCGCCGTCTGCTCTTCGACGATCTCGATGCCCTTGCATCCATCGGACTTGAACACCTCGTGCACTGCCTCGGTGCGGCCACGCGCAACCAGGGTTCCAAGCTCTCCCATCAGAATGACGGCTTTGCCCTTGCCACCCAGCAGGCGACAGACCTCTCGCGCCTCCAGGCTGCCTGCCTGGATCTGGTCGGAGCCGACGAAAGCCTGCTTCTCCGGCAGCTGATCGACGTTGGAAGGCTGATTGTTGGCGAACACCAGAGGGATTCCGGCTTTGTCGGCGGTCTTGGACATCGCGACGCCGGCATCGGCCTCTACCGGGATCACGATCATGCCGTCGACCTTGGCGGCAATGAAGTTTTCGATCTGGCTTTGCTGCCGGGCGATGTCGCCCTGAGCATCCTCGATCAGCAACGTCACGTTCCCAAGGTCCTTGGCGTGCGCCTCCAGACCACTGCGAAGAATCGCGAGAAAATTGTCGTCGAACCGCTGCATGCTGAAGCCGATTGTTTCAGCCTGAGCAGGGACGCCGAGCAGCGTTAGACATGCGGCGGCCAGCAAAATCTTTTTCATGTTCCGTCTCCGTCGGTTTTTTTGATGATGGAAAGCTTTGTCTTTGCCGACTTCGCCCGGTACCCGTCGGACTAGCGGCAGCATCGCAAGAAAACGATCGTGGAAGTTTCAGGCGTGGCGTTGCCCCCATGCGAGACGTGTTCAGCGCCTTTAAGCCTGCTGCGAAGCTCTTTGGCTTGCTACAGTTGGTAAAACGATACACCTGATTTTTTTCACCTGTCAACTCCCTTTGACCTGGTTGTCCTCTCTTCGGAGTCGAGCTGTCACGCCAAATTTGCGATACCAGTGGCATGATCGGTGAACATCGTCAGATCGGCGATCGATTGACAGGGAGGAATTTTAGTGTACCGTTTTACCTGATTGATTGGCCGCACAGCGGCGGAGCCGGACTCGCGACCATCGAGGTTTTGTTCTCCTGCGGGAATTGTACAATGAGGGTCTCTGGGACCTTGGGAGATTTGAACGACATGCCGCCGAAGAGTGGATCGCCCACAGATGCTGCGGACCGCGCCACCATTCAGGATGTCGCGAAAGCGGCGAGCGTATCCGTGAGCAGCGTCTCGAATTACATGAACAATCGATTCCACCGGCTCGGGACGGAGACCAGGACGCGCATTGCGATGGCAATTGCCGAGCTTGATTTCCGACCGAACCAGGCAGCGCGCCAGCTAAAGACCGGCAAGGCCCGGGTTATCGCGCTTGTCGTACCCAGCATCGTTAATCCCTTCAACGGGCAGATGGTGTTTTCGATAGAACAGGCCGCGGTGAAGGCGGGCTACCGGGTCCACCTGTGCAACACCATGCGCGATCCGAAGCTTGAGAAGGAGTTTCTGGACAATCTGGCCGCCGTAGGCGTTGCCGATCTCATCACCATCGCGCCCCTGAACACCAGGCGGGGTTACTACTCGGCGTGGAGCGACCTTTCGATCGTTGCCGTGGACGCCAACAGGCTCGATTTGAAGCTTGCTCGACTCGATACGGTCAATCTCGATCATGAGGCGGCAATCGGGATGGCTGTGGAGCATCTGTTTGCTCTTGGTCATCGGCGGATAGCCTATGTGACCGATCCCCTCATCACCCACAGCCGGGTGATGCGGTTGTCCGGTTTCAAGAAAGCAATGAAGGACCACGAACTCGACGACAGTCAGGCTGTGGTGCTCGAGCGTCACCAGAGCGCACTTGATGTCGCAGACGCCCAGATGGTCGAGGTCGGTCGTGATGCCGCTTCCGATGTGGCGGCACTGTCGCCCAGGCCCACGGCCATTATTGCGTTCAACGACATGATCGCGCTGGGGTTACTGGCGACTTTCCGTTCCGCCGGCATTGCCGTTCCAAAGGACATGTCGATTATTGGCGTGGACGATGCCTGGATCAGCCAGCTGTCATTTCCTGCACTGACGACCATACGTCAGCCTATTGAAGCGATGGCCAGCGCTGCCGTCGAGCGTGTTCTCAAACCAAATGCGGCGCCGGCCAACGCCGGCTCCGACACGATTTTTCTGCCCGAACTCGTCATTCGAGACACATGTGCGAAGCCACAGGAAGATGCTGCCACGCATGTCCGGAAACGACACCTAGAACAGTAGCGCCAAACAGCGCCCTTCTTCCGACAACCCGAGAATATCCGGCCGGATACATCCGCGCTGGCACGAAAGAGGCTTGCCTTATGAATACCCACGCCACCCAGATCAAACCAAGCGCAAATCATATCAGGATGGCGTGCGACACCGGTGGTACTTTCACCGACCTTGTCGTTCAAGATGGCAACGAGATCAGGCTGTTCAAAGCGTCGACGACGCCTGATGACCCGGTGCGCGGCGTGCTCGATGCCTTGGGTCTCGCAGCCAGGCACTATCGACTAGAACTCGGAGATTTCCTGAGCCGCGGCGCCATGTTCGTGCACGGCACCACCCGGGCCATCAATGCGATCATCACCGGCAAGACGGCGAAAACAGCCTTCATCACGACCAAAGGTCATCGTGACATCCTGGTCATGCGCGAGGGCGGGCGCATTGAGCCTTTCAATTTTACGGTCGCCTATCCTGAACCCTATGTGCCTCGGCGGTATACGTTCGAAGTGGATGAACGCATCGATGCTCGCGGCAACATCGTCGAGGGACTGGACGAAACCGACTTCATCGCGACAATCAAAAAACTGCAGGCGCTGAAAATTGAAGCCGTTGGCGTTTGCCTCCTGTGGTCGGTTGTCAACCCGGTTCATGAACGGCGTATCGGAGAACTGCTGAAGGAGCATCTGCCGGATGTTCCATACACGCTCTCGCACCAGTTGAATCCAACCCTGCGCGAATATCGTCGAGCGTCCGCGACCGTCATCGACGCCTCACTGAAACCGCTGATGTTTAAGTATCTCGATGGCTTGACCAACAGGTTGCGAGACGCCGGTTTCAACGGTCGTGCACTGATGGTTACCTCAAGTGGCGGCATCATGGATGCGACGGCGGTTGCACGGGCTCCCATCCACTCGATCAATTCAGGACCGGCGATGGCACCCGTTGCAGGCCGCTACTACGCAGAGCGCGATTTCGGCAACGCCGTTGCGATTGTCGCGGACACGGGTGGAACCACCTTTGATGTCAGCCTGGTACGTGACGGGCGCATCCCCTGGAGCCGCGAGACGTGGATTGGCCAGCGCACGCGCGGCCATATGACCGGCTTTCCATCTGTCGACATCAAGAGCATCGGCGCCGGAGGGGGCTCGATCGCATGGGTCGACAAGGGCGGAATTCTGCAGGTTGGTCCGCAGAGCGCGGGTTCGACGCCGGGGCCAGTCGCATACGGCCGCGGTGGAACCGAACCTACTGTCACGGATTGCGCCTTGATCCTTGGCTATATCGATCCGGACTTCTTTTTGGGCGGCGCCATGGTCCTCGACCGGGAGGGTGCGACCCGGCAATTGCGCGTGAGGGTCGCCGAGCCGCTCGGCATCAAAGTTGAGGAAGCCGCTGCCGCCGTCTTGAGGCTTTCAACTGAAAAGATGGTCGGAGCGATCGAGGAGATCACGGTCAATCAGGGCATCGATCCCACCTCGGCCGTCATGATCGGCGGCGGCGGCGCCGCAGGACTTAATGCAGTCGCAGTTGCCAGGCGCCTTCAATGCGCTGGCGTGCTGATCCCCGAAGCAGGTGCCGTGATGAGCGCGGCCGGGGCCCTGATGTCGGAGCTTTCGTCGGACTATGCGCAACTGCAGTTTACAACCAGCGACAGATTTGCGGGTGACAAGATCAACGAGGTTCTGGCAGAGCTGCGGAAGCGATGCCTTGAGTTCGCGGAAGGGCCCGGCGCCGGGGCACTCGACTGCCACATCGAGTATTCCGTAGAGGCGCGGTATCCGCATCAGATCTGGGAAATCGACGTTCCTCTCCCGCTTGATCAAGTGAAGAGCGAAGGCGATTTGAAGCAGGTCAGGGATGCCTTCCATGACACCCACCAGCGCATTTTCGAAATCAGCGACCGCAATTCCAATGTCGAATTCGTAACATGGCGCGCCAAGGTCAGATGCAGACTGACCGATCGGGCCACCGGCACGCTCCCTCCTGAGGGTGATTTTGCCGGCGGTCGCGCAAGGCGACCGGTCTACTTCTCCGAACTCGGCTGGAGCGACGTCTCGGTTCATCGCTACGAGGCTATGCAGCCGGGCGAACCAGTTGCCGGCCCCGCCATCATCGAATCGTCGTTCACGACCGTCGTGGTCGATCCGGGCACAGTCGCAGAACGCACGGCCAGTGGTGGCCTGCGTGTGGCATTCTAAGGAGGCGCTTACATATGTCTGAGCAAATTTTGAAGAAGGCGCCGGACGGCGTTCAGATGGCGATGATTTCCAGCCGTATGGAGACCATCGCCCGCAAGATGCAGAACACTCTTTTCCGAACCGCTCGCTCCGGTATCCTCAACACGGCCCATGATTTTTCATGTGTTGTTCTGACTGCTGACTGCAAGCTGCTGGCGGCCGCGGAAAGTCTGCCGAACCACACGCTCATCGGCCCTGACTTGATGTGCCAGGCGGTCCTCAAGCACCATCCGGGGCTCAAGCGTGGCGACTGCTTCCTCCACAATAGCCCCTATGAGGGAAACTCCCACGCGGCTGACCACTGCATGATCGTCCCGGTCATCGACGATGAGGGCATCCTGCGCTTCTTCGTGCTGGCTAAGGCACATCAGGCGGACTGCGGCAATTCCCGTCCCTCCAGCTATCTCGCCGATGTGAAGGATCTGTACGAAGAGGGTGCCCTGATCTTTTCGGCGACGAAGATTCAGGAAGACTACGAGACCAACCACGACATCGTGCGCATGTGCCAGGCCCGTATCCGGGTTCCGGACCAATGGTGGGGTGATTTTCTCGCGAGCCTGGGATCTGTACGCATCGGCGAGCGCGAACTGCTCAACCTCGGCCGCGAGATCGGCTGGCATATGCTTGAAGGCTACGCCGCCCGCTGGTTCGACTATTCCGAACAAAAAATGATCGAGGCAATCAGGAGATTGTCTTCGGGACGTGTCGTTCTGGAGTCCGCTCACGACCCCTTCCCCGGCATCCCGGACGGCATTCCTGTCAAAGTGGACGTTGAGGTCGACACGATCCAGGCCAGGATCATCGTCGATCTGCGCGACAATCCTGATTGCCAGCCCTGTGGCCTCAATCTTACGGAGGCAACCGCCAAGAGCGCCGCGATGATCGGGATTTTCAACGGCATCCTCGATCATCATGTCACCGCCAATGCGGGCAGCTTTCGACGCATTGAGATTCGGGTTCGCGAAAACTGCTGCGTCGGCATTCCGAGGCACCCGGCCTCGTGCTCGGTGGCGACGACCAATCTCGCCGACCACGTCACCAATCCGGTGCAGCGCGCAATAGCCGAGCTTTCGGCTGGCTTTGGGCAAGCCGCGACCGGTCCAATCCAACCGCCAGGAATGGGTGTCATCTCTGGGCGCGATCCCTACAACAATGATGAGCCCTTCATCAATCAAGTCCATATCGGCATTAGCGGTGGCGCCGGCACGCCGGTCACCGACGGCTTTTTGACCATGATCCATGCCGGCAACGCGGGCATGTGCCATATCGACAGTGTCGAAGTCGATGAGCTCCACCATCCAATCATCGTCTACGATCGCCATATTCTCGACGACAGCGAGGGAGCGGGCACGTTTCGCGGCGCGCCGTCGGTCTACAGTGAGTACGGCCCGTGGGGCGGGAACTCCTTGACGGTCCTCTATACCGCTGATGGTACCATCACGCCTGCCGTAGGCGCTCGCGGCGGTGGCCCCGGCGGTCTGTCCAGAGCTGCAATGCGCAAGGCAGATGGTTCGGTCGTCGATCTTCCCCCTTGCTACGGGGTCACTCTGCAGCCGGGTGAGCACATGGTCTCTCACTCCGCAGGCGGCGGTGGATATGGTTCTCCGCGGGAACGCGATCCCGCGCGCGTGCTGCACGATCTTGCCGAAGGGTGGATCAGCGTGCAGCGCGCACGAGACATCTACGGAGTAGCCTTCAAGGGGTCTCCCGAAGACGACAATCTTGAATTGGACATCGTCCAAACACGCATCCTGCGCGCCGGCCGGAGCGAACTGGCGGTGGCCATATAGCCCGGCCGATACCCCCGGGTTTTGTCAGGCTGCCCGACAGCGGGCACGATTTTCAGATCAAGGAGAACTACGATGACAGACGTCGATTGGTCCGCTGGCGCGGCCTACATTGATGGTGAATTCATGCCTCTCAAGGATGCCAAGCTCGGTATCACCGAATGGGGCTACCGCCGGTCCGATGTTACCTACGATGTCGCGGGCGTCTACTACGGCGCATTCTTCCGGCTTGACGATCATGTCAAACGCTTTCGCACCTCGATGACGAAGTTGCGGATGAACCCGAAGGAAAGCGACGAAGACATCAAGAATATTCTCGCCGAACTGGTGCGGCGCACCGGGTTGCGCGAGGCCTATGTGGCGATGGACTGTGTCCGCTCCCGTCCACCGCGCGGCGTGCCGCTTCACCCCATAAACGGCCGCAGTTATTTGATTTGCCATGTCATGCCTTGGGTGTGGGTGTTCACCCCCGAGCAACAGGAACGCGGCGTGCACGCCATGATCGCGTCCCCCCAACGGATTGCGCCGGAGTCACTCGACCCGACAATCAAGAATTTCCACTGGGGCGACCTAACGCGCGGGAATTTCGAGGCGCACGATCAAGGTGCCGAAACCTGCATTTTGCTGGGTCGCGATGGAAACGTGACGGAAGGACCAGGCTTCAATGTCTTCGCCGTCATCGACGGCAAGGTCATCACGCCGAAACGCGGTGCGCTCGAAGGTATCACTCGAAGAACAGTCCTGGAACTCTGCGACGAGTTTGGAATTCGCTGTGAGGTCCGGGATATCTCCCGCGACGAATTCGAAGCCGCCGACGAAATCTTCTTCTCGACTACGGCTGGCGGCATTATGCCGGTAAGCCGTCTTGGAAAAAGGATCATGGGGAACGACCGACCGGGTCCGATTTCCGCGCGGCTGAGAACAGCCTTTTGGGAGAAGCGGAAGGACGGCTGGCATGCGACGCCAGTGTCTTACGCTTCCTGATCGCAGGGCGAAAACGCAGATGCGATCGCTTTTCGACCTCGACGGTAAGATTGCCGTGATTACGGGCTCGAGCCAGGGCATTGGCCTGGCGATTGCCCGTGGCCTGGCGGAGTTTGGTGCCCTGATTGTCCTGAACGGTCGCCGTGAACAGCCGTTGAAGGACGCCGCCAGAGATCTGCTCAAGGATGGTCTGTCGGTGGAGGTGGCCGCCTTCGACGTCACGGATGCCCGGTCTGCGCGACAGGGGGTCGAGCGGATTGAGACCTCGATTGGTTCGATCGACATTCTCATCAACAATGCCGGCATCCAGCATCGATCAGCATTGGAGGATTTCCCGGAAGAGAAATGGGACGATCTTGTTCGAACCAATCTCTCCAGCATGTTCTATGTGAGCAAAGCCGTCGCCAAAGGCATGATTAGCCGCGGCCGCGGGAAGATCATCAACATCGGCTCAGTCCAGAGCGAATTGGCTCGTCCGGGCATCGCGCCCTACACGGCGACAAAAGGGGCGGTTAGAAACCTGACCAGAGGCATGTGTGCGGATTGGGCAAAGCATGGTTTGCAGGTCAATGCCATCGCGCCAGGCTATTTCAAGACGCCGCTCAACGAGGCACTCGTTCGGGACCGCGAGTTCTCCACGTGGCTGGAACGGCGCACGCCGGCCGGTCGATGGGGCAATGTTGAAGAACTCATCGGGGCTGCAGTGTTTCTTGCCAGCGACGCCTCTTCATTCGTCAACGGCCACACGCTCTACGTGGACGGCGGCATCACAGTGACGGTGTGAACGCCTGGCGCTGCCCCAGCGCGAGCATGTTTTTTCCTTCGCTTCTCCATCATCCATGTGGACGGGGATTCTCATACAGGAAACACTCTCGACGGAACTCAGTGTGCTATCCTTCGTGAGGGTCATTGTTATCACATGAGGCTGCTCTGGCGACCTACAGCCGCGACGTTCAAAGCGGGCGTGTCGCAGCGACAGCAAGCACTTTTCCAGGCTCCAGCGACGACGACTGGCGATCAATCAATCCCCTTGCCTATCATGCCATTGCCAAGGCAGAAAATTCACTCTCCCACCTCCAAACCCGAGCGACGTTGCCTTTTCGCAGACCGCGTGGACTTCAGGCGCCGAACCTGTCCACCGCAAAGGGAGCTATGCGCGCGAGATCGCCACGTCCGGCAATGAGGTCGGCGATCAGGCGCGCCGTGATCGGCGCCAGCGTCAGGCCGAGATGGCCGTGGCCGAAGGCATGAATCACTCTTGCGCTGCCGCGCGAGCGGCCGATGACCGGCCGCGAATCGGGCAGTGAGGGCCGGAAGCCGAGCCATTCGGAAGAAGGCTTGCCGAGTTTGGGAAAGAACTGCCTGACACCGCGATCAAGCAGCGCCAGCCGGCGCGGATTGGGCGGCGCGGCAAGGCCGCCGAGTTCGACGGTTCCGGCGACACGCAGCCGGCCGGCCATCGGCGTCATGTAGAAACCGAGATCGACGGGACAGACCGGCCGGTTGAGCAGCGGCGCGTCGGTCGGGAATTCCAGGTGATAGCCGCGTTCGGTCTCGAGCGGAATCCTGTCACCGGCCTGCATGGCCAAGGCCCGCGATTGCGCGCCCGCGGCGATAACCACCGTGTTCGCCTTGATCTGAAAACCCGAGCCACTGAGCCGAACACTGCCGGTCTCAACCTGCAGCCCGGTAACATCAGCTTGCCGCGCCGACGCGCCACGGGCGATTGCCGCACTGAGCAGCAGCCGCATCACCGTTGCCGGATCGGTGACGTTAATCGAGTTTGGAAAATACAAGCCACACGCCCCGGTCGCCGCCAGGCCCGGCTCAAGTGCTGCTACCTCTTGCGGCGTCAGCACCTCCTGATGGACACCAAACCCGGCGCGCAGCGCCCTGCCTCCGGCGGCGGCGGCAAAATCGCTTTCGCCGCGATAGAGGTACAGACAGCCATTGCGGCGCAGCAGGTCGGCCATGTCGGCTTCTTTTGCCATTTCCTCCCAGGCCGGCAAGGCGTCAGCCAGCAGTCCGGCCAGCGCCAGCGCATTGGCACGAGTGGCCGCCGGCAACGATTGTCTGACAAAGCTGACCAGCCACGGCGCCAACTGGAACAGGGCCGGCCAGCGCAGCGAAAACGGGCTGTCGGGATCGAGAAGCAGCTTTGGCAGCGCGCGCAGCAGAGCCGGATTGCCGACCGGCATGCAGGCATATTCGGCAATCGTTCCGGCATTGCCGAACGAGGCGCCGGAGCCCGGCTCGTTGGGGTCGATGAGCAGGACTTCGCAACCCTCAGCTGCGAGCCGGAGTGCAGTTGCCAGTCCGACAACGCCGGCACCGACGATGGCGATTTCGACCGTTTCGGACGTCACCATCGATGACCTACACGAAGCCGGGCAGTTGCAGATGGCCAGCCGCTAGCAGCTCGGCCATCGTGTTCAGCGCGCTGCGCAAATCGTCCAGCGAGCGGGAGGCACCGACATTGATGCGTACCCCGTGCTGCACCGGCTCGCGGCCCACGGCGAAGGCATCACCTGGAAGGACAGCAACGCCGCGCTCCAGGCAAGTGCGGGCGAAACCGGCGCCCCGCCACGGTTCGGGAAGGCGCAGCCAGGCGTGGGTCGAGGTGGCGTGGCTCTGGACGTCGTAGCGACCGAGGATTTCAGTGAGGATGGCCTGGCGCTGGCGCAGCTCCTGCTTCTGCGTTTCTATGATGCGCGCCGCCAGGCCCTCTTCTATCAGCCGCGCGCCGATCAGCGCCGTCAAGGGACTGATGCTCCAGCAGTTGATGCGCAACGCCGCTGCGACCTGGCCGGCTATGGCGCGTGGCGCGATCACAAAACCGAGGCGCAGTCCTGGGGCAAGGCATTTCGACATGCCGCCGATATGGATCGTCAGTTCGGGCTCGAGGCTAGCAAGCGATGGCGGCGCATTGTCTGCCAGGGGGCGGTAGACGTCATCTTCTATGATGAGGACGTTGTGGCGGCGGGCGACAGCTACCAGCTCGTGCCGGCGCTCTTCGGATAGCGTGATGGTCGTCGGGTTGTGCAGGGTCGGCACCAGGAAGACCGCGCGTGGGCGGAGCTGCGCGCAGGCCGCATCGAACGCGTCGGCTCGCATGCCGCCACGGTCCATCGCGACGCCTCTGAGGTCGAGCCCCTGCACCCGGCACAGCGCGTTGATGCCCTGATAGGTCACTTCGTCGGCGAGCACGACCTCGCCCTGCCTGGTCACCGCGCCAAGCACGCAATCCAGCCCATGCTGGGCGCCCGCCGCCAGCACCACGCGGCCGGGATCGCCTTCCCCCGCCACCGGTCGCATCCACTCGGCGATTGCCGTCCTCGCCCAAAGCGGCCCCTCCGGCGGATGATAGTCCTGAAGCGTGGCATAGTGCCGGTCCTTCGACAGGCGCGGCAGCAGCAGCCCGAGCGCATCGAGATAGGCCGAGGTCGCAGGTCTGTTGACGGAAAGATCGATAACGCCGGTGTCGTCGCTCGGCGCCGACACGAAACCTGGCCTGTCGCCGCCATTGCGGGCGGCGACCGTTGTGCCGCGTCCGGGCCGCGCTTCGAGCAGGCCGCGCTGCTGCAGCGTCGACAGTGCGCGCGTCACCGTGGTCACGTTGATGCCCAGTGCGCGGGCGATCTCGCGCTGCGGCGGCAGCCGGTCTCCAACTGCAAGTGTGCCGGCCGTGATTCGTTCGGCAATAGCGTCCGCAAGACGCCGATAGACCGGGCCTTCATCCGAGGCGAGTTGCAGGTCCTGAAGCATGCGGATTGGCGGTTTCGGTGTGTTGACGCTCTGGCTATCGGCGCATCTAGCATAAGACAATGCTCCAGACAATAGCACTTGTCCGGCAGGTATTTTCAAAATCCAGCTCGAAAAATCTCACACAACTCCAGAGAAAGCTGCTTGACGGCCAAACTTGTCTGCATCTATGGTTCTTTAGCGATCGATTGTGTGAGCATACAAGTTTGGTTTGCCGCCATTGTGCGGCAGCGTCATGCGAGACCGACACATGCACGGCAAGCACCACCTGGTTTCAACAAGCAGCTTCTGCCGCGGCTCGACGGACTTGCGTCCGTGACCGCCGAAGCGACAGCCTTGTCATGCGACAGTGGCGAGCCTGCAGGGGCAGCCGATGCCGGCAGTCATGGATTTGTCGAATTCATCGATGTCGAGAAATCCTATGACGGGCGCACGTTCGCGGTATCGCGGCTGAACCTCGGCGTGGCGCGCGGCGAGTTCCTCACGCTTCTCGGCCCCTCCGGTTCGGGCAAGACGACGACGCTCAACATGCTTGCCGGTTTCGAACGGCCGACCAGCGGCGTCATCACGCTTGAAGGCCGGTCCGTCGACAGGCTGCCGCCGTATCAACGCAACATCGGCATGGTGTTCCAGAACTACGCGCTGTTTCCGCACATGAGCGTTGAGGAGAACGTCGCCTTCCCGCTTTCCGTCCGCAAGATCACCAAGACGGACGTCGCAGCCCGCGTCGGCCGCGCGCTCGACATGGTGCGGCTGCGGCAGTTCGGCGACCGGCGGCCGGCACAGCTTTCCGGCGGCCAGCAGCAGCGCGTCGCGCTTGCCCGCGCGCTGGTGTTCGAGCCGAGCCTGGTGCTGATGGACGAGCCGCTCGGCGCGCTCGACAAGAAGCTGCGCGAGCATATGCAGCTCGAGATCAAACAGCTGCACACGATGCTCGGCGTCACCATCGTTTATGTGACACACGACCAGAGCGAGGCGCTGACGATGTCGGACCGCGTCGCCGTTTTCAACAATGGCGGGATTGCCCAGCTCGGCTCACCGGATGATCTCTACAACGCTCCGGAGAGCTCGTTTGTCGCAAGCTTCATCGGCGAGAACAACACGCTGCTCGGCAAGGTCGAGCGCATCTCTGGCAAGGACTGCCGCGTTGCGCTGGACGGCGGCGGTTCGGTCACGGCGCTCGCCATCGGGGTCGCGAAGGGTGCGGCCTGCCATGTCGCCATCCGCCCGGAGCGGCTGAAGCTTGCGCCCGCTTCGAACGGAGCAAATGCGCTAACCGCCACGGTCGATGGCCGCATCTATCTCGGCGACCACCAGCGTCTTTTGGCCAGGCTGGAAAACGGACAGGTGCTGACCGTCAAGGTCGGCCCCGAAGCGACCATGGGCAACGGGGAACCGGTCACGGTTTCCTGCGCGCCCAACGACTGCCGCGCCTTTCCGGCAGATGCCGGAACGGGTGGTTCCATCTCGAAAACAGGGGAATAACAACAATGAAAATCACAAGAGCCCGGCTGTTCGCCTTTGCGGCAGCCACAGCATTCATCACCTCAGGACATGTCGCCTTCGCCGACGAGCTTTCGATCATGGCCAGCGGCGGCGCTTGGCAGGATGCCCAGCGCAAGGCGTGGTTCGAACCGTTCAGCAAGGAGACCGGCGTCAAGATCGTCGAGCAAGAATACCTCGGCGATCTCGGCAAGGTCAAAGCCATGGTCGACACCGGCAACGTGCCGATCGATCTGGTGACGGTCGAGACCGCGACCGTGCTGCAAGGTTGCGACGCCGGCATTCTCGAGCGCCTCGACTATTCCAAGATCGCGCCGCGCGAAAAGTTCCTCGAAGGCTCCGCGCTCGACTGCGGCGTCGGCCTGGACGCCTATGGCGACGTACTCGCCTATGACCCCAATGTGCTGAAGGAGGCGCCGACTTCGGTGCTCGACATCTTCGACACGACCAAGTTTCCCGGCAAGCGCGCAATGCGCAAGTTCCCGGCGCAGAATTTGGAATGGGCGCTGATGGCCGATGGCGTCGCGCCGGCCGATGTCTACAAGGTGCTGGCCACACCGGAGGGCGTCGACCGTGCCTTCAAGAAGCTCGACACCATCAAGAAAGACATCGTCTGGTGGGATGCCGGCGCACAGCCGCCGCAGCTCCTGGCATCCAAAGAAGTGGTGATGACCACCGCCTGGAACGGCCGTATCCAGAATGCGATCGACAAGGACGGCGCGCCATTCAAGATCGTCTGGAACAACCAGATCCTCGAATACGACATGATCGCCATTCCGAAGGGTGCCAAGAACCCAGATCTGGCCTACAAATATCTTGCCTATATCAGCCAGCCGGAAAACAACGCCAAGCTGGCCAGCTACATCACCTACGGGCCGGTTCGCACCGATGCAGCTTCCTTTGTCGCGCCGGACGCGCTGCCCAAATTGCCGAACGCGCCTGACCATATGAGCGCTTATCTGGTCGCCGACACCGAATTCTGGGGCGACTATGGCGAGGATCTGGTCAAGCGCTTCAACGCCTGGCTCGCGCAGTAGGAAAAATGACGGCGCTTGAGCCCACGGAACTGGACCGGCCGCGCATCGCGCGCGACCGGTCGGCCGCCAATGCCAAGGCGGCGAAATCCGTCACGGCAAAACTTCGGCGCGCCGAGTTCGGCGATCGGCTGCGGTCGCTGGCGCTGGCGGCGCCTTTGCTTGTGCTCCTGGCGCTGAGCTTCGGCATCCCGATCGTCCTGCTGCTATCGCGCGCCGTCTACGATCCGACGATTGCCGACGCCTTGCCGCAGACCAGCCAGGCGCTGCGCGGCTGGAACGGCGCGGGACTGCCAGGAGATGCCGCCTTCCTGGCCCTTGCCGCCGACCTCAGGGACAATCAGGCCATGGGCACGGCATATGAACTCGCCAAAAGCCTGAACGCCCGCGTGCCCGGTGCGCGCAGCCAGGTGCTCAAGACGGTACGCCAACTTGAGGCTGCCGACAGGCCGCCGCTGGAGGTGATGAAAGCCGTGCCGTTCTGGTCGGCGCCCGGCACGTGGCCGGTCATCGAGAGCGGCACCCATAGCGTGACGTCGTTCTACCTGCTGAGCGCGCTTGATCTGCATTGGAACGCCGATGGCGGCATTGAAAGAGTGCCGCCGCAACAGGCGATCTTCCTGCAGGTGTTCATGCGCACATTCTTCGTCGCCGCGGCGGTGATGCTGGCCACGCTGATACTGGGCTTCCCCCTCGCCTATCTCATCGCCTCGGTACCCAAGGGCCTCGCCGCCATCCTCATCGTCGCGGTGCTGCTGCCATTCTGGACGTCGATCCTGGTGCGAACCGCGGCCTGGACCGTGCTCCTGCAGAAATTCGGCCTGGTCAACGACCTGCTTTTGTGGGTCGGCATTGCCGACGACCGGCTTGACCTGATGTACAGCCGCATCGGCCTGATCATCGCCATGACCCATATCCAGCTGCCGTTCACGCTGCTGCCGATCTATAGCGTCATGCGCACGATCCCGGCCTCGCAGATGAAGGCCGCCTATTCGCTCGGCGCAAAACCCTTCACCGCGTTCCGCCGCGTCTATCTTCCACAGGTTTTTCCGGGCGTTATGGCCGGTTGCCTGCTCACCTTCATTCTGTGCCTCGGCTACTACATCACGCCGGCGCTCATCGGCGGCGCAAGCGACCAGCTGATCAGCAATTTCATCGCCAACTACGTCAATGTCGAGCTGAACTGGGAGATGGCGGCAGCGCTGAGTTTCATCCTGCTCGTCTTCACCCTCGCGCTGTTCGGCATCTTTGCCCGCATCCTCGGCCTCGACCGTCTCAAGCTGGTGTAGCCATGCTGCTGTCTCCCTATCCGACGCCAGGCGAAAGAATCCGCATCACCCTGCTCTGGCTGTGGTGCGGCATGGTGATCCTGTTCCTCCTCATGCCGATCCTCGTTCCCGTCCCCTTGTCGTTCAACAGCGGCGCCTTTTTCATCTTTCCGCTGGAGGGGATTTCGACGCGCTGGTACGCGGTCGTGCTTGGCACCCAACGCTGGCAATCGGCGATCGGCAACAGCCTGATCGTTGCGTTCGGGACGACGCTGATCGCAACCACGCTCGGCACATTGACGGCGATCGCGCTTTCCGACGAAAAGTTCCCCGGCCGCCGCATCGTCATGCCGCTGTTGCTGTCGCCGCTGATCGTGCCGGTGGTGATCACCGCCGTCGGCTCGTATCTGTTCTATGCCCGCGTCGGCCTGGCCAGTACCTATGCCGGCATCATCCTGGCGCACACCGCGCTCGCCAGCCCGTTCGTCGTCGTCACGGTGGGAGCGAGCCTCACTGGCTTCGACCGCAACCTTATGCGCGCTGCCGCCATCTCCGGAGCAAAGCCCATCACATCATTCTTCAGGGTCATGCTGCCGCTGATCCTGCCCGGCGTGCTGTCAGGGGCCGCTTTCGCCTTCGTCACCTCGTTCGACGAGGTCGTCGTGGTCCAGTTCCTGGCCAGTGCCAACCAGCGCACCATGCCGCTCGAAATGTTCATAGGCCTGCGCGAAAAGCTCTCCCCGGCAATCACCGCCGCGGCGACACTGATGATGGGGCTGTCGATCATCCTCCTGGTCGTCGCCAATCTTCTGGCCCGACGCAGCCGGCGTCGGCCAAGCGCGAGCGAGTAACTCATGGCCTTGCCGCCCTGGTCGGCGATCGTCGGAAGAGACGGGATGGGCACGACGCGGTCATTGAAAGGTCCATTCGGGATCTTCGCCTTTGCAGTTGAGACTTCAATCCCACCTGCTTGAATGTCTGCCATCGCTTTGGGATGCCAGAAGCTGCAAGTCCGCTCTCGGCCCCACGACAGCCGCTGAATTGCCGGACCACCTTGGCCGCGGATAGCGCGTGCCGACGTTCTCTCCAAGTCGCAGAAGATGCAGTCGTGAACGCAAGGTGCGACAACACGAAGGCGACTGACTCATTGGGTGATGGCGCCGTTGGCGGCAGGACAACGAACGATTCGATTGAGCCCGGTGCGGTCGCTGGTGCGCGGTCCATCAACTAGTCACGTGCCAGAATGACGCCGTTCTTTACCAGAAGGAGAAGCCTGCTCGCCGTCCAATACTGCGAGGATGGGAAACCAGTTCAGAATCTAAATGAGGGCAGAACCGCTCCCCGTCCCCAGGCCCTTACGGACGAACGCGGATGATCGTCTTCCCCGTGCGTCGCTCGGTCGGGTTGAAGGCGGCGACGGCGTCATCGAGGGTCGAGACGTTGCCGATGTTTGTCCGTAGCCGCCCGTCCCGCACCCGCTGGACGATCTCACTCAGTTGAGCACGATCGGACTCGACAACGAAGTCGACCGCCAGGCCATTGTCGGGCCGCGCGTAGGGGGGCCCGACGACGGTCACCAGCGTTCCTCCGGCTCGAAGCAGGCCCGCGGACCGCTTCTGGATGTCGCCCCCGATGACATCGAACACCAGATCGACGTCGCCGACGTCTTCCAGAGCATCGTTCTCGAGGTCGACGAACTCGTTCACGCCGAAGTCGAGCGCCTTCTGACGGTCGGCAGAGCGTCCGGTGCCAATGACGTAGGCGCCGGCCTCTCGTGCGAGTAGCGTCACGATCGAACCGACTGCGCCGGCCGCGCCGTGCGCGAGGACGCTCTGCCCCGGCTGAAGGCGGCCGTGCTGAAACAGTCCCTGCCACGCAGTCAGGCCCGAGATTGGCAGGCTCGCGCCCACCGTGAAGTCGACATCGCCAGGTAGTGGCGCGAGGTTGCGTGCCTCGACGGCCACATACTCCGCCAGGGTGCCGTCGCGATACCAATCGGCGAGGCCGAACACCCGCTGGCCCACAGACAGTCCCGTCGTGCCGTAGCCGAGGGCGATGACCACTCCGGCCAGCTCGTGCCCGGGGATCGACGGTGTTCGGTCACGGTCGAGGCGATCAGTCCAGGTCGAGGGCCACGTCAGCTCAGTCGGGACGAATCCCGACGCATGAACCTGAACGACGACGTCGTTTGTCGCTGCCTGCGGCTCGGGTCGCTCGGCCAGCTTCATCCCGGCCGTTCCCGCGGCCCGATCCGCTACTACGATTGCCTTCATCGGAATTGTCTCCTCGGTCATCTGTCACCTGGCGATGGCCGGTAGATATATGTCCGGCTCTGGTCATGAAACAGGACCAAGATTGGCGGAAATGATGGTACCATTGCGCCATGGCCGCCATGCCCATCCATCTCGACCGCGCCGCAAGGACGCCGCTGGCGACGCAGATCTACCGGGCGGTCCTTCCGGCGGGCCTTGCAGCCGGCCTTTACTTCGCCGGGATTGTGAATCGAGGAAATATCGGGGTTATTGCCGCTATCCGAAAGCTGGCTGCGCGATAGCTTAGGCAACCAAGTTGATCACCTGATCACATTGAATGATGGCCACTTGGTCCTCGAGCGCGCTTTGGTGAGACGGCAACGCGTACAAGCAATTTTCGTTGTGTTTTCTATTTGGCGGCAACGACCAATGGGCACCCTCGATCGTTGCCGTCCGCCGCCGCTCCTATTCAGTTCCAAGCCGGAGCTCGCTCGTCGACATCGGAGCCGGTGTTAACCAGCTTCCGCGCCGAGCCCTCACTTCACGATCGCTACGTTCCCACCGATCACCGCTTGGCGCTGTCGCTGTCCGCTTCGGCCCGCGCAAGGAACTGCTCGGTCGTTGAGGCAAGATGGGTTTTCAGCCAATCCGCCATCGCGACTTCCTCTCGCAGGTTCTCTTCGCAAGCCCGAAGAACCTCGGTTTCGCCGAGCGATCGCGCAGCGGCAATCAGGATCGTGTAGGAGGCGATTTCCATGTGCTCGAACGTGTAGCTCGCCAGCGATCCTTTCATCACCTCGTCTCCGGCGAAGACACCGCTCAGCGATTGCGCCATCGCCGTCAGCTTGCCGCCAGCGTCCTTCATCGTGGATGAACCCTCGTCCATCTGATCGAGACAAGTCCTCAGCCGAGCGGCCTGCTGCTTGGTTTCGTCGAGGTGCTGTCGGATCCGGTCGCTCAGTTCGGGATAATTCTCGATACGACGCAACTGCCCGTTCAACATCGTCTCTGCCTGCTCTTCCATGGCATGAGCGTCTCTAAGCCATTGGACAAACCATTCCCGGCTTTCTGACATTTCGAATCTCCTTTGCTACTTAAGGAAAAACTTTCGGAAGAAGACATTGTTCCGGAGCAAAGCCCGCCGAACGGCCCTTGACAGTCCCAGAGGATCAGCGACGTAGCGGATCTCAATTCACCTCACGAAGATTCCTCAGCAATGCGGGTGAAGGCCAAGATCGCGGAAGACCGGCGCAAGGAAAACGGCCCGTGGACGCTCGCCGCTGCGCCGCTCCATTACAAAGTCCAACTGGCACTGGCCCGCTTCCTGGCCATCGGACGCGGCGACATACGGCGACATATTGAAGTGCCGCGCATGGCATACTGCGACCGCTGCATGTCGTTCCTGGCAAGTAAGAACGGCAAGCAGATGAAGCTACCAGTGCTCGGCGAAGCTGAAGTGGATTCTCGACGAGGCGCTGATCGCGGCGGCTGGCGCTCCGCATTGAGCCTTGTGCCTCACCGCACCACCGCAGTCACAAGGAACGCGACGGCCTTTCCGCTCGTTGATTGGTTTTCGAATCGAGCCGCCGTCATGCCCTCCATATCGATACGCAAAACGGAATACGATCTCGAAAGAAGAATCCTCTCGGTCTGGTTCGTGGCCAGCGGTAAGCGGTACGAGTTTGAGGGCGTAGCAGTGAAGGAAATGCTTCGCACATTGCGCGGCGAACGTGCTCCGCAGGGATTTCCGGCAGAAGCTCTGTTGCGGCGGGGCCGAACAAGGGGCGAGCTTCTTGCCGGGCCTACGCCAACACCAGAGTGAGTTCAGGGTCCGAGACAAGCTCTAGAATCTCGCCTGCTTCGAATGCTGCCCGTAATCACACGAAAACTCATTCCCGACCGCCTGTGCCGATGATCTCCGGGGATACGCCACGACGCCTGCTTGATTTATGCGGGAGTCTCCCGACTACGTTGCTGGATGGTAGCACGCCACAACTTGAGACGGTTTTGATCGAGATGATTGTCCAAGCTGCAGACTTTCCGGCGGCCAGCTTCGATTCCGTAGCAGGCGACTGCGCCGATAAATCTGGAGGCCGAATACTCTTCAATGTTCGCGTTAACAGCCATGCGGATGTTCAGCGAGTTGCCGCCGTCGCGAGCAAATCGGACGGGGGGATGACTCCTTTGCTTCTGCTGTTGGATCGTACGGGGACATCGATCAAGATCCATGAGGTGCCGGTTGAAGACTACCCGTTGGTAGTCTCCATCGCCCGTTGGGCCAATCAGCCCCTTCACTCGCAAGCCATTACCAGCGTCAATGTCGAGGTTACCCCAATCTGTAAGGATGCGCCGGGAGTCCGGATAAATCTCAACGCGAAAAGTGCCAGTGTGCGGGTTGGACCGAAAGGGCTTGGATATACAGTTAGCACAACAGGCAAAAAGCGCCTCAGTGCGAGCATCCCGGGCACCGGACTTTCTTATTCAAAGGTTGTTTCGTCGAAGCGACAGCCAGTGCCTAGCGTGCCGTCGCAATTAGTTGCTTCTCAAACTAAGCCGTCTTCGAAGGGCCCGCTCGCCCTTGTGCTATTCGCCATGGGCGCTGGACTGGTTTGGTGCAGCACGCCATATAATGAAACCTAGATTACCGGAGGACGGTTATTAACTACTTCCGACTCGGAAAAAATACGAAATCCGAACGGGCCGATGACGACGCCGGCGACGAGGTAGCCCAGGATCGAGCCCAGCCCCATGCGTTCTGAAGATCGAACGGCGACGACCCCTGCGGCAAGCAGCGCCACCACCTGAACGAGATCGCTACCCGATGCTTCCGCCGCCATGCCTCTTGTCCCAGTGTCTTGCAGCACTCCTTGCATGCACTGGGAGCGGGAGGCAAGGGCGAGAAGCCTGCCAGGAACGGTACGTGCCGTTGCAGCGATTCCTCTGGTGAAACGACGGTCCCCACTTGCTTGCCGGACGTTCGGCATTTATATCTGCCAAATGCTTGACCATTCGTCTCGACCGTCTTCGCTGCCAAATATCCCGATGGATGCGCTCAGCGAAGTTCTGCAAGACTTTCGCTTGAGTGGTGTCAACTATGGCCGCTGCGAACTCCGACATCCATGGAGCATAGAATTTCCGCAACAAAAGCTGCTTCGGTTTCATTTTGTCGGCCAAGGTCCATGCTGGATTCATACCGACAGCCAAGGCTGGCAGGAGTTGCGCGATGGCGATCTGGTGCTGCTGCCGCAAGGCATCGGCCACCGGCTGGCGAGTGCGCCGGACGTGGTAGGCGACTCGCTTGAGGGTTGCCAGGTGATCAAGTTGGGGGGCAACGTATGCGAAGTGGTGCGGGAAGGAACGGGCGCCACAAGCACCCTTTTCTGCGGCTCCATGGCCTTGGGCTCTTGTGCGCTCAACCCATTGATCACGTTGATGCCGTCTGTCATCAAGGGTTGCGACGTGGCTGGCAATGACCCTGTCGTAGGTCCTTTGCTGGCGGCTATGACGGTGGAGGCCGCGCAACCGCAGATGGGCAGCGCCACCATCTTGTCGCGTATGGCGGATTTGCTGACAGCCAGGCTCATCCGCTGCTGGGTCAATTGCAACGGAGCCTCGACCACCGGTTGGCTCGCAGCCATCCGCGACCCCCATATTGGCCGGGCTCTGGCAGCCATGCACCGAGATCCCGGCCACAACTGGACGCTGGGAAGCCTCGCTAGCGTGGCAGGCCAATCGCGATCGATTTTCGCCGAGCGCTTCAGCGCTGTCCTGGGGGAGGGTGCTGCACATTATCTCGCCCGCCTGCGCATGCAGCTTGCCCGCGAGTTGCTGGGCCAAAACGGCTTGTCGGTTGCCGAAGTCGCTACCCGTTTGGGCTACGATTCGGAAGCATCCTTCGCGCGCGCATTCAAGCGCATCACCAATGTCTCGCCGGGTGTTGTGCGCCGCACAATTCCCGGACGATTAGATATGAATTTCGGATTCTGAGACACATATCATCCGGGCGGACTCGTCTATGAAGATCTCTAAACTTTGGAGATCTTCCCGTGACTGACACAACATTACAGCTTGAAGAGGCCGCGATTGGCCTTGATGCCGATGCGCCAGCCACATGGAGCGTGGCCACCTGGTTCGCGGTCATTTCATTGGCGGCCACCAGCTTTGCCCTGGTGTCAGCCGAATTCCTTCCGGCAGGTCTGTTGACGCCGATGGCGCGCGACCTCGGCATCAGCGAGGGAACGGCCGGCCAGGTCGTCACCGCCACCGCTTCCGTCGGCGCCGTGACGGCCATGTTGAGCAATGTTCTCATCGGCCGG
Organism: Mesorhizobium sp. M1217; assembly: GCF_040318275.1. Lineage (NCBI taxonomy): Bacteria > Pseudomonadati > Pseudomonadota > Alphaproteobacteria > Hyphomicrobiales > Phyllobacteriaceae > Mesorhizobium > Mesorhizobium sp. M1217. The sequence goes on along the minus strand of NZ_JAMYMA010000015.1, from coordinate 130,519 downwards.
TTGAACCGCAAGACGGTGCTGGTTGGCCTCATGGCCTTGGCGGTCGCGTCCAATATTCTTGCGGCGTTGGCGCCCAATTTCTGGCTGTTGTTGTTGGGCCGGGCCGGGCTGGGGATCGCGCTTAGCGCTTTCTGGGCACTTTCGGTTGCCGTCGTAGCGAGGCTGGTTGGCGCCAATGCGACGGGTCGGGGCATGGCTATCGTTACCCTCGGCGTCTCACTCGCCACCATTGCCGCGCCGTCGATGGGTGCATTGATAAGCGACTGGCTGGGATGGCGCAGCGCCATGGCCATGACAGCGGGGCTGGCCGTGATTGCCATGCTGCTGCAGTTGCTTAGCCTGCCGACCTTGCCTGCGGCAGCAAGCAACAGTCTTGCCGACGTGTTTCGGCTGACACGGCGGCGTGGCATTCAACTCGGCATGCTTGCCATTGTTTTGCTGATGACGGGGCATTTTGCCGGCTCTGTCTATGTGCGCCCGTTCCTCGAACAGGTGACGCTCCTTGGCACCGGGCCAATTGCCTTGGCGTTGCTCGGATTTGGCAGCGCCGCTGTGATCGGCAATATTGCCGGCGGCCGCATGGCCGATGCCAATATCCGCATGGCTCTCGTGGTCACCGCCGCGCTGATGGCGTTTGCGGCGCTGGCATTGGTGCTTTTGGGGGCGCACATTGGCGTTGCCTTCGGGTTCGTTACGCTTTGGGGCTTCGCCTTCGGCATGGGGCCGGTGGTGCTGCCGACCAATCTGTCCCGTGCGGCACCTGATGCGCTGGAAGCGGCGGGCAGCCTGATGGTCGTCTCTTTCCAGGTGGCCATTACTGTCGGCGCGGTTGTCGGTGGCTATGTCGTGGACACATATGGGGCCACGGCGCCCTTGACGCTTACCGCCGTCCTTGCCGCCACGACGGCTGTGCTGGCGCTGCTGCAGCCTCGCAGCTGAGTTTTTGCCGCAGTTGACGCCGGCGGCCTCAAATCCGGGCCGCCGCGATGTCGCAGCCGCGTTACACAAGCTTTATGCAGTTCTCGCGTTGCGTTTTGCCGCAATCGGCGGCTATGGACGCTCGGCTTCGGCACGACACTGGGCGAGGCCTGCAAGGCCTATGACGAGGTAACGGCCAGCATCAAGGGCTGATTTCGGTTGGGGATCGAAGGCCGCCCCATCGGCGAATACAGCGCCGCCAAATCCCCCTCTAACGCCGCCAGCGCCTCATTCACAATCGCCCGATGCGGCGCAATGGATGATCGCGCCGCACCCGAGCCTCGAGATCAACATAACTGAACAGTTCGCCAGACCGTTCGTCTCCGCCGCGCATGCCTCGTTCTCCGAATCTCTCCGGAGACACTGAATCACGCTCACAACCTCGCTGCGAGCCACTTTTTCAACAGATGGGGTGATTGGGGTCTCGCCCGAGCCAAGGTGCGGGCGGCTGCTCCTGTATGGATGTTAGAACGTGGTCGCCTTGGAGCGCCACAAACATCGGGAAGGAGCAGCCGTGAAGTATTTTGCTGGATTAGACGTATCTTTGGAAGAGACCGCGATTTGCGTCGTCGATGAGAGCAGTCAGATCGTGAAGGAAACACGAGCGGCGAGCGAACCACAGGCCTTGTCCGATGCGTTGCGGAAGCTCGATCTGCCGCTGGAGCGCATCGGGCTTGAAGCGTGCTCGCTGACGGCCTGGCTTCACGATGGATTGTGCGCCGAAGGTCTGCCTGCGATCTGCATCGAGACGCGCCAAGCCAATGCGGCCATGAAGACGATGCCGAACAAGACCGATCGCAACGACGCCCGCGCGCTTGCGCAGATCATGCGCACGGGCTGGTATCGGCAGGTGCATGTCAAGAGCCGGCAATGCCGGCTGTGGCGTGCGCTGCTGGTTGCCCGCCGGACGGTGCTGAACGAGATGCGCAGCATCGAGAATGTCGTGCGCGCCATGCTGCGAGAGGCCGGCGTCAAGCTCGGTACGCCGTCGCGCACCGCCTTTGCTGATCGCGTGCGCGAACTGGCCAGTGCCGAGGTGATGGCGATGGTCGAGCCGCTGCTTACGATCCTCGGCACCATGCTCAAGGAGTTCGCCCGGCTGACCAAGAAGGTTCTCGACATCGTCCGCAAGGAGGAGGTCTGCCGGCGGCTGATGAGCGCGCCAGGCGTTGGTCCGATTACGGCGCTCGCCTTCCGCGCCACGATCGACCGGCCGGAGCGGTTCGGCTCCTCGCGGGCGGTGGGAGCGCATCTGGGGCTGACGCCAGCGCGATACCAATCCGGTGAGACCGACATCCAGGGCAAGGTCAGCCGCTGTGGCGACGAGCTCGCCCGCACAGCACTCTACGAGGCAGCCCATTCACTGCTTGTGCGTTCCAAAAAGTGGTCGAGCTTGCGCGCCTGGGGCATGAACATCGCCAGACGCCGCGGCATGGCGCGGGCGCGGGTGGCGGTGGCCCGCAAGCTGGCCGTCATCCTGCACCGCATGTGGGCCGACGCAACCGAATTCCGCTTTGGAAAGGAAGCCGCCGGATCGGCATGAAATAGCGCAAGGAACAAAAACGAACACAGACAGTGGTTCGCCCGCGAGGGTGATCTGGATCGTTCCCGTGGGGACGATGGGCAAGGCGATCTCGTTAGCAGGCACGATCCTGGGCGAAGTCTCCCAAGGTCGTTCAACAGATTGAGACGCCTCGCTCTCCTGACCCCATCATGCGGCGGCTCCGCGCCGACCGCGAAGAGAAGCGAGTGACCCGCGGGGCGACATGGTCCGGAAAAAAGACAGGAAACGCTTGACCTCACCGACCCCAATCAGAGAAGCCTGCTAGGCGCCCGAGCAGCTGCCTCGGGTTGTGTCGCTATCGACAGGTGTGAATTCGACAGCGGCGTCCTGTTCATCATGGGTGCAATAGCCAGGTCTAGGGTGCGCTGACCTGGACATCCACGACCTTCATTTTCATGACTTGCGGCACGAAGGGACAAGCCGCCTTTTCGAGGCCGGGTTCACGATCGAACAAGTTGCGCTGGTAACTGGGCACAAGGACTGGAAAATGTTGAAGCGCTACACCCATCTGAAGCCGGAGGCTCTTCACGCGCTGTTGGCAGCGCGCGCCGCATAGATGTGAGTGTCAAAAGGTCGCCCGCAGAGTCGCGGGCATACACTGCTGCCCGCGTTCATCATTGCAGCTTCTTGTCTTGTGCAACGGGTGCGCTTTGCTGTAGCGAGGTTGCTGAGGTAGATCGGGGCTACGGCACCTGGAGAGCAAATGAAAGGTTGGCCAAATGCCTTCAGATCTTATCAAGTCCGACGCGGAATTGCTGGAGATGACCACTGACATCGTTTCCGCCTATGTCAGCAACAACCCGGTTCCAATCGCGGAACTCGCTCGCGTAATTTCCGATACCTACGGAGCAATCCGCAAGCTGCAGGGAGCAGCCCCGCCCAAAGCGGAAGAGAAGCCTACACCTGCTGTCCCGATCAAGAAATCGGTGACGCCTGACTTCATCATCTGCCTGGAAGACGGCAAGAAGTTCAAATCGCTCAAACGACACTTGGGCATCCATTACGGTCTGTCACCGGATGCGTACCGCGCGAAATGGGGCCTGCCCTCCGACTATCCGATGGTTGCGCCGAACTACGCCGCGGTGCGATCGGCGATGGCGAAGGCGATCGGCTTGGGCCGCAAGCCTGTAGCGCCTGAGCCTGAAGCGGCGCCAGCGAAGCGCCGCAAGATCGGCATCAAGGCGAGCTAACATCGGGACAATTTTGCTCAAAAGCCCGCGTTCTGTTGCAGGGGTGCGGGCTGATCGTTTTCTGATAGGGATGAACCCTTACCCCTCATTCAAAGGCAGCCGCTGTTGAAGACACCATCCTCTAGGGATGATCACCCGCTCACAGATGGCATCTGCAAAAACGCGGCGATGATCGCCTCGAGCGACACATTCAGTGCATTCGAAAAGGTCCGGCCCTTCTGCCAAATCGCGACGTAGTGATAGAGCGCGGACGGTTCCACCGGTTTTGCTTCGAGGTTAAACGCCGCGTATTCACGCGCGATGATCTCATTGGTTATCGAAATGCCTAGGCCAGCCGAAACGTATCCGGCTTCGTGACCGTTGCAATCGAATTCCACGAGTATGTCCGGCTCAACGCCGGCGAAGCGTAAGGCATTGAAGTTCATTTGGTGGGCGGCGAACTGGGGATCGATATCGACGATCGTTTCGCCTGCCAGGTCGTGAGCCTCAATGCAGGTCTGTTTTGAGAAACGGTGGTCGGGATGAAAGATGCATAGGTTTCGTGCCGACCCGAGCGGCGCCCATTCAAACAGACGTGGATCCAGGGGCAATCTCGAAATTCCGAGATCCGCCCGCCCTGCCAGGATGTGCTCGCCGATCTGCTCGTAGCTTCCCGAAATCGAGCGGACATTCGAAGCGGTCTTTGAGTGGATGATCGCCACAACCTTGGGCAAGGTCACGAAACCGAAAACAGAGGGCGCGGCAATCGCAATCCGTTGCTTTTCCTCGTTCTTCATAGCGAAGATCGACGCTTCCAGCCGATCCAGGGACGTTAGGCCAAGTTCTACGTTTCGTAGGAGTTCCCAGGCTTCCTGCAAGGGGACGATGCGGTTGGCTGATCTCTTGAAGAGTGTGATGCCGAGCGTGGTCTCGAGTTGCTTGACATGTTGACTGACGGCCGGCTGGCTTATCCCGAGCGCTGCCGCTGCTCGCCGTGTCGAACCGGCCCGCAACACTTCCCGGAAGACCTTCAGCTGACTCAGCAGGCGCCGGATCTGCTGCGGCTCCTTCGACCAGGAGTTTTCGAGCGCCTCCCAGACCTGCTCCTGACGGGCGTGATCGTCGGTCACGGTAAAGGCCATGAGATGCTCGAGTTGCATTCCCTCCTGCTCGTAGACCTCGTGCAGCTTGGGCGAAACTTTTGCGAGCCGCAGGCGCTGCTGGACAAAGGTAGCGGACACGAAGAAGCGTGCCGCAATCTCCTCATGACTGGCGCCCTGATCGTGCAGGGTCTGGAAGGCCCGGAACATATCCAGGGGATGTAAATCTTCGCGCTGAAAATTCTCGGCCAGCGAGTCCTCCTCGATCGGGACCGCGCTGTGGGCGTCGCTGACGACGCAGGGAACTGGCTCGGTCTTGATCATGCGCTTCTGCTTGACCAGCAGTTCCAGCGCGCGATAGCGGCGCCAGCCAGCCGGCACCTCAAACATGCCGGTCTCGTTACCCTCGCCATCCAATACTGGCCGGACGTTAAGGCTCTGGAGCAGGCCGCGCCGTGCGATCGACGCGGCGAGGTCCTCTATCGCGCCATGTCGGCCGGCTGGGTGACTATCTTTCGGAAAAGCGCGATGCGTTACTGGGCCTTGGGCGCGCCATCGATTTCGCATGCGGGATGACCGCTGACTGGGGCGACGTGCAAATCGCGTCGCGAATGAACGGCCTGAAGCAAGATGGCTTCGCTCGACGACTATGAGGTCCATCTCTCTGACAAGGTGCAATTCCTGCTAGATGCCATGGTCGGGCTGATCGGCATCGCCCAGAACGACATCTTCAAGATTCTCACCATCGTCTCGATCGTCGGCATTCCCCCAACGCTGATCGCGGGCATCTACGGCATGAATTTCAAGACCATGCCCGAATATGACTGGGCCTTCGGCTACCCCTATGGGTTGGCAATGATCGGCCTCAGCGCCATTGTTCCACTGGCGTGGTTCAAGTGGCGGGGATGGTTCTAGCTAAGCATCGGGATGCGCCCCTTTGCAGGGGTGAAGCGGGAACCAGCGAATGAGCCTCGACGAGACCACTCAAGCGACGATCGCTTTTATCCGCGCGCATGAGGCATGGGGCATTCCGGTGGTGGCCATGCTGGCCTTCGGGGAATCGCTGGCGTTCATTTCGCTGCTGCTTCCCGCAACCGTAATCCTTGTTGGCGTCGGTTTCCTGATCGGCGAAAGCGCTATCGTCGGCGCTGTGCTGGGCGACTGGCTGTCCTTCTGGATCGGCACTCGCTTGGGCGACAGGGTATCGCACTACTGGCCGCTGAAGCGGTAGCCGGACCTGATGCCCCGTGGCCGCGCCTTCTTCGAACGCTGGGGTGGGCTGGGGGTGTTCATCGGGCGCTTCTCAGGTCCGTTGCGCGCCTCCGTTCCATTGGTTGCGGGCGTCTGTGAGATGCCTACTTTGACGTTTCAGATCGCCAACGTCACCTCGGCCTTGCTGTGGGCGACAGCGATACTCGCGCCCGGTGCGTTCGGCCTCAAATGGCTGCAGGCTTGGATGTAGGCGACTCACGCCGGGCGAGCAGCTTGTCGATCCGCCTTCCGTCCATATCGAGGATCTCGAAGCGCCAGCCCTGATAGTCAAAGTGCTCGCCAGCTTCCGGAAGGTGACCCAGCTGGGACAAAGCGAATCCAGCGATCGTATGAAAATCACCCTCTGCCGCCCCTGATCGAAAGCCCAGGCGAGCGAAGGCATCATGCGCCAGCATCATCCCGTCGATCAGCAGGGAACCGTCATCACGCTCCAGGACATCGGGGTCTTCACCTTCCAGGTCTGGAAGGTCGCCTGCGATGGCCTCGAGCAGATCGGTCTGGGTGACGATCCCCTCCAGAGCGCCATATTCGTCGATGACGATCGCCAAGCGCACCGGCGCCCGCTTGAACTGATCGAGCACGCGGAAGATTTGCGTTCCTTCGTGGACGATCACGGGTTCGCGGATAACCGCCATCGGATCGAGCGTTTTTCCATCGAGCACCTGGTCAAGGAGATCCTTCTTCAGGATCATGCCGAGCGGTTCGTCGATCCCGCCGCGGCCGACCAGAAGCTGCTCATGACGACATTCGCGGATGGTGCGCAGAATCTCATCTGGGCTGTCGTCAGCGTCGATCCAGTCGATATCGCGTCGCGGTGTCATGATATCCGCGATGCGCCGATCGCCGATGTTGAAGACACGCTCGACAAGTTCCTGCTGAGTTTGATGGAGCAGCCCTGCCTCCTGGCTTGCCGCTACGAGCAGCTTCAGCTCTTCAGGCGAATGCAAGGACTCCTCCCCTGTGCCAGGGCGCAGACCGCAGAGACGCAGCACCAGATTGCCGAGACCGTTCAGAGCCAGGATCGCCGGTCTCAGCAGAAACAGAAACAGGCCGAGCGGGCGTACGACCCAGAGTGCCGTGCCTTCGCTGCGCTGAAGCGCCAGGCTCTTCGGCGCCAATTCGCCCAGGACGATGTGAAGAGCGGTGATGATGATGAAAGCGATGACGACGGCGATCGTGTGCGAAGCTGCCGTGGCCAGGGACCCCATTACTCCTAAGAGGAGTGGCTCGATCAGATGGGCAAGTGCGGGTTCACCGACCCAGCCGAGCGCCAGCGATGAAATGGTGATGCCGAGCTGGGTCGCGGCCAGATTGGCATCTAGATTGACCAAGGTTTTTTGAAGCTGCCCGGCGTTCAAACGCCCGGCAGCTGCAAGCTCGTCGACGCGGCTGCGTCTAACCGCTACCAGGGCAAACTCGGCGGCGACAAAGAAGCCGTTTGCGCCTACGAGTACGAGAACCAACAAAATTCCAAGAATGTCGCGTAGACTACCATCGTCCGCCGGCATGAGATCCTCTGTATGAAAAAGCTACGGTCATCTCTGAAGCGTATTTGCCGCTATCGCGCAACCGCCGTTCGGCCTTGAACAGCGTCGCTGACTGCCGGTCAATGAGTGGCAGATTGACCAAATCCTCTCTGCAGACGGCCGAGCTCAAACTGGCTTCTCGGTGATCAAAGTCAATGGCAGCGCTGCGGACAGGTCGCCCCTGATCCAGTGATTTAGTAAAATCAGCGCGATCCCGGCGAGGATCGCCAGCACTATCATCCAAATGATCTTCTGAAGATCGGTCATCTCATCATCTCCCGAGGCGCACCATAGGGCCTGGTGCGAGCCAGCATCCGGTCTCGCCGACTGCGGTTGAACTCAGTATGAATAGCCACCCCGGACATCGCGGCTCACCATCCTGAAGGTCGCGCTGGCGCGCTAGCGGACTCTTATCTACGTTTATCGCCGTTCGTCCGAATTACCTCTCGCGGCCGGTAATCGGACGTTCGCCCGTCGCAGAAGCCCGTTGAACAATTGAGCCCTTCAAGCCTATGGACCGAGCGTTTTGAGGCGGCGCACATCATCGGCGGTCTCAGCCAACAGCCAGTCACGGAATGTCGTAATTTTAGGGAGCGTCGACGTCGCCTTGGGACAGACGATCCAGTAGGTCTTGGACAATCGCAGCGTCGTGGCGAACGGCCTTACGAGGCGCCCGTTGATGAGGTCCCAAGCCGCAAGCGTGGTGCGGGCGAGTGCGACGCCCTGGCCGTCGATAGCGGCGTCTATGACCATGCTGGCGCGGTTCAAGACCGGCCCATGGGAGAGTTCGGCATCGACCACGCCAGCGGCCTCGAGCCATCCCGACCAGTCCTTTCGGTCATCAAGATGCAGCAACGGAAAGTTCAGCACATCGGACGGCTCGCGCATCCGCTGGTGAAGTTTGGGACTGCAGACCACGAACAGTTGCTCGGAGCACAGGCGGACAACATCATGCCCCGCCCAGTTGCCATCGCCATGCCGCACGGCAAGATCGACGTCCTCTCTCGCGAAGTCGACGTGATGCATGGTTGCGGAAATTCTGAGATCAATGTCGGGGTGCGTCTCGGCAAACCTGCCAAGGCGGTTTACCAACCACTTGGCGGCAAAGTCGGGCGACGTGCTGACCGTCAACGCTCCGGCCCGGGATAGATGCTGGATGCGTTGCGTGCCGAGAGCTATACGGTCGAAGGCATCGCGCACCACCTCCAGATAGGATAGGCCGGCCCGCGTGATGCTCAGCTTTTGATGTTCGCGATCGAACAGCCTGATGCCCAATTCGAGTTCGAGCGCCTTCACCTGATGGCTCACCGCGCCCTGCGTGACGGAACGTTCGTCCGCCGCCCTAGTAAAGCTCTCGTGGCGCGCCGCCGCCTCGAAGGCTTTGAGGGCGTTGAGTGACGGCAGTCGGCGGGCCAATTTCACACCATGTCATGAGAAAAATTGGGCCAAGCAGGAGAAACCATGCTTTGCGCCCGAGGGCAGATTGGAGCATTTCCGCAGCACACGTCAACCAGCGCACTGCGGAAGGATGAGAAATCTTGAACCCCTTGCTGATTGAGACGCCGAGGCGTTCATCGCCACAGGCAAGTGCCCATCGCGCCATGGAAAATTTAGTGCGTTCGAGGGCATCGGTGGCGCGCTGGATCGAATTCCATCGTCAACGGAACAGCTGGCCGAACTCGAAGATCATCAGCTGGCAGACTTGGGTCTGAGCCCTGCGCAGATTCGGAAGGAATGTGCGAAGTGGCCGTGGCAGGCCTAATTCTCGGCTGAGGACTTCCTCGCGGGCAGCGCGCATTCAGTCGTGCCTTCGTCAAATCAGCGAAGCAAGATTTCGTGGATCGCGAGGCGATCCAGGCAGCGTCAACCAAGCCCTCGACGGGCGGGTGATCTGCTCGGCCGCATTTTGCACCTGCTACTGCCAGTCCCGTCGTTCTTCCGGAGGGCGAACCTTGCGGAACATTGCAAGCAGAAGCATATCGTAGACAATCTTCAAGACGCCCGCGATGAGCAGCGGCCAACCGAAACCGGACATTGCGAGCAGCGAGCCGGCAAGCATCGGACTGGCGGCCGCCGCGAGGCTACGAGGCACGGCAGTGACACTCGCCGCTGCGGCACGCTCACCCGGCGTCACCACCGCCATGACGTAGGAGGTGCGGGTCGGTACATCCATCTGCGACAAGGCGCTTCTGATAAGCAGAAGGAGGACGACCGGACCGAGGCTCGGCATGAAGGGAATGAGCAAAAGGCAAAGACTGGACGGCAGGTGGGTAAACACCATGGTGTTTACGAGCCCGAACCGTTTGGAGATTTGCACTGCCACCAGATACGACCCGGCTGACAGGATGCCCGTCAAGAAGAAGATCGCACCTGTAGCAGCGAGCGATAGGCCGAACTGTTGGAAAAGCCAAAGAGCTAACAATGACTGGACCACGAAGCCTCCCGCAAAGGCATCGAGGCTGAAGAGCGCAGCGAGCGTGAGGACAATGGTTCGAGACTTGCGTAGTGGTTCCGCTGGCACCGCAGCCAAATCGAAGGGCTCGTCTGGCAGTCGGCGATAGAGCAGCAGCGCTCCAACCCCCAGAAAAGCATAGAGCAGGAAGGCGATCTGGAGCGCTTGCTTGATGTCCAGACCGACAACCTGTCGGAGAATGTCAGGGGCTCCGGCCGCAAGAGCACCGACGGCCCCTACAAGTGAGCCAACAAGGCTGTAGCGGGCAAAGAGCGCGGTGCGGTCGCGATCAGTGACACTGTGGGCGAGTTGCGCGTGCTCCAGCGGCAGAAACACACTGACGTCGCCGGAGGATGGGTTGAACGTGCCGACGAATGCAATAAGGAGGAGTGGCCAGAAATCGTGAACCAATGCGAAGGCGATCCCCGTGACGACCATCAGGACGGCGGCTGCAATCAGCAGAGAGCGGCGGGAGAAATGGTGCGCGACAAACCCGACTGCCAAGGTGAGCGCCGCCGAACCCGCGAGCGTCGCCGTCGCGAGTATCCCGATCTCGAAAGCGTTGAAGCCGAGCGCGGCCAGATAGGCGGGAAGCAGGAGACTGACGAGTCCATCGCCGAACGCCCGTAACCCCCTCGAAGTCAGCAGATACGTAGCTGCCGGCCCGGCACCGGAAGGCAGGAGTGCAAACCTCCGTCTCGCGGCCGGTTCGCGCACAGCATGCATCGGCCTTTGGGCTGTCAAGGATGCCTCCTGCCCGGAGAATGATTACGCCGACCGCACAGCTTAAATCGATCCGCTGACCACCCCGTAGAGCAGGCCGAGGACCGAGCATGCCGCCAACACCGGGATCATGCCGATCTTGAAACGAAACACAGCCAGCAGCGCGCCGAGCGTAAGGACCAGCGACGGGACATTAACGGAGTTGAACACCGGCACGTCCAGCGTCATGCCCAGCCAGTTGACCTCATGCAGTTCGCGAAACAACACGTGAAGCGCGAACCACACCGCCAGGTTCAGAATTACACCGACCACCGCTGCTGTGATAGCAGACAGCGCTGCGGATAGGGCCTTGTTGCTGCGCATCGTTTCCATGAACGGCGCACCAAGGAATATCCACAGGAAACAGGGGACGAAGGTCACCCACGTCGTGAGAAGACCGCCGAGCGTTCCGGCTACGAGCGGGCTGAGCGCTCCCGGCGCGCGGTAGGCTCCCATGAAGCCGACGAATTGGGTGACCATGATCAGCGGGCCAGGCGTGGTCTCGGCCATACCGAGGCCGTCCAGCATTTCTCCCGGCTTGAGCCAGCCATAGTGATCCACGCCCTGTTGCGCGACATAGGCGAGCACCGCATAGGCACCGCCGAAGGTAACCATCGCCATCTTGGAGAAGAAGATCGCAATGTCGGTGAAGACATTGCCTTGCCCAAGAAACACCAGAAGTGCCAGGACCGGCACGAACCACAGCGCCAGAAAAACTGCCGCGATCTTCAGCGACCAACTGACGGACGGCCGGGCGTGCGCCGGCACCCCTTCGCCGAGCGCTGTATCGGCATCGGCGACCTGCTTGCCGCCGACCTTGCCATGTCCATTGCCCGACTGGAATGCAGCCCACCCAGCTCTTCCCCCCACGTAACCAATCACGCCCGCGATCAAGATGACCAGTGGAAACGGCGCATCGAAGAAAAAGAGAGCGATGAAGGCTGCCGCCGCGAGCCCGACCATTGCGTTGTTCTTGAGCGCCCGCCTGCCGATCCGCAAGACCGCCTCAAGCACGATCGCGAGGACCGCCGCCTTCAAACCGAAGAAGAGAGCCTGAACGGCGCCGACGTTGCCGAAGATGGCGTAAATCCAGCTGAGCGCCATGATGGCAATCGCGCCTGGCAACACGAACAGAATCCCGGCGACAAGGCCGCCTCTGGTCTTGTGCATGAGCCAGCCGATGTAGATGGCCAGCTGCTGCGCCTCCGGTCCGGGCAGCAGCGTGCAATAGTTCAGCGCATGCAGGAACCTGGTCTCGCCGATCCAGCGCTTTTCCTCGACTATGATGCGGTGCATCATGGCGATCTGGCCGGCCGGCCCGCCGAAGCTGAGCGCGGCCACTCGGGCCCACACCCGCGTGGCCTCAGCGAACGAAACGCCATGACCCGGCGTGTCGTTTCGTCGGTTTGGCGCTGTCACGATACTCTCCGCATTGGCCATGGCTCAGATCACCCGCGTTTCGAACGGAAATATCGATAGAGATTGTCGAACACCGAAGCGCCCTCGGCGATCCGTTGCTCGTCTCCCGCGTTTGCCATGGCGATACCAGCGATCAGGCTGGCGATGCCGGTGGTTTCCTCGCGACTGAACTTGCTGTCCTTAAGATCGATATCGTGGACGACCTCGGCGATGGCCTGCAAAGCCGTATCGGTGATGCCGGCGCGGGCCAGCAGCACCTCGAAGCTGCAGCGGTCTCCCTCATGGGTGATTTCGCCCTCGAACATGTCGAAGCGCAATTCCCCCTCTTTCGGCACATATCCCTTGCCCGCCACGAAGCGAATGACCGCATCGGCATCGATGAAGCGACGGATCAGCCAGCTGCAGGCGATGCGGTCGACATGCACATCCCGGCGTGTGACCCAGATCCGGCCCCTGAGCTCGCTCGGCTCGGCCGCCTTCTTCGGTCCCTTGGTCATGGCCTTGTCCTCTATAAGCTGTGTCTCGAGCTCGGCGATCAGTCCCTCGACGGCGAGGCGACCGCTCGCCCCGAAGAAGTCAATTGTCACGACTTCGGCGAGCCGCTTGCGCAAGCGGCCGAGTTGCGAACGCGCCTCCGCATGTCTTTCCGATGTCGGGTTCGTCTTGATCGCATCGGCCAGATCGCGCGCTTCCTCGACGATCTCCGCGTAGTCGGCGTCACGGGCGGCGTCGAACATCGCCCGGACCTGTGCGTCCGATAGACCGTCGACAAGGCGTGCCTCGCACATCATGGCCTCGCCGCTGCCAGCGACGATCTCCTTGAGAAGCCATTCGAAATCCTCCTGCATCTCGGCATTCGCAGGCAGGGCGTAAACGGTGCTTTTGACTGCGACCGCGCCGATGCCTTGCAACCGTCGCCAGATCTTCACCCGGAAATAGGCGGGTTTGCTTGGCAGTTGATGGATCAGGAGCAGCCAGCGCTGCTCCTGCGATTGCCCCTCACTCATAAGTGAACCGTATCACGAAGAATGAAGAATGCAACACTTGTATCATTTTCCATTGAGGCATAGCGTTCGCCTCCTCACGGATGGGCCGTGCCGCAGAGTGGGGAAACCGATGCCACACCAGATCATGCCGCTGCCGTTCAAGCCGCCTCGCCTCGTCGGCCTCTCCGAGCGGCTGTTGGCAAGCCACTATGAAAACAATTACGGCGGTGCCGTTCGTCGCCTGAACGCCATCGAACAGCGGCTCGACGCACTCGACTGGGGCGCGGCACCCGTCTTCGACATCAACGGGCTGAAGCGCGAAGAGCTGGTCGCGGCCAACTCGGCGATCCTGCACGAAATCTATTTCGATGGGCTCGGTGGCTCCGGCGATGCCGGAGACGATCTCGCGGCTGCCCTGGAGCGCGACTTTGGCAGTGTGGCGGCCTGGCGCGCGAAGTTCATGGCTTGTGCGAAGGCGCAAGCCGGCGGTTCGGGATGGACCCTGCTGACCTGGTCGGAGCGCCGCGATCGGCTGACGATCCAATGGGCAGGGGATCACACCAACTGCCTTGCCGGCGGCATTCCGATCCTCGCGCTCGACATGTACGAACATGCCTACCACATGGATTTCGGCGCCAAGGCCGGCGCCTATGTCGATGCCTTCATGAAGAACATCCATTGGGAACGGGTCGCTGCCCGCCACCGCCGGGCCATCGCGCAGCATGATCCTTCAACAGGATCGGCATCGGACGACGCGGTTCCAGCGATCGCGCCAGAGGAACTGCGGGCGCGCCTCGTTCAGGGAGAAGATCTCGTGGTGCTCGACGTCTGCCTCGCCGAGGATTTGGCAAAGCGCAGCGATATGCTGCCAGGGGCCAAGCTCCGAGCCCCCGAGAAGATCGCCGATTGGGCGGATGAACTGCCGAAGGGCAGACCGGTCATCGTTTATTGCGTCTACGGCTTCCAGGTCAGCGGTGACGCCGTCGCCGAACTGCGTCGCCGCGGCATCGATGCAAGTGCGCTTTCCGGCGGCATCGCCGCCTGGCATGCGATCGGCGCGCCGACCGTCCCGCTGATACTCAAGGAAGGAGATGAATCATGAAATGGGTTACCCGAGAACGGCCTGTCATCGACCGCATCGCCTGCCCCTGGCTGATTGCGCGCTTTATCGACAAGGAACCGGAGTTCCTCTTCGCACCGCCCGATCAGGTGATCTCCGTTGCCCAGGAGACGGGCGCGACACCGTATGATGTGCCCGGCGTCGAATTCACGCATGTCGGTGACGGCTGCAGTTTCGACACCTTCGTCTCGAAATACGGCCTTGAGCGCGACCCAGCGATCGTGACCATTGCCGCAATCGTGCGCGGTGCTGACACGGACCGGCACGATCTCACGCCACAGTCGGCAGGGTTGCTCGCGATCTCCATGGGTTTGCGGGACCTGACGCCTGACGACCACGAGGTGCTGAAGCACGGCTTCGTCGTCTACGACGCGCTCTATGCCTGGGCCTCGCGCCGCAAGGGGGAGACGCACAGCTGGCCGCCGGCCTCGAAGCCAGCAGCCGCATAACGAATTGGGCAATGGGGGCAGATCACAAGGAGAAATCCCATGCATGCAAAACTCGTGACCGGAACAATGCTGATTGCGATGTCGGCGCTGCTCCAACCGGCATCGGCGGCACCCGATTGGCAAACAATCGCACAGGCGCTCGGCAAATCCGGAGCCCAAATGCCTGGCGGTGTCTACCGGGTCGGCTTGCCTCGAACGGACCTGAAGGTATCGCTCGATGGCATATCCCTGAAACCAGGATTTGCGCTTGGAGGCTGGATCGCGTTCGAACCCATGGGAGATCAGGCAATGGTCATGGGCGACATCGTTCTGACGCAGGACGAGGTGAACCCGGTCATGAAGAAGCTTGAAGAGGGTGGGATCGAAATCACCGGGTTGCACAACCACTTGCTGCGCGCGGAGCCGATGACACTCTACATGCACGTCTTCGGCCAAGGCGACCCAGTTGCGCTCGCAACAGCGCTTCATGCCGGATTGGCGCTGAGCAAAACACCGATGGGAGGCGGCGCCCAGCCGCAAACCGCTCCGCAGATCGAGTTCGACGCCGCCGGTGTCGACCAAACCATGGGCTACAAGGGTAAGGCCAATGGTGCGGTCTACCAATTCACCATTCCGCGCGCCGAGCCGGTCGAGGAAAATGGAATGGAAGTGCAGGCGGCCATGGGCTCGGCAATAGCGATCAATTTCCAATCGACAGGTGGCGGCAAGGCGGCGATCACGGGTGATTTTGTGCTGACGGCAAAGGAGGTCGATCCGGTTATCAAAGCCATGCAGCACGACGGCATCGAGATCACCGCGCTGCATAGCCACATGCTCGATGAGCAGCCCCGGCTCTTCTTCATGCATTTCTGGGCGAACGACGATGCGCAGAAGCTGGCGAAAGGTCTGCGCGCAGCCCTCGACAAAGTTGCGGTCAAGAAGAGCTAGGTCGGCCTCTGGCGAGTTGCAAGGCGGCTCTGGCAAACGGTCACGCTGAGTTCGGACGGATGGCGCTATTGCGCCGTCCAGCCCGCCATCCATCGGCGAGGCCACGCTTTGCGTCCGGCCGTCTGCTTGAACGTCTTTCAGCGCGCAGAGATTTGCCAGATGGCTACACCGGCGAGCACAAGGCCTGCCCCGCCTTCGATAGAGCGGGAAATGATATCGAACAGGCGTGGCCTGCTGTCGAAAAAATGCACGAGACGCTCCCGAAACAGGATCGACAACACGGCTACGCAAGACAGCGTCAACGCCACGCCGACCATCATGGTGATTGCGAAGAGGATGCCGGCGACCGGAACGCCTCTGGATATCGCGAAGGTCATCACAAAAAGCGTGAGTGGACACGGGATCAAGCCCGCCATGACGCCGACGGCCTCACCTTCATGCTTGTGGTGATGGCCATGGCTCAAAGCGCGCCAGAGCATCCAGACGCCGAGCAGGCCGAGCAGGCCGCGACTGACATCTTCCAAAAGCGGCGCCCGGCCAACGCTACCCAAAGCAATCGAGACCAGCGGCAACGAGAGGGCTGCGATCAGCACGGCTATCGTCACATGCGTGAACGAGAGTGTCAGCGACACGAGAAGGCCGCGCGAAACCTTGGCATCCGAACCGGCCAGATACGTCGCCAGCACGGCTTTGCTATGACCTGGCGTCAGAGCATGCGCCGCACCAAACAGCACTCCCATCGGCAAGAAGGCCATGAACGCCAGCCAGTCGCCGCCCGCCGACAGCAATTTGATCTGCTCGGCCAGCGCGAGGTAGATCGTGCGCTGAAACTCGACAAGGGTTTGGAACATCATCCGCAGGTCAATTCAAGGCACATGGCGAAGACTCACTTCGGGTTTCCTGTTCAGGCAGGACAGCTGCCATTGCAAGCAGGCCGAATTGGGACGTGCCAACGCCCATATGTGATTGTTCCGCCTCAGAACGGGTCGCCATTCAGCCAGTGCCTGAGCATGATCACGGCGATGCCGGCGACGCCTGGCCTGGCTGGTCCTTATTCGTCGTGGCGCGAATGTAGTTCAGGTTCTTGGTGCCGACCGCGCCGATATCGCTGACCTGGAATCCGCTCTCGGTCAACAGCGAGGCGACCGAATGCATATCGACATGACCATGCTTGTGGAGCCTGGGTAATCTGGACACCGGCCTGCCGAAATCGATGAGCAACAGCCGGCCTGCCGGCTTCAAGACGCGTGCCGCCTCGCGGATGAAGGCCGATCGAACGGGCTTCGACAGGTGATGCAGCATGAGCGTGCCGACGACGATGTCGAATTGCGCGTCCTTGAAGGGAAGCTTCTGCGCCGTCCCGTTGACGAACGTCAGATCGAGACCGGACCGCTCGGCCTTGGCGCGCGCCCTCTCGATCATTTCGGCCGACGCATCGACGCCGGTGACGCTTCCGTCCGAACCGACCAGCCGCTTCGCGGCAATGGCAAGGGTGCCCGTTCCACAGCCGACATCGAGCATCGCTTCGCCGGGCTGGAGCTTTGACGGGCGAAGCATGAACTCGCGAAAGCGGCCCTCGCGCCCGAAGGTCAGAACGCGCGCGAGCAAGTCATAGGCGGCCGCACGGTGCAGGACGATGCCAATGCCCCTGTCGCTCGCGCTCTGCGCACCGTTCCCGACGAGCCCCCTGTGACGCAGGCTGCCCCACAGCGCCAGTCCCGCGATCACCGCGAGGACGAGTCCGTGGAATGCCGCCGTCCAGGCGCCAGCCTGAACATAGCCCATGCCCAATTTGGCGAGGACGAGGAAGCCGGCAACCAGCGACAGTTTGGCAAGCAGAACCAACGCTATCACCCTCTTGCGCGAATGCGGTCCGTTATTGGCGTGATGATCAGATGAATGCATGTCTGGCGACCTTCTGCTTCCTTGCGGCGTGCCCAAACCCGATTTGAGCTCCTGGACTTGGCGTATCATAATGGACACAATGTCTGGAAATGGTGTTGTCAGACACCGGACCGCCGAATGTCCGAAACCGGGCGCTGCAGAGGGCCATGGCCATGAAAATCGAACGTGCGGGCGAGCGGAACACGATCGATCGACGCGTCGCGCGGACGCGCGGCCTGCTGCAGGACGCGCTCATCGCCCTGATCCCGGAGCAGGGATATGCTGCCATCACCGTCGACGACATTTGCCGGAGGGCCAATATCGGCAGGTCGACCTTCTATACCCACTATGCCGACAAGGATGCTCTGCGCAGCGCGACCATCGAGGCGCATCTGCGGTCTATCGGCCGCAGGCGCGAGGCGGCAAGTCAAGAAACAGGTAGCCGCCTGTTCGAGTTCAGCCTGCCCATGTTCGAGCACGCCCATGCATTCCGACCGCTTCACCACGCATTGCTTGCAAGCAGCGGCGATACGATCCACGACGAACTGCGTGAGCGTATCCGGCGAGCCGTCCGGGAAGAACTCGTCGAGAAACGGATCGGCGATCGCGGCATGCCTGCCGAATTCGCCGTTCAGTTCATAGCCGGCGCATTTCTTGCGGTCCTCGCCTGGTGGGTCGCCACCGAAATGAACATTTCACCGGCACAGACAGATGACCTGTTCCAGAGGATGGCGGGAAAAGGCACCGGCGCCTGGGGTATGCCACGCTCCGATTCATGAAAGGTGATGGTCCTAGGGCAGCGAGCATGATCAGCTAGATGCCCGGCGCCAGGTAGATCGTTCGCTGGAATTCGACGAGGGTTCGGAACATGGCGATCAGATCGACTCCGTGTCAGCCACACGTCAATTCAAGACGTGTAGCGAAAATCTTGCCGAGATCGGTCCCCGTCGGGTCACTGAAGAAAGCGTCCGTCAGGCTTTTCTGGTTTTGCGCTATGGCCGTGTCCGGATCGGGACGCACGACCGCACGTGAGCAGCCTTGCGGCAGACCCGCCACCGCAATCTTGTCGTCATCGGTAAAGTCGAGTGCCGTGTAGAAGGTCGGATCGTAGACGCCGATGCTGACTTTTCCAGCAAGGGCCAACGGGTCCTTCGGCTGCGTTTCGAACTGGACGACGAGTTGATCGTTTTCATAGCTGACGCTGAATTTCGGCGGTGGCGCCATCGTCACGTCCTTGCCGTTCAAGGTCACCATTTGAAAGTAGTTATACTCGGCCAGCGATGCATGGACGGTAAGAGCGACTTCATCGAGTTCCTTTGCATCAAGGACAAGATCGGAATTCTTGTCGAATTCCATCAGCACTGTGCTGGAAAAGAGATCGTCGAAACGCCAGAGATGTCGAAGGGACTTGACCGTCTTGTCTGGGCTGACGGTCAGATCCAGCTTCGCTTCGGCAAAGACATGCGGATGGGCGTTCACCATCACGGTGGAAGCTTGCAACAGTGCCGCGCCTGATACCATGCCTGCCAGTCGCATTTTCACTCGCACTTCATCGTTTCCGGGTCAGGCAAGACGTCTGCCATTGCAAGCAGGCCGAAATGGGACGGCCTCTCTGCGTGCCAACCATGCAGCGTGACTTATACCGGAGCAGCTACCCAAAGTCGCCCTTCAGCCAGTGGTTGAGCATGATCACCGCGATGCCGGCAAGGATTGCCAGCGCTATCATCCAGATGATCTTTGCTTATCGCTCAACTTCCTTCTCCGGATCGATGCCGAGGAATGGTTCCTACCGCGAGTTCCTTGCAAACGCAAAAAAGACCGCGTCTCGGTAGTGTCTCAGTTTGAAATATGCGGAAACGCCTATCTTGTTTGCCCCCATAGGCGAAAGCGCCTATATGCTTAGCGGAAAGCATGGGGAGAAGCGCATGGCCAAGTTCTGCATTTTCGGCGAAACCAACGGCACAGAGGTTTATGTAAATCCTGAACAGGTCGTGCTGGTGAGGCCCTTCGATGAAGGCGCACAGATTATCCTTGCCGATGGCACAAGCATTGGTGTCGAGCAAGCCGCCGACCAAGTCATAACGTTGTTGCAGCATGCCAGTCGGACCTAAAGGCCAGAAGCGCCCCGCCGACGTGATCGGCAATGCCGTCCGCGTCATGCGCATTGCGACTGGCGAGGAAGCCGATGACGTCATTGACGATGGCAAAGACCCTGCCGCAAAGGCGCTTGGCGCAAAGGGTGGAAAGAAGCGCGCCGAGAACATGACGCCAGAACGGCGCGCCGAGATCGCCAAGAAGGCCGCCGCGAAGCGGTGGGCGAAGTAGGCCTAGTCGAAGGCGTTTCGCTTCGGCTCGGTTCCCTCTTCGTCTTCTTCCATTATCTCCCCGAACTGCGGCCGCGCGATCTTGGCCCGCCGTTCCATTTTGCGAAGGAACAAGTTCAGATGGTCGCGCAGGTCGGCATAGCTTTCTGCCGTAAGGTTGCTGGGAAACGTGATGACGACTTCCCCCTCGTCTAGCGTGACGACCTCTTTGCGCATCCCGACCGGCGTGCTTTGGTGGCCGCCCTCATAGGGGACTAGCCAATCTGATGAGCTATTCCGGCTCGCGCGGGTGTGTTCTGCTTGTGGCTGCATTACCGTCAACTCCTGCGAAATAGGAGCTGAATCATAGGACGATTGCATGTCGCCGACAAACGAAATTGTCGCGAGATATGTATGCGTCGCTTTTCCTGCCGCCTCTGGCGTAAATCCCAATTTGATCAGCGCGTACCGCAAAGACCCTTCACTGGGTATCGTTTCGTACTGTGAATGAAGTTGGCGGAAAAGGGTGGGGCGCAAGGCGCAGCGCTGCAACGCTTCTTTGCGGTCGGGGGAGTCATCTGGCGCATTCAAAAGGGTAACGGTGTCGTCGCCTACGCGCACCTCGTCACCCGTTCCCTCAAGAAGACCATATGCGCGCAAGGCACCGATAATGCCCAGTGCTCGCCCATTAAGGCCATTGTAACCGAGGTGCGTTGCAAGCACTTCGCGGGGCATCTTGTTGCGCTTTTCCTTCCGGTAGACAGGCTCGACCAGTTCGATGGCGTTTGCCAGGTCGATGGCAGGGTAATTAGGGCTTCGAGTCCGTGACATGGCACACCTCCATTGTGTTGAAGATGTATGCCGCGATTGATCGGCAGCGTCAACAGAAAAAATTTATCAGCAATCCAATCGCTGGGCCTTGTACGAATCGGCCAGCCGTGTTTCTTTAGCGTCGAAGGAGTTTGAACATGACGACGAGAAGAGTAACTGGCCCCGGCGTGAAGCCGACCGATGGTCGGGGCCAGTCCAAATAGAAAAGCCGCTACCCGGCCCAGCAAGGAAAGGTAGCGGCTTTAGGTCGGCAACATCGGCGGGCGGCTTTCGGGCCGTCCGCTTCGCGCTCGTAGCTCAGTCGGATAGAGCAGGTGCACGGTAAGCCCTAGGTCGCAGGTTCGAGTCCTGTCGAACGCTCCACCAAATCACTACGGCTGCCGCTATTTAACATAGTGGCAGCCGAAAGTGAATCAATGATTGACGTGAAAAATCATGCTTGATACTAAGCATAAAAGTTCACATATTAGGGGCATGAACAAGCTGCCCCTCAAAACCCGTGTCCAGATCCTTACGATGCTTTGCGAGGGGTCGAGCATGCGTTCGATCTCTCGCGTTGCCGACGTGTCGATCAACACCGTTTCGAAGCTGCTTGTCGATGCCGGTAAGTTCTGCGCCGATCTGCACGACCGCGAAGTCCGCAACGTGAAGGCCAAGCGCGTTCAATGTGATGAAATCTGGAGTTTCACCGGCGCGAAGCAAAAGAACGTCGCGGCTATGAAGAACCACGTTGACGGAGCTGGCGACACTTGGACCTGGACCGCTCTCGACAGCGACAGCAAGATTATCATTTCCTGGCTGGTCGGCGGTCGCGACGGCGAATATGCGCTGGCCTTTATGGATGACGTGAAGGAACGCCTCGCCAATCGCGTCCAGCTTACCACGGACGGCCACAAGGCCTATCTGAACGCCGTCGAGGAAGCCTTTGGCGCTGACATCGACTACGCCATGCTGGTCAAGATGTATGGCGAGCCGGAAGGCAAAGCGGTGCCACAGGAACGCCGCTACAGCCCCGCCGTGTGCACTGGCGCAAAGAAGACACGCATTGAAGGCTCTCCCGATCTGGCGCATGTCAGCACGTCGCACGTTGAACGGCAGAACCTAACCATGCGCATGCAGATGCGCCGCTTCACGCGCCTCACCAATGCTTTCTCAAAGAAGTTCGAAAACCACGTCCACATGGTTGCGCTGTACACGGTCTGGTACAACTTCATCCGCATTCACAAGACGCTGAAAATGTCACCCGCAATGGCCGCCGGCCTTTCGCAGACGCTTTGGTCAATGGATGATTTTTGTCAGATGATGGACGCGGTTTCGCCTAAGCCTGGGCCGCGTGGCCCGTATAAGAAGGCCCGCGTTCCTTCGACGGATTGACTTCAACGGCAGCGGCTACCTTTTGCGCAGCCGCCCGCAATGTGTCCGCGTCGACAGTTTGATTGAAGTTCTTGGCCAAAACGTTCGACACGAACGCTTCGAACTTATCCAGCGGCTTGTTCGTCTTCTTCATCTAATCGCTCCCATGTCCGGTCGATGATTAAATCGACGAAAAATCGAATCCAGAATTTGCCGCGAAGCTTATCGGCACTCAGTTGGTCTCTCAGAAGTTCATTGACCTCGACCAGAGGGTAAAGTGCCTTCGCGACATCATCACGTCTAATCAGCGACCCCGGCGGGAAGTTCCCCGCAACGAACGCCTTTGTTTGCTTCGCAGTACCGAGCCAAGCTGGCTCGTTAGCTTCAAAAAACTCGATTAGGCCGGCGTCGGCTAACCGCTGCTCGGCTTCCAATGTGAGCGCCATCTACTTTATCTCTCTTACGTCGGAGAGAGCGACGAACAGCACCCAAATCAGTGCAACGAACAATAGCACGAGCGACGCGATTGCAGCACATTCAATTGTGAGCCATTTTGCCACGAGAGCCATAAACGCAGATGCCAAAGCCAAGGTGAAGCCGACAAAGGCGAACCACACTCGGCGCTGATAGCGGGTCAGAACACTCGCCCGCTCCGGCTTTGCATACGAATCAAAGCTGGTCGAAATGGCACCTAGAAAAACAAGGATAAGACCGGCAAGGGCCGTGGCAGAGCCGGCAACCTCGCCCATTACAGGTAGCGCGCTCGGCATTTCCCCCTCCCAAGCTGGGACCAGAGAGTCCAACATTGGAGAGACAATGGCAACGGCTAAATTTCAAACTGAGACACTACCCGCGTCTCTTGCGAGAGACGGGCCATCGAGGATTGAGGACTAGAATTCACACACCCTTGCTGCATATCGTCCGCATGGTCGAACGACGCGGAATACTGGCATTTGTGGTTGGCGCTGTCGTCGGTTCGCTTGGCGGACTAATTGGCCTTGGCGGGGCAGAGTTCCGCCTTCCCTTCCTCATCGGGCTGTTCCGGTTTGCCGCTCTTGAAGCGGTAATTCTGAACAAGGCCACCAGTTTGGTGGTGGTTGCGTCTGCCCTTCCCTTCCGGGCCGCTACAGTGCCTCTAAGCGCCGTCGCGGCTCATTGGCCGGTCATTCTCAATCTGCTGGCGGGTAGCCTAGCCGGTGCCTGGTTCGGTGCGGGATGGGCAACAGGGCTCAAATCCGAAACGCTCTATAAGGTAATTGCCGCGCTACTGTTGCTTATCGCCCTCGTGTTGGTCTTTGGCCACGATCAGAGCTTAACAAGCCTGCCGCCTTTCAGCGGGCCGGCCTTGATCATTGCCGGGATCATCATCGGGTTCGCCATCGGCGTCGTGGCGTCGTTGCTTGGTGTAGCCGGTGGGGAACTGCTTGTCCCCACGCTCGTCCTGCTTTTCGGGATCGACATCAAGCTTGCCGGGAGCATGTCGCTTGCGGTGAGCCTTCCGACGATGATGGTCGGTTTCACCCGCTATTCGCAGGACCAAAGCTTTGGCGTAATTGCGAGGAACAAATGGTTCGTGGTCCTGATTGCTGCGGGGTCGATTGTCGGGACATGGATCGGCGGCATGTTGTTGGGCATCGTGCCAGAGAAAGTGCTGCTGCCTCTGTTGGCTGCTATCCTCGTCATCTCGGCCTACAAGGTGTGGCGCCACGAGTAGCACCGTTGGAATCACTACCCTTGGTCGCCATCGGCCGCCTGTTCACCCCGATTAATCATCGGCTATCGAGCTTGCAATGATCATGCTCGACTTGATCCGGGACCTTGGCGACGTCAAATGGACAAGCTGCTTGCGATTGCCGGCAATCAATATGTAGAGTTTGGAGACTTGCGTTCCCTTTCTATCTTCGCCGATTTTTTCCGCATCAGTCCGGGCGAAGAAACGCTCCTCGAAAGCCGCACGGTCGACATCGAACAGCCTGATTGAGCAGGTTTGCACGGCCTTGCCGTTCAAGGTGGCTTTTGTCACCGCGATCATGGTTCTGGCAGGCAGGTCGTCGCCAGTCGCCTCCCAGCCCTGGAAAGCATCTACGTCATCGACCGGAGCAAGCGCTGCGTCGCCGGACAGCGGTGTCCATCCGCGTCTCCCGGCTACAGCGGCGGTTCCCTCGAAGTCAGGCCCGTGGGCAAGACAAATCCCGTGAAAAGCTTCCAACGCCAGATCGACATTATCGGCATGCGCCAGCGGCGATGTCAGCCACATAGCTGCAAATGCCAGGACAAAACATGCCTTCGACATTCAGCGCGCCTCAGTCAGGAGAACGGGACAATCCACACGATCAAGATGGACCCTCTGGCAGCGTGGTCAAGAGGGGCTGCAACGACCATCCTTCAGATCACCGGGCGGTGGGCGCTATCTGCGAGGTGACAGGCGGCAACGCCGCCGTGGGGCACCATCCGCAAAATTGGTTCCTCGACCCGACAGATATCGATCGCCACGGGACAACGCGTGTTGAACCGGCACCCGGGAGGCGGCGCGCTTGGGCTCGGTGGATCGCCGGCGAGGATGATCCGGCGGCGCCCGGCTTCGATGCGGGGATCGGGAGAAGGAACAGCCGACAGCAGCGCCTGGCTGTAGGGGTGGGCCGGCTCGCGAAACAGCGGCCGGGTCACGCCGGCTTCCGAGATACGGCCGAGATACATCACCGTCACGTCGGAGCAGACCTCGCGCACGATCGCCAGGTCATGCGCGACAATGACGATGGTCAGACCAAGCTGCTTTTGCAACGACGTAAACAGGTTGACGATCTGCGCCCTGATCGAAACATCGAGCGCGCTGAGCGGTTCGTCGCAGACCAATATGGATGGTTTGAGGGCGAGTGCGCGCGCAATCGAAACGCGCTGGCGCTGGCCGCCGGAAAGCGACCTTGGCAAACGGTCGAGCACGGTCCCAGGCAGCGCAACCAGATCCAGAAGCTCGGCGATACGGCGGTGGCGCTCTGCCGACGAGCCGAGGCGATGGATCTGCAGCGGCTCCTCCAGCGTCTGATAGACGCTCTGGCGGCGGCTCATCGACCCCAACGGGTCCTGGAAGACGAACTGGACTTCACGGCTGAACGACTTCCTGTCCGATTTCAGCCATTCGGCGCGATCTCTCCCCCCAATCAGGACGGTGCCCTCGCTCTCCTTCTGCAAACCGACGATGGTGCGCGCCAGCGTGGTCTTGCCGCAACCGGACTCGCCGACGATGCCGTGGAACGCTCCGCGCGCGACCGACAGGTCTATGCCATCGACCGCCCGCACCGCGCCCGCGCCCGAGCGGTTGGCGAAATGGACTTTCAGCCCCTTGACTTCGATCGCTGCGAAATCAGACATGAACGGCAATCCCTTCTCGCCGAAGCACGACCGGGCAGGCCACGCGATGCGGATTTGCCGAGATCGATATCGTCTGAAGCGGAGGTCGGTGTTTTCGGCAACCGGCTTCGACCAATTCGCAGCGGTCGGCGAAACGGCAACCCGGCTCCAGCCTGATCTGGCTTGGCGGCAGGCCCGGTATCTCGCGCGTAGCCACATTGTCGTCAGCACGAAAATCCGGCACCGATGCGAGCAGCCCACGCGTATAGGGATGGACCGGCTGGGTCAGCACATCCATCGCCGTCCCCTCCTCCGCCACCTGTCCGGCGTAAAGCACGATGACGCGGTCCGCGACGGAAGCAACCACGCCGATGTCGTGCGTGATCAGCACGACCGCGATGCCGTCCTCGCGCTGGATCTGGCGGATGAGCTCCAGGATTTGCGCCTGGACGGTGGCGTCCAGCGCCGTTGTCGGCTCGTCGGCAATCAGTACGCGCGGCCGGGCCGCGAGCGCCAGCGCGATCATCGCGCGTTGCAGCATGCCGCCCGACATTTCGTGCGGATAGCGATTGTAGCGATCCTCGGGGTCCGGAATGCCGGAGCGTGCCAGAAGCGAAACCGCTTCCCTGCGCGCGGCCTCATGCGACAGGCCGGCGAAGCGACGCGCCTGGCGTGCCAGCTGCGGCCCGATCTTAAGCATCGGGTTGAGCGCGCTCATCGGATCCTGGAAGATCACGCCGAAATAGCGCCCGCGCAGGTCCGACAATTGCCGGGAACCGATGCTGAGCAGTTCGCTTCCGTCGGCTCGCGCTGACCCTTTCATGTCCACGGTCACGCCCTCGGGCAGCAGGCCGAGCGGACCGAGCGTCATGACGGTCTTTCCCGAACCGCTTTCGCCGACGACCGCGACCGTTTCTCCAGGGCGGACGTTGAACGACACCCCGTCCACCGCCCGCACCGAAACGGTGGTGGCGTAAAGATCGATGACCAAATTTTCGATCGCATAGAGCGGCTGATTGTCACTCATGCTGAAGTCGTCCCGGTTTCGACGGCGTTGCGTTCCGTCTCTTCACGGGCGCGCGCCAGTTTTCTTTTACGCAGCGTTCTGCCGCGAACCGGCCGTGGCACCTTTTGCAGCGCGAAGGCTTCGCCAAGCAGATTGAAGCTGACGACGACAAGTGTCAGTGCGAGCCCTGGCAGCACGACAAGGCGTGGAACCTCCTCGATGTAGCTCATGCCGTCGACGAGCATCTGGCCCCATTCCGGCGTTGGCGGCGCGACGCCAAGTCCAAGAAAGCTGAGTGTGGCGATGGCCAGCACAAGCGCGCCGGCGTCGGCGCTTGCATAGACGACGACCAGGGCAAGCACATGCGGCAGGATATGGCGGACAAAGATCCAGAGATGGCCGGCGCCCATGACGCGGGCCGCCTCGATATAGGGCTGCTGCAGCTCGGCGGTGACGACGGCGCGGCTCATGCGGGCATAGTTCGCCCACCACGCCAAGGTGAGCGCCGTGATCATCGACCAATAGCCCGTGCCCAAAATGCCGATCAGCGCCAGCGCGATCACCAGGCTCGGAAGCGCCAGTGCAATATCGATGAGGCTGATCAGGACAAGCTCGACACGGCCGCCGACATAGCCAGCAAAGGAGCCGATCGTCACGCCGATCGCCAGGGCGGCGACGAGCACGATGACCATGGCCACCAGGGAAATGCGGGCGCCACCGACGATGCGGCTCAAGACGTCACGGCCGAGATAGTCGGTGCCCAGCCAATGGCTCCAGCTCACGCCCTCCAGTGTCGCCGAATAGTCCTGCGCGCTTGGATCGTAAGGCATGATTACCGGAGCGAAGATGCCGACCAGCACAAAGCCGATGACGGGGAGCAGCACCAGCCACGGCCAGTCCTTGACGTCCCTGATTGCGGAAATGTTCATCGTCTCATGCTCCCCTCGCCCGGCGCATTCGCGGATCCGCCACGATGCAGATCATGTCGACGATGAAATTGACCATGACGAAGAAGACGACGAAGAGCAGCAGCACCGACTGCATGCCGATGAAGTCGCGGAAGCGTATCGCCTCGATGAAGAAAGCGCCGACGCCACGCAACGCAAACACCGTCTCGACGACGATCGATCCGATGATCATCAGCGTGAATTGTGCTCCGAACGTCGTCAGGAACGGTATGGCGATGTTGGGGAGCGCCTCGCGCAGCAGCACCTGCGTTCTGGTGTAGCCCTTGGCGAAGCCCGTTGTCGCAAACGGCCGCGACATCGCTTCCTGGAGGTTGACTCGAACGACGCGGCTGAGCACCGACGCCGGGAACAGCGCGATCGTCACCCATGGCAGAAGCCATGAGGTGAAGCCGCTCGTGCCGAAGGTGGGTACCCAGCCAAGCATCACCGAAAACACGATGACCAGCAGCGCCGCCACGAAGAAGTTGGGGGTCGACGCGCCGATCAACGAAAATGCGTGCAGGAATCTGTCCATCACGCCGCCATTGCTGACGGCGCCGGCGATGCCAAGCGTGATCGACAGGATGAAGGCGAGAACGCCGCCGCCGGCAAGCAGAGCCGCCGTCATCGGAATGCGGGCGGCAAACTCCCGAGAAATCGGCTTTCCCGTTCGCAGCGATATGCCGAAATCGCCAGCCAGCGCGCTGGCCAGCCAGCGTCCATAGCGGATCGGCAGCGGGTCGTGAAGGCCAAGCTCGTTGCCGATCTTGGCGATCATTTCGGCGTCCGCGCCGGGGCCCGCCGCACGCTCGGCAATCAGCGCCGCAACATTGCCCGGCGCCGCCGCAACCAGGGCGAATGTCAGCGCGGATGCCGCCAGGATCAAAAGGCAGGCAAGCAGCATCCGTCGCAGGATCGTGCGTTTCATCGTCAGGCCTCGCTTGGGCTCGAAGTCTTCAGGCCTTCAGCGTGATCGCCTTGAACGGCAGATCATAGTCGGTCGCCGGGAGCGAGAAATTCTCCGCGCGCGGATTGTGGGCCCACAGTCTCTGGCTGACGACGAGAGGACAGATGGCGGTGTTGTCGTGGAGCCAGTCGTAGAGGGCCTGCATCTTCAGGTCGCGTTCGGCGCCGCTCGCCTCGAGCGCAGCCTTGACGACGCCGTCGAGCGCGTCGGAGACGTAGATCTTGCCGTCAGGGCCGCTGTCGGCGGTCGAGACGAAGGCGTTGCCCAGCGTGCCGTGCGGATCGTAGGGCGCTCCGTAGGTGGTGAAGAAAGCCAGGTCATAGTTGAAGGCCGGACGCCGTTCATGCATGGTGGCATTGTCCACCGAGGACACCTGGACCTGGAAACCGACCTCGGACAACTGACCCTGGATCATTTCGGCGATGCGCCGCGATCCCGGCAGGGACTCTTCGGAAACGAGAAAATCGATGGTCAGTGGAGAGCCGGCCTTGGTCCAGGCCCCGCCGCTGTCGACCCAGCCGCCATCGGCAAGGATCTTCTTGGCCGCCGCCACGTCGCGCACCGGCACGTCATGCCGCTTGCCCGAGGAAGGCACGTTCGCCGGGAACAGATCGGCGGCCGGGTCGGCAAAGCCCTCGAACAGCACCTTGGCGATCGCCGCCCGGTCGACCGATGCATAGACGGCGTCACGGACGGCCTTGTCCGCGATGATCTTCGACTTCGGCGAATAGCCGAGCAGCATCGTCGCCGTGCCCGGTTCGGCCACGACCTTCATGCCGTCGCTTTCCAGTGCGCGAGCGCGGCGCGGCGACAGCGTCGCCACCCAGTCGCCACCGATGATATCGAGGTCGCCTGAGCGCAGACCATTGGCGCGAGCGAGTTCGTCCGGAACCACCTTCAATTCCATGCGGCTGAAGAGCGGCTTCTCGCCCCAGTATTTGTCGTTGCGAATGAGGGTGGTGCCGCTCGAATCGTATTTTTCGACGATCCACGGTCCGGTGCCGATCGGCGCCGTCTGCTTGCCATCCTTGTCGACCGCCTTGGGCGACAGGAAACGGACGGGCCGCACGATGGTGAGTTCAAGCAGTGCCGCCGGCACTGGCCGCTTCAGCTTGACCGTCAACTTGTTCGGTCCATCGGTGACGATGCTATCGAAAGCGTCGGAGATGCCGATCCATGAAAAGTCGCTCACCCCCAACCAGCGCTTCAGGTTCCATTCGGCCGCAGCCGAGTCAAACGGTGTGCCGTCGCTGAAAGTCACGCCTTCACGCAGATCGAAAGCGATTGACAACTGATCGTCCGCGACAGTCCATTTGGTGGCAAGTCCCGGCTCAAGCGCGCCGTTCTGGCCGTAGTGGATCAGCGCATCGAAGACGATGGTGTAGGTGCTCAGCGTCGACACGTTCTGCAGCAAATCGAGATCGCCGGTCTCCGCGGCGATGGCAATCTTCAGCGTGTCGTTGGTTTCGGAGAAGGCGCTGCGTGGCAGCGCGGCGGCGAAGGCAAGTCCGGCAGTGGAAACAAGGAAATTGCGGCGGTCGAGAGTGATCATGTCAGTTCCCCATTTTTTGATTGATTTTGAATCATGCTAACTCGGATATGCGATATGTCTATACTTATTCGGTCTGCGTCGGCTCAAGAGAAAGGTCGGAAGCGATGGTCGCGAATGTGTTGCCATGAGCCGCTACATCCAGCTCAGTGTCACCGCCGCGAGCGCTAGGTAGCGGCCAACCTTCGCGATCGTGACGATCACGAGGAAGCTCCAGAACGGCTCCCGCAGGACGCCCGCCACGATCGTCAGCGGATCGCCGACGAGGGGCAGCCAGCTCAACAGCAGCGACCATCGTCCATAGCGCTGGTACCATCGCGTCGCGCGCGTCAGTGCGGAGGGCTTCACCGGGAACCATTTGCGGTCGCGAAAGTGATCGACGCCCCGGCCAAGCCACCAATTGACGATCGAGCCGAGCACATTGCCTGCGCTTGCGGAGACGATGAGCAGAGCCGGAGCATAGCTTTCCGTCAGAAGCAGTCCCGCAAGGGCTGCTTCTGATTGCATCGGCAGGATTGTAGCCGCCACGAACGCGGTCAGAAAAAGACCGCCATAGACGGCGAGATCGCCAGGCATGCCGGGCGCTCAACTTGCTTTTGGCCATTGCGGGTGCCGATCATCGACAACGTAACCATGCGAATGCTCATAGCCTGCTTCCGACCATACCGCGTCGCCGATGTGCCGGTCGTCTTTGGGCAGATCGACATGCGTGTGCACAAGCACGTCCGGATCGTGTTTCGGCCACAGCCAGATCGCGGCAATCAGGGCGGCGGCGCCCATGACGCCAAGCAGAATGAATGTGAAGGGCAATCCCATTGCCGCCCCGACGCGGCCGGCAATCGGATAGGTGATCAGCCAGCAGGCATGAGACAGTGCGAATTGAGCGGCAAACAGAGCGGGCCGATCGACGGCATCGGCGGAACGCCTGATCAATCTGCCCGTTGGCGTCTGCGCCAGTGAATAGCCGAGCCCGAGCACGAACCAGAGCGGCAGCAGCAGATAGTAGCTGCTGGCGAGAGGCCCTATCAGCACCCCGGCGACCAGTATCGCGGCGCCCGAGAGCATCGCAACCCGGTCCGGTACGTTCTCAAGCAACCGCGGCAGGGCAAGAGCTGCAATCATCGATCCACCGCCAAAGGCTGCGAGCGCCAGCGCCGTGTCGGTTTGGGAGAGGCCAAATTGCGCCTGGACCAGGACGACCGTGTTGACGATCACCATGGCGCTGGCCGCCGCGACGGCAAGATTAAGGGCCAGCAGGCCGCGCAAACGCGGCGTCGCCAGATAGATGCGGATCCCGCGCGTCGTGCGTTCATAGATGCCGCGCGGCTCCGAGGGCTGCGGGCTGGGCAGAACCACAGAGACGACCAGAGCCGCTGACGCCAGGAACCCGACAACCGTGCCGGCGAACAGGCTATGGAAGCTTATGACTGAAAGCAGCGCCGCCGCGAGGATGGGGCTGACGACGCTTTCCAGGTCGTAGGCCAGTCGCGAGAGCGACAAGGCCCGTGTGTAGTCCTTCTCTTTGGGCAGCACGTCAGGGATCGAAGCCTGGAACGTCGGGGTGAAGCCTGCTGACGCCGACTGCAGGATGAAGATGAGAAGATATATCTGCCAGACTTCGGTGACGAAGGGCAGGAACACGGCGACCCCTGCCCTGATGAGGTCGAGCGAAACCAGCATGGTACGGCGTGGCAGGCGCTCGGCGAACGCGGCAGCAACGGGTGCCACGCCGACATAGGCGATCATCTTGATGGCGAGCGCCGTGCCGAGCACCGCGCCGGCATCGGCGCCGGCAAGGTCATAGGCCAGCAGCCCGAGCGCCACGGTGGCAAGGCCAGTGCCAATCAGGGCGATGACCTGGGCCAGGAAGAGATGACGGTAGGTGCGATTGGCCAAGACCTGAAGCATATTTTTGTCTTCTTGCAGTTCGAGACGGCTCGTCGAGCCAGAGACGGAGTACGAGCCGGCACACGGATCTCAGTGATGGTGGCCTTCGGGTTCGACCATCTTGAACGGCAGCACCTGTTCGCGATCCTTGGCCTTCAGGACCAGTCTTGCCTCGAATTCATGCGGCTCGGCAGGGGCCAACGTGCTCTCAAGGCGATGATGATTGTCGGCGACAGGATCGAGGTGCAACGTCTCCGGCCCCTCTGGCCGGTCGATGATCACCGTCGCCGTCAAATCGTCGGCGTGCCGGTCGATCGTCAGACGCATCCGCTCGCCGGCAGGCGTGTCGACGATCTCCAGTGTCCCCGCAGCCAGATCGCAGTCGACCTTGAACGGCTCCGGCGCATGATGACCATGAGCGTGAGAGGGTTCCGTGCCCTTTTCGGCAGATCCGGCCGGGCTTTCCAGACGCACATTCGCTTCCGCCAACGCCGGCAAATGGGCGAACAGTTCCTCCTTGAGGGCTTCGGTGACGCCCAGCACATCCTTGGCCGTCGCCGCGTCGGCGACACTGATGGCGACGTCGGCATGCAGGCGGTGGCCGATCCAGCGCGCCTGCACGCTTTGGACACGTTCGATACCGGGCACGTGCTCGGCGGCATGATGGATTTCATCGACGATGCCGGGCTCGACACCGTCGAGCATGCGCGTGAGGACTGCCTTCGAAGACTGCCAGACGATCGCGAAGATGGCCACCGTGATCAAGAGCCCGATGATCGGATCGGCCAGCGGAAACCCCAGCCATACGCCGATAGCACCCAGCACAACCGCCAGACTGGTAAAGCCGTCGGTGCGCGCATGGTAGCCATCCGCGATCAGCGCCGCGCTGTTGATCTCGCGGCCGACCCGGATACGGAACACAGCGACGGCTTCGTTGCCTAAGAAACCGATGATGCCGGCTATGGCGACCCAACCAAGAAATGCGATGGGACGCGGATTGATCAGCCTGTCGATCGCCTCATAGCCGGCGACGATGGCGCTGAACAGGATGATGAGAACGATGACGATCCCGGCCAGGTCCTCGACCCGGCCCAGCCCGTAGGTGAACGTCTTGCTCGGTTTGCGGCGGGCCAGCACGAACGCGATCCACAGCGGAATGGCAGTGGCCGCGTCGCCGACATTGTGGATCGTGTCGGCCAGCAGCGCCACGCTGCCGGAGAGGAACACGACCACGAGCTGGAGCGCTGCCGTGATGGCCAGAACGACGAATGACCATTTGATCGCCCAGATGCCGCGCGTCGTCGTGGCGATCGTCGGATCGATGACGCCATGGGTGTGGCCATGGCCGCCATCACCGTGATCATGTCCGTGGCCGCCAAAGCCTTGCGTCATCGGGCCAAACCCAAACCAGTCGCGAACTTTGTCCATAATGGCGCTTCTCACAGGTACTTGGTGATATCCTTGAACTCGTCGATCGAACGGCGCTGCTCGCGCGCCAGCGGCCCGACGACATCTTCAAGGCAATGGTTGAGATGATCCTGGATCAGGGTCTTCTTGGCTTGCGAAATGGCCTTCTCGACAGCATGAAGCTGCTGGGCGAGGTCGAGGCAGGGCCGGCCCGCTTCGATCATTTCGATGACGCCCTTGAGATGTCCGCCAGCCCGTTTCAGGCGCTTGACGATATCGGGATGGGTTTCGTGGGCGTGGGGTTCTTCGCTCATTCTTTGTAACTATCCTCCTGGAGGGGATATGACAAGCCTCAAAGAGGGCCCCGATTCCGGTGCAGGCAACCATTCGTAAAGATTTTAGAGACTAATCGCCAGTCATGCCGAATCGGATCAGCAGCCCAGTCCTTTGTCTCGTCATCGCCTTGGCGATGATGTTCGGCGTGCTGCGTCCTTTCGGCTATTCAGCCTCGCATGATCCGATCGCGCTTGCCGCCGCCGCGGCCGAGCGTCACGCCGGAGCCGCCGCGCAGATCGAAGAAAATGGCCACGCACATGATGACGGCGTCGCCGACGAGCAGAGCCCTGGCCATTTTCACGGGCACAATGCGGCCGACCACTCGCACGAAACGGCGAGTACGCCCGCCGACTTCGCGCCGACCGTTCCACAGATCGAGCGGGGCTGGCTAAAGTATCAGCCGACTTTCGTCGATCCGGACACGACATTCCGGCTTGATCGACCGCCGAGACCATTCCTCGCAGAATGATCGCGGCCGCTCACGCGGCCACCCTCAACGACGAAGATTGGAAATCTCATGCAAGGACCCTTCGATCGGGGCCGATCACGCGCGCGTCGCACGTGTTGGCGACCCGCCCTGCCCCTGCTTATCGCTCTGCTGACCCTGCCGCTGCTGGCAGGAGCAGCCTTTGCCCATGCCGTTGCCGCCGGCGACAAGGGCTATATCCAGGAAATCTCGGGCATCAACGTGCTGCCCTTCATCTATCTCGGCGCCAAGCACATGGTGACCGGATACGACCACATCCTGTTCTTGTTCGGCGTGATCTTCTTCCTCTACCGGATGAAGCATATCGGCATTTACGTCAGCCTGTTTGCGCTCGGTCACTCCACGACCATGCTGCTTGGCGTCTACTTCAACGTCGGCATCAACAGCTACATCATCGACGCCATCATCGGCCTGTCCGTGGTCTACAAGGCGCTCGACAATATGGGCGCTTTCCAGCGATGGCTCGGCTTCCAGCCGAACACCAAGGTCGCGACGCTGGTCTTCGGCTTCTTCCACGGCTTTGGCCTGTCGACGAAGATCATCGAATACAACATCTCGCCGGACGGCCTGGTGCCCAATCTGCTCGCCTTCAATGTCGGTGTCGAGATCGGCCAGCTCATGGCTCTTGGAGCCATCCTGATCGTGATGGGCTATTGGCGCCGCACACGAAGCTTCTGGCGTCACGCCTATACCGCAAACGTCATCATGATGACGGCCGGGTTCCTGCTGATCGGATATCAGCTCACCGGCCTGTTCGTCGCAGCATAGGAACCGCAACAATGTACAATACTGACTTGCCCACTCGCGCCGAATTGCCCACTTCGGCACAGCTCAAGCGCTCCACCTTCATTGCCGCGCTGACGGCGCTCGCCTTGCTTGTCACGGTCGTTATGCCGTCCGAGTATGCAATCGACCCGACGGGGGCGGGCAGATTGCTCGGCCTCACCAGAATGGGCGAAATCAAAACACAGTTGGCAGCCGAGGCGGCAGCGGACGAAATGGCCAGCGCGAAGGCTTCGGCCGAGCGGATGACGCAAATGGTCCCTCCAGCCGAGTTGATGGCTCGCATGGACCGAATTGAAAACCTCCTCGTTGCCCTTACCGCCGAACAGCCCGCGTCGCAGCCATCCCCAACTGGGGAGGCCATTGCCCAAGACAATGTGACAGTTGGAGAGATTGCTCCTGCCGAAGCCCTGCCAGTCAATCCGAGTGCGGCGCCGCAGGTCGCAGAAATCCCCGCGGAAGCGCCGGCCCCGACCCCCGGGAGGCGAGATGAAATGTCCTTCACACTGACACCGGGTCAGGGCATTGAGGTCAAACTTGTGATGCGGCAAGGCGCCAAGGCGAACTTCGCCTGGACCGTGGACGGTGGCGTCGTCAACTTCGATGCCCATGGCGACGGAGGCGGACAATCTGTCAGCTACGAAAAGGGCCGCAACGTCCCTTCCGGCGAAGGTGTGCTGGAAGCTGCCTTCGACGGGAACCACGGCTGGTTCTGGCGCAACCGCGGTGACAGCGACGTGACGCTGACGATCCAGACCGAAGGCGATTACATCGACATCAAGCGGATGATCTAGAGCAGTACCAGGTACGCCCGGCACTTGTGGTGCCGGGCGTGACTTGTTTGCCTGTTCCACCGTGGAGCGCGAAATTGTATCGAAAGCTTTCATGCACTCGCTGGTGCTGTGCTTCTCGATCGGCCTTACGATCACTGTCGTCACGGTCGGGGCTGCCGCTGCCCCGAGCGTCCTGCACTCGACCAGGCTTTGGTCCTGGTTCTCGACCGTCGCGCGCTGGGCTCCCATTTCCCAGCATTCTCATCATCGCCGTAGGCCTCTATGTCGGATACCATGGCTGGACAGGACCAGCCGCCGCGGGGGCCTGATGCGCTCACGCTTCACGCCAAGACCGCAATCCGAGATAGCGAGCCAATCATGAAATCCGCGATAGCAAGCACCGAAAGCGTTGCACCGGCGCCTAAAGCGGCTCCATCGGGTTGGCGATCGCTGATGACGCGCGAACGTTGGTTCGAAGTCGCGCGCATCCTGTTTACCGGCTTGATGGCGTTGCTGTATTGGCAGCAGCTCATACCACCTGGCGGCTGCCTATGACGCCACTGTCCAGATGATCGACACGTTCATTGTTCGCGTGCATCAGCATGGAGCTTGCATCAAGAGGAATCAGCGTCAATTTATGGGAAGGTCACGTAGCGGGTTGACAACGAAAATTCATGCGGTGGTCGATAGTAATGGTCTGCCGGTGCGGCTGGCGTTGAGTCCCGGCGAGGCCCACTACGTTCGGCTTGCAGGAAAACTGCTGTCTCGAAATCAGGATCAATGCTGCTTGCCGACCGTCGCTATGACGCCGACTGGATCAGGAAGCTTGCCATGAAGAAGGGTGCGTGGGCCTATATCCCGCCGAAGAGCAATCGCAGCGCTCCAATCTGCTTCAGCCCGTATCTCTACCGCGCACGCAACCGCGTAGAGCGGTTCTTCAACAGGATTAAGCAATGTCGTCGGGAGGGCAACGCGCTGCGATAGGCTTGCCGCCTTGCCTTCGTTCAACTCGCGTCAATCAGGCTATGGCTGCGCCTTAATGAGTCCGCGTCCTAGTCTAGTTAGTCTTCACTTAGTCCAGCAGCTTTGTATGGCGCCAGTTTTTCTTCGCTCTTCAGGAATTTAACCCGGCCGACCAAGCCTGGCTTGATCCATTCGGCCTTGTCTTTCTTTAGGCCCTTCGGCACGGGACCGCCGATCTTGCCCTGCACGCGGTCCCACAAGCGCTTGTCGATATCTAGAGATTGACGTTACCGGTGCCGAGATAGCGGCCGTTGTCGGCCATAAGAACCCTTGCCGCCTGCCCGATCGCGCTGAACGCCAATGATGTCCATCTCCTTTTCATCGTAGCACTTGATCTTTCGCCAGCTCATCGTCGGGCCGCTGCGATAGAGACTATCCCGGCGCTTCGAGACGATACCTTCTTGTCCAGTCTGGTCCGCGACGTAGTAAACGGCGTCACCGTGCCGGGCATCGCCTCGCTGAAGTCAACTGATAAGGCCCAATCGCCTGCTATCTCAAGAATGCGGCTGTTTTCGAAGACGGAAATGGTGCTCTCGCTCATCAGACGGGCTAACCCGCAAAGATAAAGACACGGATCGAACTGGTACTGGCCGAGAGCTGATGCGCCGGAATGCAATACACTGATCCCTGGGTTCTGCGGGCTGCGTGGCGCCTCGTCGTGTCATGAGGACCAAGCGCATCTGACGAAAAGCGGCCCGACCGAGCTGTCGTTCGGGCACAGCGTCCTCACCCGCTGAAATCTATCCAATCTAAAGGAATAGACGCGCAACAGGTTCAGCACCTTTGGCGAACTGGACTGGACCAATGGAGATGCCGGGACGTCACCCTTACGGAGTGTCGCCGACCATGCCGGAGAACAGGACTGAGCCGCGCTGCTCGAGAAGCGACAGCGAGGTGTAATCCAGGATCGATAGACCCCCGTCGGCGACCAAGGTTTGTCCCGTGATAAACGAAGCCTCATCGCTCGCCAAGAACGCGACGGCCGCAGCAATTTCTGCCGGCGTGCCCATCCGGCCGAACGCGCTTGGCGGCACCGCCCAGTCGCTGGCACCAGACGCTGGCGCCGCGGCATCGGTTTCAGTGGCAATCCAGCCCGGGCTGACGCAGTTCGCCCTGATCCGATGTGGAGCCCCCTCGATTGCCAGCGATCGCGTGAGCGCTTCGACGGCCGCCTTGGCGACGCAGTACAGACCCCAATTGCCGTGCAACGTGGCCGTGGACGATATGTTCACAATCGCACCGCCGCCGAAATCCCGCAGCAGCGGCAAGGCGTAGGAGGACACAAAGTAGGTGGAGTCCAGGTTGGCGCCGCGCATCTTGTCCCATCTCGCTCCAGGGTGATCGCCCGGTTCGATCCCGCTGCGGCGCGAACCGGCGCCTGCGTTGTTGACCACAACCCGCAGCCGCCCCCAATGGCCGGTCTGGCCGATCAGGTCCTCGACTTGACGTTCCTCCGACAGATCGCACTGGAAAAAGCGGGCTTCGCCATTTATCGCCTTTGCTTCCGCCTCAACGGCGCGGCCCTTTTCGAGATCGCGACCTGCGGACGCCACCCGGGCTCCCTCTTTCAGGAAATAGTGGACGATCCCGCGGCCTATCCCTGAATTCCCGCCGGTCACGAGAACGTCTTTGCCTTTAAACCGCATGGTACCTCCTGCAGACGGTGCAGACGCGCGCAGATTGCGACATCTCTGATCCATTCCGCTGAGGAACGGTGGACCGAAACAGGGATATGCCTCGTTATTCAATTCAGCGTCAGTGCCACAGCAGGCCGAGGATTGGACATCGAGCGGGAGCGAGTTCTTCCCTGGCACAGGAATGAGCCATATCCGGCAGTTTGTGCGATCGGGTTGATGCTGAGTGTATAGGCCCTGCTTCGCCGATGGCTTCCGGAACAAGGGCTATCGCGGGATCGTGGGCAACCAGTTCATGGAGCTTTTCAAGGTTGCTGACCTCGAAGACCGTGCGAGGCGCGATGCCAATCTCCAGAAAGGCGCGGTCGACGAGTTTCCGCGTCCCCCAATCCGACAGCGGGTGGCGGCGTTATTTTTGTGTGGCATGGTGGATCAATCGTGAGGATTTCGATGTCGTCTGCTCAATGCCACATCGGTGAGTTTTTATCTCTGCACCAACGCCCAGGCCGTGGCGATCTCGATGATGGGAGTTGTTATGTCGCTCAGTCGCGCTGAAGTGTACGATCTTTCGATATTCCTGCTCATCGTACAGTATCGCAGTTTTAGAAAGGCGGCGGACAATCTCGGCGTAACCGCATCAGCACTCAGCCACCGGGTGAAAGCGCTTGAAGAGCGACTTGGAGTAAGGCTGCTAAACCGGACAAGCCGAAGTGTTGCTCCAACGGTGGCAGGAAGCGCGCTTGCCGAAAAAGTGAGTGCTGGCCTCGATCTTATCAATTCTGGCCTGGAAGAACTGCACGGGCACCACGAAGGGACCGCCGGTAGTGTGCGGTTGAATGTACTGCGCGATGCGTCGACTTTACTTCTGCGCCCGGCATTGCCGACCTTCTTGCAGCGCTTTCCCAACATCGAATTGGAGATTGCGGTCGACGATCACTTCGTCGACGTGACTGCGGAAGGCTTCGACGCCGGTCTCAGATATGGTGGCACGATACCGGAGGACATGATCGCCATTCCATTGACGCCACCACTCAAGTGGGTGGTCGTCGGTGCACCGGCCTACTTCGAGCGCCGCGGTCGGCCGGAATTGCCTGACGATCTTCGTTCCCATCAATGTATCCGCATCCGCACGGGGCGGGGGCAGATTTACAAATGGGAATTCGAGCAGGGCGATGACCGGCGCGAGATCGACGTTCCTGGCTCACTCATCTCAAGTGAATCTGCCTTCGCCATCAATGCTGCGGTCGACGGTATTGGTCTGTTTTATTGCCTGGAGAAGCTCGCTGGTCCTCACCTTGCAGCAGGGCGGCTGGAAGTGGCCCTGCCGCAATGGTCTTCAATCGGCCCGCCTTTGTCCATGTACTACTCAAGTCGCCGGCAACTGCCGTTCGGGATAAGTGCCCTCATACAGGTGATACGCGATATCAATCCGCTGAAATGAACTTTGCGGGGTCAAACCGTGGGTGACCATCAGATGGCTATCGATGAGCTTAGCTCATTGATCTGGTTACCTCTCGCCCATTGATTCATTAATCGACGATGCTATTCAATCCATCGAATGCTGCGCGGTCGATGGACCGAAATGGCGCACGCAATGCAAATACGAGGCTAGAATGTACGTTGCGGATGCGAAGAGATACGACGCGATTGGGTACCGCCGCTGTGGTCGGTCGGGGCTGAAGCTGCCGCCGATTTCGTTGGGCCTGTGGCAGAACTTCGGTGGTCAAGATGTCTTCGAGACCGGCCGCTCGGTGATCCGGCGTGCCTTCGAC
Source organism: Mesorhizobium sp. M1217 (assembly GCF_040318275.1). NCBI lineage: Bacteria > Pseudomonadati > Pseudomonadota > Alphaproteobacteria > Hyphomicrobiales > Phyllobacteriaceae > Mesorhizobium > Mesorhizobium sp. M1217. The sequence goes on along the minus strand of NZ_JAMYMA010000015.1, from coordinate 90,505 downwards.
AAGGGTGTCACTCATTTCGACCTGGCGAACAATTATGGTCCGCCTTACGGGTCCGCGGAAGAGAATTTCGGACTGGTCCTCAAAAGGGACTTTTCGAGCCACCGCGACGAAATGATCATCTCCTCGAAAGCCGGTTGGGATATGTGGCCGGGTCCTTATGGGGCGGGTGGATCCCGCAAGCATCTGCTTGCATCGCTCGACCAGAGCCTGAAGCGAATGGGTGTCGAATATGTCGACATTTTCTATTCCCACCGCCCGACATTGGATGTTCCGCTCGAAGAAACTATCGCCGCGATGGTGCAGATGGTGCGGCAAGGCAAGGCGCTCTACGTCGGCATTTCATCGTATGGGCCAGATCGCACTCGGGAAGCCGAGCGCGCCCTGCGCGCGGAAGGAATTCCCCTGCTTATCCACCAACCGTCCTACTCCATGCTGAACCGCTGGATTGAGGATGCCTTACTCGACACGCTGGAAGAGCTTGGTGCCGGCTGTATCGCATTTTCACCGTTGGCACAGGGGTTGTTGATATCAAAGTATCTGAATGGCGTCCCGGACGGCGCGCGTGCAGCGCGTGGCGGCTCGTTCGACACAAAGTTGCTGAGTGATGCAAACATAGAGCGTGTCCGCGGACTGAACGCGATCGCAGGCGACCGCGGGCAGACACTTGCCCAGATGGCGATCGCATGGACCTTGCGAGATCCACGCGTAACCAGCGCGCTGGTAGGCGCGCGCAACGTAACCCAACTCGATGATTCCCTAGGCGCTTTGGAGAATCTCGAATTCAATGCTGAAGAACTTCGCAAAATCGACGGGTACGCAACCGAGGGCGGCGTCGACCTCTGGCGAGTTCAATCAAAGGCAGCCTGAGAAGACGATGGCATCGGCCCACGGCGCGACAGGCCCGATTAGATCCCTGAAGGAGCAAGACCATGGAGTATCGCAAGCTTGGCAACAGTGGCGCCGTCGTCTCGGCCTATTGCCTGGGCACCATGACTTTTGGGCACGAGTCCGACGAAGCTACGTCGTTCGCGCTTATGGATGATTATTTCGAGGCCGGCGGCAATTTCATCGATACCGCCGAAGTCTACAGTGCCGGCGTGTCAGAGGAAATCATCGGCCGTTGGCTCAAGAGCAAGGCAGGAACCGCCAAGAATCTGATGATCGCCACCAAGGGTCGCTTTCCCATGGGCGCGGGACCGAACGATCTCGGCCTGTCGCGCAAGCATCTTGGGGCAGCGCTCGATGCCTCGCTCAAGCGTCTGGGCGTCGAGCAGGTTGATCTTTACCAGATGCACGCTTGGGACGCGCTGACGCCCTTGGAGGAGACGCTGCGCTTTCTCGACGACTCAATCCGTAACGGCAAGATCGCCTATTACGGGTTCTCGAACTTCCTGGGTTGGCATCTGACCAAGGCGGTGTGGCTGGCCAAAGCCAATGGCTACACGCCGCCCGTGACGCTGCAACCACAGTACAGCCTGCTGGTCCGCGACATCGAACATGAGCTTGTGCCGGCGTCGCTCGACGCCGGTATCGGCCTGCTGCCGTGGTCGCCGCTGGGCGGCGGATGGCTCTCAGGCAAATACAAGCGCGACCAGATGCCGGCAGGCGCTACGCGCCTTGGCGAAAATCCCAAACGCGGTATGGAATCGTTCGTCGCCCGCAATGCCAAGCCGATCACCTGGAACGTGATTGGGGCGGTGGAAGATACCGCGAAGGCGCTTGGGGCGAGCATGGCGCAGGTCGCGCTGGCATGGGTCGCCGCACAGCCAGCGGTCACGTCGGTTATTCTCGGCGCCCGGACACGAGAGCAACTGGCCGACAATCTCGGTGCGGCCAGGCTGACCCTGACGGACGAAACGATTGCCGAACTCACCGCGGCGAGCAAACCGGAAATGTCGGAATATCCCTATGAACGGGCGGCATAAGCCAGCGCCACCGCAAGATCGAGGGTGGCCGCTGACTTTGGCGGCACGCGAACCGCATCGATATTCATCATCGATAACCATCAAAGGAATCTCGGCATGTCCGCATCCGATACCCCAGGCAAGCGCATCATCTTTACCGGCGGCACCGGCAAGGCCGGCCGGCACGCTATTCCCTACTTGCTGGAGCGCGGCCACGAGGTGCTCAACCTCGATCTGGTACCGTTCGCCCATCCCGGTGTCAGGACGTTGATCACCGATCTCACCGACAGCGGGCAGACCTTCAACGCGTTGTCGATGCATTTCGACAGCAGCGGGCTCACCACCGGCAAGGGGCCTGCACCGGTGGATGCTGTCGTGCATTTTGCCGCCATCCCCGCCTTGTTGCTGCGCCCCGACAACGTCACCTTCCAGGCCAATGTCGCTTCGACCTACAATGTCATCGAGGCGGCGACAAAGCTCGGCATCCGCAAGATCATCATCGCGTCCAGTGAGACGACCTATGGCGTCTGCTTCGCCGAAGGCGACAAGGACTTCCACCAGTTTCCCCTGGAGGAGGATTACGATGTCGACCCGATGGACAGCTACGGCCTGTCCAAGGTGGTGAACGAGAAAACGGCGCGCGCCTTCGCCATGCGCTTCGGTACAGACATCTATGCGCTTCGCATCGGCAACGTGATCGAGCCGCATGAATACGACCGGTTCCCGAGTTTCGTCGCCGATCCGTTGTCGCGCAAGCGCAATGCCTGGAGCTATATCGACGCACGCGACTTGGGTCAGATCGTCGATCTTTGCGTTCGTAAAGACGGTCTCGGCTTTCAGGTATTCAATGCCGTTAACGACACGATCACCGCCAATGAGCCGACCGAGGCCTTCTTGAGGCGCTGGTGCCCTGCCGTGCCGGTCACCCGCCCGATGGGCGAATTCGAAGCGCCGCTGTCCAACCGCAAGGCGCGCGAGGTACTCGGATTCCGCGAGGAGCATGACTGGCGGAAATATGTCTGACGATGGCGCTGGCGCCGTGCGGGAGTACCGGCCGGTCGTTCCGCTTGCCCGGAGCAAAACGGCACCCGAGAACTCAAAGCACAGCCGTCGCGACAAAAAAATCGAGTAAGATCGTCAGCGCCTGCGGGATGATCCCTGCCATCGGACCAGAGTCCGAGGCAGCATCGATCGCACCCCGCAGCCGCTTCAGAACGCTTTTCCAAGACGGAGCGAACTGGATCTGGCGGTCACCGACAAAGGAGAGACCCTTATGAATGTTGGTTTCATTGGACTCGGGCGCATGGGTGCTGGCATGGCAGCCAACCTTTTGAAAGCCGGGCATGACGTTACCGTCTACAACCGGACACCCGGCAAGGACGAGGAACTCGTCCAGATGGGCGCCCGGGCTGCCGCCGAGGTTGCGGAAGCCTGCGATGGCGAGATCGTCGTGACGATGCTGGCAGACGACCACGCGGTCGAAAGCGTGGTGTATGGCGATCAACGCGTGCTAGCGAGCCTGGCCAAAGGCGCGATCCATGTCTCCTGCAGTACGATTAGTGTTGCCTTGGCGGAGCGGCTCACAGCTGATCACGCCGCAGCCGGTCAACGCTTCGTCGCTGCTCCCGTGTTCGGTCGGCCTGAGGCTGCGGCGGATGGAAAGCTCTTTGTCCTTGCCGCCGGCGAGCCGGAGGCGGTCACGACCGCAACTCCGTTCTTCGACGCCGTTGGGCAGAGGACTTTCGTTGTCTCCGAGACGCCCAAGGCCGCCAATCTCGTAAAACTCAGCGGCAATTTCCTGATCGCTTCGGTTATCGAATCCCTCGGCGAGGCGATTGCGCTGGTGAGCAAGGGGGGCGTCGATCGACACCAGTATCTCGATATGCTCACCTCGACGTTGTTTGGCGCTCCTGTCTACAAGACCTATGGCGGGCTGATCGTCGATCGAAAATTCGAGCCAGCAGGGTTCGCGGCACCACTTGGCCAGAAGGACATCCGGCTGGTGCTCGCGGCGGCTGAAGAGTTGCGCGTACCGCTTCCCATCGCCAGCCTTCTGCGTGACCGTTTCCTGAGCTTGCTCGCCCATGGCGGCGACAATCTCGACTGGTCGGCGCTCGGTTCGCTTGCGGCAAGAGATGCTGGTGAGTCAGCAAACTAAGGGCCTGCGATCCCAACAAAGGCCGACCAGGAGGTGGCCCAATGTCCATACCGCACATTTCATTCAAAGGATCGCATCTCGGGGGGGCGCTCTTGGACGGCCACAGGTTTCTTGGACACTGCCCCGCGCGCCGCTGAACGCTCTCGACGTGACCAATCGACGATCACTGAGCACGCTCTTCCTCGTTCGGGCCGCCCCGTCGGCTCAGCCGCATCGTAAACCTCGTTGTGCTTGATGAACAATTGCTGCACCGGCACATTAACGCCAGGTTCGGAGAAAATAGTCTCCGATACACTTTCGGAGCCCTTTCGTGTCGCTATCTGGTACAAGAATTCGCTACGGCAGCCTCGCCCAGGCATTTCACTGGCTTACCGCGCTGCTCGTACTCGTCGCCTTCTTGGTCTCGCAAGGGGGTCCTCTAACGCGCGTCTATGCGCAAGCCAACGCTGCCACCCTGCAGCTTCATGAATCGCTCGGTTTCACCGTTTTCGTGTTGCTGGTCATACGCCTGGCGTGGCGTTTTTTCGACCGTATTCCAGAGTCACCGCCCATGCCTCTCTGGATGGATGTCGCGGGGAAGATAACGCATTGGGCGCTGTACGCGCTGCTGTTCGTGGTCCCTGCGTCGGCGATGCTCGGCGCATGGTTTGGCGGCCATCCGGTCACGGTATACGGCCTCGGCGCCCTTCGCCCATTCTTTGGCGCCTGGGGCCCCGGCGCATCCCTTGCCGAGATCCATGGCACGCTCGGCGATGTCCTCATGTGGCTCGCGGGCCTGCACGCCGCCGCGGCTATCTTTCACCATGTCTTCCTACACGATCGCGTGCTGAGGCAGATGCTGCCTGGCTTGCCCAACTCGTAATCGGATCGTCGCTAAGCTGAGCGAAGGGATGCTTCGAACCTGGCAACCGGGGAGACATTGCAGGTGAGAAGTTCTATCCTCCACGCGACCAGCAGGAGCGCTTGACGCACAGTTGATCCTTACGGCAGTTGCGTGCCACCGCATTCAGGCCTTCGGCCTTTACCTCTGGAGGTAACGGCGGAGCAGCCTTATGTTGCGATTGTTCGCCTTAAAATAGACGTCGAAGATCGACCCGAGAATAGGAACGCTTCCTACCGCCGTATCAAGCAGCACGTTGCCTAACATGCGGCCGACTAAGCCATTTCCAGCCCCGCAGTTTCGGGCTCGCAAGACGATATAGGCCGAGACCAAGCCCGTCGCCACGTCCCCGAGTATGCGCACCAGACCCACCAGGGCATCCAGTCCATAACGAACTGACGTTCCGGGAATGCGCCAGCGGGAATCAAGTAAAGCGGCCAATAGATCGAGCTCGGCGATTGCTTTTTCTGCCTCGGGGTCCATATGGCCCTGCCCGCGCATCCCAGCTGCCCGGCGAGTGCGATTTGCCAGACCTCCCCGGTCTAGATCTGTCACTCTAGACGTCGCTTTCGCCAGCTGAATTCTTGGCTTGCGGCCTACGTGGCGGCACGTCGTCGAGCAGCGTCGTCTCATTCGAGCCTTGCGTTGGCTCAGCTGGCAATTCACCATTTGGCGTCATCTGGTTGACCGCCTCGGGCAGATCTTGCGTGATCCTGTGGATGAGGTCATCGCGCGAAAGACCCGTTTGCATCGAAAGCGAGGTGAGTGTGTCTTCGTCTATAGCTGCTTCCACGTCGCTTGGCTGGATCGGTTGGTTCGGCCCGGTGCCAACCCAAGAGTCGACCTTCGATCCTGCCCCTGCCCCTCTGAATCGTTCGAGGATGTCGCCAAGGGCCGTACCGGACACCCCTTTCGATATCTGATCCAGAATCCCGCCTTGGGGGTCGTTGGGATTACGATTTCCCGCTTCACGGATCATGTCGCCGATCTTGTCGCGATTTTGGTATGCCAGGACGCCAAGCATCGCGATCGCCAATTTCCCAGATTTGCCATTTTGGTCTCCTCCACGGTTCGCAAGAGGAAGGGCTCACCTTCACAAAAGTTCCGCCAGATCCAATGTTGGTGTGTCGTTGCGGCGCTGTTCGGAGGGCTCGACCGGTCTATCCGATTGGGATGTGAGGACCCTGACCAGATCAAGCTTGTGCTAAAGCGTTGAATCACAATGCCTTGGGCCGAGATAACGGAACCAAATAGGCCGTGTCGCGTCATAGAGGCAGGTTCCCATCCGGAGTGAAATCAATGATCAGGCTCCTTGTTGTCGCCGCAGCGTTCCTCCTCGCTTGTGGCGGGGCGGAAGCGGCTAAGCTGGACCTGGCTGCCGTCAACCAGGCGAAATTCGCATCCTACACCCCAAAGGGTTTCAACCCGGCCGTTCTGAAGGCACAAATTCTTTTGGACCGCGCGCGCTTCTCGCCGGGCCTGATCGACGGCCACCTTGGTGAGAGCTTCACCAAGGCGGTCAGCGCCTTCCAGACGGCGAACGGATTCCAGTCCGATGGCCAGCTCACCCGGGAGACCTGGGACAAGCTGTTGGCTACCTCTGCGAGCCCGGTCCTGATCGCCTATGAGCTGACGCGCAAGGATGTGCGCGGACCTTTTACCAAGCGAATTCCGGCTCGCCTGGAGCGGATGGCCCGCCTGTCGAGGCTCGACTATCACAATGCGGCCGAGAAGCTGGCGGAGCGCTTCCATATCAGCGAGCCCCTGTTGCAAAGGCTCAATCCTGGCATCGGCTTGAGAAAGGCCGGCACGAAGTTGTGGGTCCCTGATATTGGTCGGGGCGATCCTCCCGCCATTGCCGAGGTTGAGGTCGACAAGGAGGCTCGCGTGCTACGCGCGCTTGATCCTTCCGGTAACGTACTTGCAGTCTACCCCGCCTCGATCGGCAGCGATGAAAAGCCGGCGCCGAGTGGCCAGGCAGAGGTCAAACGCGTGGTGCACAATCCGACCTATCACTACGATCCCCACTTCGCTTTCAAGGGCGTCAAAACCAAGCAACCCTTCACCATCGCTGCGGGCCCGAACAATCCGGTGGGGTCGATATGGATCGATCTCTCTATCGAAAGCTACGGCATTCACGGCACGCCCGAACCCGGCAAGATCGGGAAGACCTTCTCGCATGGCTGCATCAGGCTGACGAACTGGGATGCCGAAGACCTCGCCTCGATGGTGCAAAAGGGCACGAAAGTTACCTTCAAGGACGAAATTGCCGACGCTGGCGTCAAACCTATATAGGCATGCCGCACCAATCGGGTCATTTTGACCTGATTCAGAACGCCTCTCCGAGGCCTACTCTCGCGTGTCGGAGTGCACCGATGCCGCGAACCGTGCAATCCGCCATTGGACCGCTTCCGAATTGCGCGCGCAAGCCAGAAAGTTCGAAAAGCTTCCAAGAACGCCAAGCAAACTGGGCGCTGTAAGCGGACAATAAGGTTCACGGATATCCCGGCGAACATCCGCATTGGAGCGGTCGATATCGTCGGCACAAGAGCATCCGAAAAGGGCTGTCGGCGGCTCCGTCGTGGGAACGAAAAAAGAAGGGAAGCAGAACTTTCTTGTGCGATTTTTGCACACAACATATCGTAACTATCTGATTATGTTCAGGAATCTTCCCCATCCATCACTGGTCTGGCCAACATCCTCTTCCGCGTCGCTGGAGAAGGCCGGCATGATGTCGCCCGCCAGCAGCTTTTCTTTCGAGAGCAGACCTGCGTCCTCGAGCGCTTCGATGTCGGGAAGATCGCGCAGTGTGTCGAACCCGAACTGCAGCAGGAACGCCTTGGTGGTGACATAGGTGTAGGGCGCACCTGGCGTCGGGCTGCGCGGCCCGGAGGCGATCACGCCGGCACCGCGCAGGTAGCCGATCAGGTCGCGGCTGATTTCCTTGCCAAGGAAGGAGGACAGCTCCGCCCGCGTGATCGGCTGGAAGTAAGCGATCGTCATCAGGACGAGCACCTCCGACTGCGAGAGGTCTATCGTGCGCTCGCTGGCGCCGACAGCGGTGCGGATGGCGTCGGCATAGGCCGGCCGCGTCAGATGCCGAAAACCGCCGGCGACCGCGACCAGGTCATAGGGTCGGCCGCGCAGTTCTCCGCGGATGTCGTCGATGGCGTTGGCGCTAACCGCTGGCCGGCAGCGCACATCAGTGACGTGGCCCGCCTCTATCGCCTGGCATTGGAGAAACACGAAGCTGGCGCGCGCTATCACGCGGTTGCCGAGGAAGGTGTGCCGATGCGTGAAATTGCCGAAGTTATCGGCGCAGGACTCGGTGGGCCGGTCGTGTCGCTGCCGCAGGAGGCGGCGACGGACCACTTCGGCTGGCTGGCGATGTTCGCCGGGCTCGATATGCCGGCGTCCAGCACATGGACATGTGAGCATCTCGGCTGGCAGCCGACCGGTCCGAGTCTTCTCGCCGACCTCAGAGAATGCGACTACCGTCCCGTATCCGCCAAATAAGAACGCGCGACATTGCGCCGCGCGACGCCGTTCGGTCCATCCCTATACGACGAAGTCGAAGCGCCCGATACGGAGGCCGCGATCGCTCCCCATATGCAGGACGAGCCGGGGATCGAACAGGCGATCGCTCCTGTTACGCGGATGATCGGGGAAATAGAGCTGAGTGGTCAGCATACCGCCATTCGGCCACCGAGATGGTCAGCGGCTCGGCCAGGCAAGTGCAGGAAGCGATCCAGCTCGTTCGGGAGGTGCAGACCCGGCCGTCTGGCCTACTGAAGATGCGGTGCCGACGATCGCAGAACGGTTCATATCAGGCCCGCTGCTGGCGAGCTTCATGGAAGCCTATCCCGATCTGCATCTCGACATCACGATGACGGACGCAGAGTTCGATATCGTCGAGGCCCGCTTCGATGCCGGGGTCCGGCTTGGAGAAGTCCTGGAAAAGGACATGCTGGCGGTGCCCGTGTCGTCCGCCCAGCGGCATTGCGCGGTCGCTTCGCCAAAATATCTGGCCACGCGAGCCGCTCCCCTGCATTCACAGGACTTAACAGGCCATGTCTGCATTGGTTGGCGGCCGAGGCCGGATGCCGCTCCTTACCGCGGGGAATTCACCGAGAACGGCCGCGACTTCGATGTCGCGGTCGACCCCGCATTGTCGACCAACGATCTGGGTTTGATGATCCGGACGGCCTGCGCGGGAGCGGGCATCACCTTCGGCATGGTCGAGCGTTCCAGCCATACCTGACAAATGGCAAGCTCGTGCCGTTGCTGGAAGACTTCTGCCCACCGTTCGATGGCTTTTACCTGTACTATCCGAAGCGGGACCGCCAACCTCTGAAGCTCAGAGTGTTGATTGATCATGTTCGTACCCATCGCTGATCCTCTCCAATCAACCGAGGTCGCAGAATGCAATCGTTCACCATCGACATCCCTGATGCGCAGATCGAGGACCTGACGCAGCGACTTCGAAACACCCGTTTGCCCGAAGGGATATTTCAACCCGATGATGAAGACGGGACGAGCTTGCCGCTGGTCCAAGAGCTCGCACGGATTTGGCGCAACGATTTCGATTGGCGGGCGGTGGAGGCGCTGCTGAATGAACTGCCTCACTTCACGACGAACATCGGTGGCCTCGACATTCATTTCATTCACAAGAAGGGTGTCGGTTCCAATTCCAGGCCACTCCTGTTGACCCATGGTTGGCCTGGCTCGTTCCTCGAGTTCGTATCAATCATCCCGCTTCTGACCGATCCAGGCGCTCATGGCGGCAATCCGGATGACGCGTTCGATGTCGTCATTCCTTCGTTGCCCGGCTACGGATTCTCGTCGGCTCCGCAGGAACAGGGGTTTGGTGCGCGACGTACCGCAGATATCTGGAATACGCTCATGCACCGACTGGGCTATCCCAGATACCTCGCCCAAGGCGGCGATATCGGCGCAGGCGTATCTTCATGGCTGGGTGCCAAATATCCCGAGTCCGTCGTCGGCATGCACCTCAACTATATTCCCGGCAGCTTCCGGCCTCCCCTTGGAAACGACTACGCGGCCGTCAGCCTCGAGGAGCAAGCTTTCCTCGACAGAGCGGCGAAGTTCGCGGCCGAAGAAGGGGCTTACTCTCTTCTCCAGTCCACGAAGCCTCAAACCCTGGCCTATGCACTGTCAGACAGCCCGATCGGTCTGTTGGCATGGATGACCGAGAAATTCGCGAGCTGGTCGGACTCCGGCGGCGATCTTACAAAGGTAATATCGGCGGAAACCCTGCTGACCAACGTGTCGATTTATTGGTTCGGAAACACGATTGCGTCGTCGCTACGAATGTACAAGGAGAACAGGCTCCAGCCTTTTGCATATCCTGAAGTCACGTCGATATCCGTACCGATGTGCTTCGCGCAATTCCCGAAGGAGTTGCCGACACCGCCCCGGTCCTGGGTCGAGCGCAGTTTCAACGTTCGCCGTTGGACTGAAATGCCGAAGGGTGGGCATTTCGCAGCCTTGGAGCAGCCCGAGCTTTTGGCCGCTGACATAAGGGCATCGTTTCGGGGCTTGGGAAGTGAGATATTCTCCCGCCCGCAAGGTTGAGTACGGCACCGCGATTAAGCCTGCGTCGCAACATAATTCGTAACATTTGTTGTATCGAGAAATCAAGATCGCTATATTGCACCGCGGGACGGGCCGCCACTGGCCCGATTGGCAGGTGACTTTATGGAACCAACTATTGACGCCGTCGTCGTTGGTGCGGGAGCCGCAGGTCTCAGTGCCGCTCTGTTCCTGGGGCGGGCGGGACGATCGACCGCTGTCTTCGACGGCGGCAAATCTCGCATCCACGCGGTGGAAGAAATTCGAGAGCATCTGGGATTCGACGGTCGGTCGACGGATGAATACCTGAAGCGAGCGCGCAATGAGGTCCTGCAGTACGGCGTCGAAATCAGGCAGGCATCAGTGTGTTCTGTCGTTCCGAGGTCCGACGGCGTGTTTGACATTGAATACGGGGACGGGGCAATTACCGCCAGAACGGTCGTGCTGGCCACGGGACTGAAAGATGTCCTTCGGCCATTATCGGGACTTCCGGAAGCATGGGGCCGCGATGTTCGCGTTTGCCCCTGTTTCGATGGGCACGAAGTGCGGGGGAAGCGCTTTGTGGTATTCGGGTTGCCCGAACGGCTCGCGCAAATGGCCTCCTGGGTTTGGATGTGGTCCCAAGATGTGACAGTGGTCACGGATCACGTGTTCAACGAAACTGACAGCGAACGGCTCCGGCTTCTGGACATCAAGGTCGTACCCGGAACGGTGACCGGGCTGCTCCATCGCGCGGTCAGGCTAGTGGCCATTGAAACGGCGGGCGGAGCAGAAGTCGAATGCGATGCGGCATGGATCGCCGCACCTATGACGGCGGCATCTGACTTGGCAGCATCACTTTGCGAGGTCGACGAGATCGGGCTTGCCAAAACCGACAAACACGGCAGGACCAGTCGGCCGGGCGTATTCGCCATCGGCAACGCCAGTGATCCGTTGGCACATCTCGCCCACGCGTCGGCTGCGGGTACGAATGTCGGTCCGGTCGTGACGCTATACTTGCTCGAGCAGCATATAGCTGCTCGGCGGGCCGCATAGTCATGCGAAACGACAGCCGTCTTTCACGAATGCTGCATGTAGTGCTTCACATGGCCCGGCAGGCCAAGCCGTTCACGTCCGAGCAGATCGGCGAGATGCTCAAGACAAACCCTGTCGTGGTCCGCCGGACCATGGCGGGCCTCCGCGATGCCGGATATGTTACGTCGGTCACGGGGCCAGGCGGCGGCTGGACCATCGCCTGTGATCTCGAAAAGACCACTCTTCTCGACATCCAAAAAGCGGTCGGCGGTCCGAACCTATTTGTGATCGGGATCGACAATCCGAATCCGGTCTGCGCAGTAGAGCGGGCCGTCAATGCGGCACTCTCGGAGGCGATGGAACGCGCGGAAAGAATGCTGCTTGATAGGTTAGGAGAAGTATCTCTTGCTAGCCTGGCCATCCATTTCGGTGGCTTATGCGAAGGGAATCATGGTTCGGCGAAATAGTCCGCTTTGCGCCTGATGTCGGTCGTTGAGCAGGCCATAGCCGCATCCCGAAAGCAGACATCCGAGTGAACAGGCGAGTAGGCTCGTTTGTGCCAGAGAATGGCAGAACGCCCGGCTCCCATTGAAGCGATTTCGAGATCGGTCGATGGCTGTGATGCTTTGGGCCGACGGTTGGAGGGGCGGAGGGGCCGTATCGTGCGAAAGAGCCCAGCGTGCGTCCAACGCTAGCTTGGCCGACCGATCAACCGCACGATTTCATAGGCCGGCATCGGGCGGCGAAAACCTTTCAGCGTCAGATCGCCAACGAGAACGGATTCGACCAGCGCCTCGACAGCGCCGACGACCCGTTGGCTGACGAGAATCTGGCGAGATTTGGCCTCCTCGCACAATCGGGCGGCATGATTCGACACAGTGCCGATGACGGCATAGTCCGAGCGCTGATCAAAACCGATGCGCCCGATGGTTGCGTGGCCCCTGGCAATGCCGATCCCGAAGCCGAGCAAGTGGTCGCGCTTGCGCCATCGCTCTGAATGCTCGTCAATCGCGTCGCGCATCGCAGCAGCCATTGAGACGGCTCTCTCGCTGTGGTCGGCGCATGGCAGCGGATCGTTGAAAACCACGACGATGCCGTCGCCCACGAACCGCTCAAGAGTTCCCTCGTAGCGGACGATTTGCTCACCAAGACAGGAATGATACTCGGCAAGAACTGTCATGACTTCTTCGGGTTCGGCGGTCTCTGCGAAAGCTGTAAAGCCGCGCAAATCGCAAAAGACAACGGTTACCTCGCGACGATGACTCTGCAAGAGCGCATCTCCATCGCCCGCCGCAACGATGAGGTCGGCGACCTGTTCGGGCAGGAACCGCCTGAGCCGCGCCATTCGCTCGAGCTCCGTCACCTGCTCAGCCACGGTTTGCTCGAGCGAGCGGTTCCAGTCGGAAAGCTGCGCGGCCTGATCCTGTAGTAGCTGGGCCTGGCTCGCGACGGTGTCGTGAAGCGCCTTCTGGCGCAGCATCGAGCGCACCCGCGCCAGCAGCGCTTGGTGCTCGAAGGGCTTTGTCAGATAGTCGTCGCCGCCGGCATCCAATCCCTCGACCACGTCGCGCGTGTCGGCTTTCGCTGTAACAAGAATGACGGGGATCGATCGCAGCGAGTCGTCTTGCTTGAGCAAGCGCACCACGGCGATGCCGTCGAGCTTCGGCATCATGATGTCGAGCAGGATCAGATCCGGCGTGAGTTCGCGGGCCTTCGCAATCCCCTCTTCACCATCGGCAGCGGTTGCCACTTCGTAGCCGTTCGCCTCGAGACGCATGCGCAGAATCTCAAGATTCTCCGGGGTATCGTCGACCGCGAGAATGCGAGGCGGATCGTGCAAGGCACTGTCTCCCCTCAGGAAAGGAATTGACGAACCTCGGCGAGCAGCTGGCGCGGACTGAATGGCTTGGCAATGTAGCCATCGCACCCTGCAGCAAGGGTCTTCGCCTCGTCGCCCGACAACGCATAGGACGTGACAGCGATAATCGGGATGTGCCGCAGCGCCGGATCGGCCTTTATACGGCGGGCCGCTTCATACCCGTCGATTACCGGCAGCTGAATGTCCATGAGGATCAGGTCTGGCTTCTCGGCGGCGGCAGCGGCGACGCCGGCGGCACCGTCCGCCGCCTCGATCAATTCGTATTCGGTGGTGGCGATGAGATCGCGGATGATCTGGCGGTTGTCCTCGGTGTCTTCCACCATCAGGATTCGTTTGCTCATGCGGCCCTCACGTCCTCATTCACCCGGATTGGTACCTTAAGACGGAATGTCGACCCTGACCCGATCATGGACTCGACGTTGATGGTTCCGCCATGCATTTCGACGATGCGCTTCGAGATCGCCAGGCCCAGCCCCGTGCCACCCTTCTGCCTGGTGCTGCTGCTGTCGACCTGCTGGAATTCTTCGAAGATGAGAGCCTGGTCCTTGGACGCGATGCCGGGACCAGTGTCTCGGACGGTGATCTCGAAATGCCCGTCGACTGCATTGGCAAGAATGTCGACCGCGCCCGTCTCGGTGAACTTGACCGCATTGCCTGCGAGATTGAGAAGGACCTGCATCAAACGGCGTTCGTCCCCGCGGCCGATTGGAAGGTTCTCGGCAACAGTTGTTGAAAGCTCAAGACCCTTCGCTCGTGCCAGCGGCTCGACAGCCGTAACGGTCAATCGAACAATCTGCGCGACGGAGTAGTCCTCGATCGCCAGCGTGAGCTGGCCGGCTTCGATCTTGGAAAGGTCGAGTACGTCGTTGATGAGCCCGAGGAGGTGACGGCCGTTTGCCTGCACGCGCGCGACGGTCGTCTTCGCCTTGTCCGGGAGTTCGCCGTAGATGCCGTCGACCAGCAGTTCTGTGAAGCCCAAGACTGAATTGAGCGGTGTCCTGAGCTCGTGGCTCATATTCGCGAGGAACTGCGACTTGTGGCGGCTAGCTGCCTCCAGCTCCCGGCCTTTCTCCTCGATTTCGCGGAACAGCTTGGCATTCTGGATCGCGAGCACCGATTGGGCTGCGAAGGTCTCCAGCAGGTGGACAACTTGCTCATGGAAGATACCTGGCTTTTGGCGCCTGACGACCAGGGCACCGACGATCTTGTTGGGCCTCAGCAACGGAACGATCAGGATACTGCGATATCCGGCTTGGACGACGGTCTTTCTTACAAGCAAGGATGAGGTCTCCTCGCTGAGGTCGGGAAACTGCACCGGCATGCAGCGGCCGGGTGCGTCGCCGATCCCCATATCGGCCAGCCCGATCGTCTGGTGTGAGACTGCGGCTATAAGCTCATCGCTCATACCGAAGTTTGCGCGCGGACGGAATTGCTGCCGCGTGCTGTTGAACACGTAGATGGTGCCAGCGTCCGTCTCCGACAACTGGACCGCTTTGGCGACGATCGTTTTCAGCACCCTGTCGAGATCCAGCGTCGAATTGACCGCCTTGCTCACCTGACCAAGCGCCTCGAGCTCACCAACAGACGCGGCAAGCTCGCGTGTCCGTGACTGCACCGCTTCGAAGAGCCGCGCATTCTCGATGGCGATCACCGCCTGGTCGGCGAATGTCTCGACGAGCGCGATCTCCTTGGGATTGAAAGATTGCGGCTCAACCCTCGTCATGACGAATACGCCAACGAGATCACCTTCCCGCAACAGCGGGGCAGCGAGGACGGTGCGGAATCCGCCTGCCTCAGCGATCAGGGCAACGCGGTAGTCCGGATCAGCGGTCACGTCTTCGATTTGCACGATGCGCCGTTCTTCGATTACGCGCCCTACGGCGGAGCCCCGGCCTGCGGCAAGCGCTGGGAGTGGATTGGCGTCGACATAAGCGCGGAAGCGTGGCGGGTAGCCATGCGTCGAGACATAGCGGAATACGCCATCCAGCAACTGCACGATACCGCCCTTGTCGGCACGGCAGAGCCTGACAGCCGATTCCACCAACGTATCGAGCACGACCTGCAGATCGAAGGTAGAGCGGCTGATGACCTTCAGAACGTCTGCAGTGGCTGTCTGCTGCTGAAGGGCCTCGTCGAGCTGCTGCGTGCGCGTCTCAATCTCCTGATACAGGCGCCCCAGCTGGTCGGAGGTCTGGTTGACGTTAGCGGCGAGCACTCCAAGTTCGTCGCGATTTGCAACGGCAACCTGTTGGGCGAAGTCGCCGGCCGCTATCTGACTGAGACGCGTCTCGATCTTCTTGACCGGTTCGATCAACGACCAGGAGATGATGTAGCCAAGCGCAAGAGCGAGCAGGATGCTGCCCACAGCGAAAGCGACCACGATCAGTCGAGAAGTGCCGTACGCCCCCTCGCTCGTTTCGATGGCCGCCACCATGTCGGCTTCGGCCATGTTGACCAGCTGGTTCGTCAGCCGCTCGAGGCGGTCGGCCGACGGCATGATCTCATCCAGCTGAACCTTGCGCGCCTCATCCGTGCGACCGGCGCGGAAGAGCTCCGCGACATGCGTCACGCCGGCCGCAAGCCGTTCGTACTCCTGTCGGACCTGGCCCAGCACCTCCGCCTCAGTTTCAGCGACGAACTCCATGCGGTCGAGGTCGTAGCCAAACTGGTTGAGCTGGCGCAGCGCCCCATCCAGCATCCGGTCGTCCTGAAGCAACAGGGCTGTGGAGATGCCGTAGAGCTGGGTGGTCGTATCGTGCTGCACCTGGCGATAGGCCGCGATCCTGCGCTGCAGCTTGATCAGCTCGTTTGTTTGATCATTGACCCCACTCAGCACCTGCAACCCGACGGCCCCGAGCACGATCAACAGGCCGACGATCGACAGGAACGCGATCAAGAGCTTGGTCTGGACGCGCGCCGGCAGCCGGGCAACCCAGCCGACTAGCGAGTTCGTTATGTTACTTGGATTCGTCCAAGAGGCTGAGAAGGTCACCCCGGAACTCCTCCAAGTCGAACCGGACGCCAAGATACTGTACGCGCAACATGCCCTTGGGGTCTATGAGCGACGTCAGCAAGGTATGGTCGACGTCACCATCCGCCGTTTTCTTCGCGATGACGCCGTATTTCCATCCGACCTCACGAACAATCGCCGGATCACCGGTAAGAAACGACCAGCCTCTCAGATCGGCGCCAAAATTCTGCGCATATTCCTTCAACACGTCGGGCGTATCCCGCTCCGGGTCGACCGTGATCGAAATGAAGTTGATCTTCGACCCGAACGTAGAGCCCAGCTTCTCCTGCACGCTGGCCATATTAGCGGTCAACATCGGGCAGACGTCGGCACAGTACGTATAGATAAATGCAATGGCGACAACCTTGCCGCGAAGATCGCGAAGCGACACAGGTCGGCCATCCTGCGATGTCAGCGTAAAGTCCGGCGCCGCTCCGATCGTCGGCAGGCGCAGGTCGTGTGGCGCGTCATGCGCAGATGCCGGCCAAGGAGCAAGAAGTGCCAGTGCCAACGCGCATGCCAGCCGGCCAGTCATGTCTTCAGCTCGCGCTTAAGTTCGTCGAGGAAGCGCCAGTCCGTACCTTCCGCGATAATCCTCTCGGGTGTGGAGCCGATCAAACCGATTTCCTTCAGCCGCAGCGCATAGAAGCGGACGCTGTCAGTGGAATCGTAGTCCCGCCATTCCCGGTAAGGCAACCCGCCGATCGCTGCGAACGCATCATCGTAGTGGCTGGCGAACCCACCCGCGACCAAGCGCTCGGCAACCAAGGCTGGCGCGGCGGTGCATAGGTCCGCAGCCTTGAGGATGGCGCGCAGCACCCGCTTGGTAGCAACCGGATGCGCGGCCACGAAATCGCTGTTGCCGGACAGAATGCAGCAAAAATATTGCGACCAAGGTCGGTCCACTGTGCTGTTGACGATCACGTGCCCGACCTTGCTGCGCCGCAATTCCTGCGGGTCCGGCGGAAAGCCCAGGAACGCATCGATGTCGCCCCGCGCGAACAGCTCCTTGGGCTTGACCGCCGGGTCCACCACCCAGTTGATGTCGCGCGCCGGATCGAGCCCGACATAGGCCGCGATGCTGGCGAGGAACAGATGCGGCCCCGAACCGAGCCCCTGGACGCCGACGTTTCGGCCTTTCAGATCGACGACGCTGTCGATCCCGCGCTTGGCAAACAACTCGAAGCAACCGGGATGGACGCCGCCGAGCAGAGTGAGCCGCGCACCGGAGTCCAAGGCGACGATCGAATTTGTCACGAAGTTGAGGCTAAAGTCGATCTCGCCATTCGCCACCGCGGAGGCCGTGGCCGCACCGGGGCCTGTGACCACATAGTCAACCTCGGTGAAGCCTTCCGCACGCAGAAGTTCCTCCGCAACATACTGTGGCGCCACGCAGATGCTAGGGATCTTCGCCAAGCGAATGCGCGTGATCTCCGGCGGTGGCTCGGCATGAGCTCGAGTGGGAGCGCCGACGAGGCTGGCGGCGCCCGCAGCCGTCAGGCCAGCCAGGAAACGGCGGCGGTTCTGCATAGGAATCTCCTCCGGTTGAAGGCAAATCAAGCCCTCAGTTCTCTTTGAGAGGCGCCAGCCCTTCTTGGTCCAGGCGGCAGCGGCATCCGGAATGGATGCCACCGCCAGCCTTAGTCCTACCTCTTGTCTTGAGCGGCGATGCACGGTCGCTCACGTCTTAAGCTCGCGCTTCAACTCTTCAAGGAAGCGCCAGTCCGTTCCGTCGGCGATGACCTTCTGGGGACTCGACTTGATCATGCCCAGTTCCTGCATGCGCAGGGCATAGAAACGCAGGGAGTCTTCAGGATCGAATTCCCGCCAGCGGTCGTACCGGATCTCCTGCAGCGTTTGCAGCGCGTAGTCATACGACGGGACGAAATCGCGATCGACCATCTGCTGCGCCGCCATTTCCGGAGCCGACACGCAGAGGTCGGCGGCCTTGAGGATGGATCGCAAGACCCGCTTGGTCGCCACCGGATACCTGTTCACGTAGTCCGTCGTCGCGGAGATCATGCAGCAGAAATACTGTGACCATGGGCGGTCGACGGTGTTGTTGAGGATCGTGTGGCCGATCTTCTTGGCACGCAGCTCCTGCGGCTGGGGCGGCGTCCCGAGGAATGCGTCGATCTTTCCTTGGACGAAGAGCTCCGTCGGGGTGGCGTCTTCAGTCAGAACCCATTGGATATCGTTCACGGGATCGAGCCCGACATAAGCGGACATGAGGGACAGCCACACGTGTCGCGAGTTGTTGAGACCATCAACGCCCACCCTCTTGCCCCGCAGATCCGTGACGCTGCGGATGCTCTCGTTGGCGATCAGTTCGAGGCATCCCGAGTGCAACCCGGTTAGCACCTTGATCGGCACGCCGGCATCGATCGACGCGATTTGTTTCGGCGAAAAGTTGACCGAGAAATCCGTCTCGCCGCGTGCGATCCACTCCGATTGGTCGACGCTCTTATCGCCTCGTACGTAGCGAACGTCTGTGAAGCCATCCGCACGCATCAGTTCCCCGGCGATGTACGCACCTGCCCAGCAGTAGGAACCGCCAACCCAATGCGGCAGACGAACAGTGGTCGTTTCGAGCGGCGGTTCCGCATGGAGTGGCTGCGGAAAGCCGACGATACCGGCAGCCCCTGCCATTGCAGCGCCGGCCAGGAATCGGCGGCGAGTTTGCATGATCTGCATCGGAACGCTCCCTCTCCGAACTGCAAGGCAATTTCGGCCCCGAACCGAACGAAAGAGGTTTCGGCAGAGGCAGATGGTCTCGTGGGCGCGACGAGTAGTCGTGGATTCTAGCGCGCCCAGTCCGCTGCGGGAGTCTTGCGCTCTCAGTCGCCGGGTCATGAATTAGCAACCGACGATATGCCAACGTACGCCCAATTTGCGTAGGTTGCGAGCGCAAAACTTACTACGCCAAACGTCCCACCAGCACGTCGCTGTCAGGGAGACTGTTTGCGCGGTTGTGAATAGCCACTTCGAGTTTACCGCGCGGCCGGACCGACTGATCGACGCAAAAGTCTGTATCGGGGTCAGTTCCAGAGCTTGGTCCACCGGCTGAACGTCCGCTTGTCGTTCTTCGGACTACGGAAGCTGTCAGTCCGCTGTCGTGAAGAGTTTCGGGCGCCGGCAGGCGTACGAAAGTCCCCGAGGAAGGAACCCGCGGGCCACAGGCGATGGCTATGGGGATTTCGGATTTCGGCAGATGTCGGCGATGGCGCGACCGCCGTCGGGAAGCTCTGGGGTGACTGCGGACAGACCGCTTCGTTGCGCCTCCGCGCGGTGTTGTCGGGACGGTGGGCGGCTGGGCGCGGCCCTGTCGGTGTCGATGATCACCATAGACGTGCGTCGATCCGTTGCCGGAGGCTGAGTGCCTGCAGCTGAAGGCTGAACCATTCCATGCCGGGTCATGGCGTGCTGCTCCCGGTCGACGGGGAACCGTGTGGCGGTCCGCGCGGCTGGCTCCATCGCTCGAACACCTCGATCACGATCATGCGGCCGCCACAGCAGGGGCATGGCGGGCGGAAGTTGTCCGGTTCGTCCGTGGTGTCATCGTCGGACGGTGCGGCGACGTTCAGAAGTTCACGCGCAAGCGCGAGGCTGGCCTTGCGAGCAGAGCCGGCAAGCAGGCCGCAATGCCGGATGCGGTGGAATCCCTTTGGCAACACGTGGAGCAGGAAGCGGCGGATGAACTCGTCGGGGCCAAGCGTCATGAGCTGCTGCCGGTCGGCGCCTTCGCGACGATAGTCCTTGTAACGGAAGGTGACGCCGCTCTCGTCGAGGCGGATGAGGCGGCTGTTCGAGATCGCGACCCGGTGGGTGTAGCGCGACAGGTAGGCGAGCACCGCTTCCGGGCCGGCGAAGGGCGCCTTGGCGTAGACCACCCAGCGCTTCTTCCGGACCGGCGACAGGTGGCGCAGGAATGCCCGCTGTTCCGCGAAATGAGCAATTGCGCCGAAGAAGGCGAGCTGGCCAGCGTCGTGCAGCGTGACCAACCGGGAGAGGAACAGGCGGCGGAACAGCTTGC
This sequence comes from Mesorhizobium sp. M1217, assembly GCF_040318275.1. Lineage (NCBI taxonomy): Bacteria > Pseudomonadati > Pseudomonadota > Alphaproteobacteria > Hyphomicrobiales > Phyllobacteriaceae > Mesorhizobium > Mesorhizobium sp. M1217. The sequence continues at coordinate 70,035 of NZ_JAMYMA010000015.1, read as the reverse complement.
CGAGCACGCGCACCGGCAGTAGGAAGGCCGGACGCGACGATATCCACCGGCTTCGGTCCGGCGCGATGCCACCGCCCGGCACGATCATGTGCACGTGCGGATGGTGTGTCATCGCCGAGCCCCATGTGTGGAGCACGGCGGTGATGCCGATGCGCGCGCCGAGATGCTTCGGATCCGCCGCGATCGTCAGCATCGTCTCCGAGGCCGCACGGAACAGCAGGTCGTAGACCACCGCCTTGTTCTGGAACGCGATGTCGGCGACCTCGGCGGGCAGCGTGAAGACAACGTGGAAGTATCCGACCGGCAGCAGGTCGGCCTCGCGCTCGGCAAGCCATGTCCGCGCCGTGGCGCCCTGGCACTTCGGACAGTGCCGGTTGCGGCAGGAGTTGTAGGCGATGCGCAACTCGCCGCAGTCCTCGCAGGCCTCCACGTGACCGCCAAGGGCTGCGGTGCGGCAGTGCTCGATCGCCGACATGACCTTGAGTTGCTGCAGTGTCAGATGCCCTGCATGGGCGGCCCGGTAGGCCGGCCCGGCAGTGCGGAAGATGTCGGCAACCTCGATCGAGGCGCGCACGCTCAGCCGTCGGGTGAGATCTCTTCCGGCTTGAAGAGGCCAAGCTTGTCGAGCGGGCTCGTGACGGCGCGCACCGTGCGGGTTGCAACCTTGGTGTAGAAGGCGGTGCTATTTAGCTTGGCGTGCCCGAGCAGGACCTGGATGATCCGGATGTCGGTGCCGTCCTCCAGCAGGTGGGTGGCGAAGCTGTGGCGCAGCGTGTGCGGCCCGACCCGCTTGGCGATGTCGGCCGCCTGCGCTGCCTCGACGACCACGCGATAGAGCTGGCGGGTGCTGATGGGCTTCATCGCATGCTGCCCCGGAAACAACCAGCCGTCGCGGTGCATCACCCCCTGCTGGCGTCCGACCTTCCACCACTGGCGCAGCAACAAGAGCAGATCTTGCGACAGCATGGCGTTCCGGTACCGCCCGCCCTTGCCGCGCTCGACACGTAGCAGCATGCGTTCGCTATCGACGTCGGCGACCTTCAGCGTCGACACCTCCGCCACGCGCAGGCCCGCGCCATAAGCGACCGACAGCGCGGCCTGGTGCTTGAGGCAGGTGGTGGCATTGAGCAACCGGGCGACCTCGTCGCGGCTGAGCACCACCGGCAGCTTGCGCGGATGCGCCAGACGAACGAGCTTGCGCGCCAGATCGGGACGATCGACCGTATGCGTGAAGAAGAAGCGCAGCGCCGACACGATGCTGTTCATCGTCGGCACGGGAACACCGTCGTCCTGCTGCTCGATCGGGAACCGGCGCAGGTCGTCGGTGGTCGCTGTATCTGGTGAACGCCCGAGGAACGTCGCCAGGCGTCCGATGTCGCGGAGATAGTTGCGCTGCGTCTCGCGGGAGAAACGCCGCATGTTCATGTCGTCGATCAGCCGCTGACGAAGTGGACTGATCGGTGCATCAAGAACAGGATAGGGCATGGTCAGGCTCCTTGTTGAAGAAGCCCGTGATGCTCTGCCGCTGCCGAACCACCCTCAATCCGAGTGCGACGTCCGGTTCGTGATCTCTACCTCATCCCCACGCGCCCATCCCGCGCAGCGGGGTTCGTTCGTCGGCCTCACACCGGTCGTTCACACCAACCCCACCCTGAAATCCTGCAGAACCTGAGCCAGCCCTCGCGCGCCGAGAAGGTTCGTAACACGCTTCGCCTGAAGCTTCGGCACCGCGCGATCGTAAATGGCAAGATTGGTCGCCTCATTGAGGCGCGAGGGATAAATGATCCCGTCGGGCTCGGATGGGTGCTGGTGAAACGCCAGTGACCACCGGCGTGCCAGGTTCTGGCGCTGTGCCCGGACGACATCGGTCGGCACACCCATCCGAACGGCATTGTCGCCTCCGAGACCGACCAGGCGTAGGTCTGTCGTGGTCGCGATCTCCGCATAGCGCCGTCGGGTCAGCTCCACCTCCTCTATTGGAAGATCGTCAAGGATTCCTTCGCGGCGGTCGCGGAGCACGGTCTCTAGGAAGCACACCTTCAGGGAGTCACCGAGGTAAAGAACGCCAAACCGGTTGGCGTCAAGACGGCGTCGAGGATCGCTGAACCGGCTCGGCGACTTCCCGCAACCCAATGGATCAGGATAGGTGCTCCAGTAGATCCGACCGAACGTCCGACCCCGCGGTATGGTCTCGATTTCGAGCTTTGCGCGCGCGAAATCGGGTGGAGGTGGAACGCCGGGCATTCAGTCGAAATCGCCCCTGGCCATGCCTTCTGCCGCGGCTAAAACCGAGGCGTCATCGCCTTGTTGAAGGGCTCGAAGGCCCGTCCGCCCATCGAGGGCGCCATGGCGCGACACCAGAAACCGATAGACGGCCCAGGCACTGTTGCCAAACATGGCATGCAGCGCCGGCAATGCGCCGAAGGGACGACCGTCCTCGTCGAGTTGCCAGACAGGAAAGCGGAAACCGCGTTTGGCGCCATCGATCCCGAGCACTTGACCGCTTTGCCGCCTGGCGTTGACCGTCACCCGCGACGTGCCGAGCAGCTTGGCAAAGGCATCCGCGCTCAGCATGTCCTCGCCGGCGACAATTTCGGCGACACGCTTGCGGCCACGCGCGCGCGCTCCGGCAAGAGCCGCCTCGAGATCGGCGTCGGGCATGCCCGTGTCCTCGACGGGAAAGATGTCGTCTGAAGCGATCGGTTGCTCTTCGACCGGCGTGATCGTCTGCGCATCAGCCGCCGCATCGACCTCTACCCGAAACGATACGCGGTGGCCGATCTTGCGGCTGCGTGCGATCGCTTCCTGATAGCGTTCGAGCACTACCTTCTTGAAGGCCGCCTGTGCCGGCAGCTTTGTCGTGAAACTCAGGGCGGCGACTCCCGCATGCGATGCGGTCCCGCTATGATTGCTGCGTTTTGGCGCGGCCATGATGAGAACCTCCTGCTGTCAATATGGTTACAGCGCGCAAGTTCGTCAAGTTAGATAATTTCGTAAAGTTAGTAGCGAATGGCTGCGGACTAAACGATTCCCCATGCCCGAAACCTTCCCCTCCCCGTCATCTCACGCAGCCCTAGCTCGCCGACCAGATTGAGCCCCTGTTTTGTCACTTTTAGCCGCTCCATCATGCCGGTTGAGACGAGTGGCCGCGACAGCACGAGTCCAACCACGTCGGACAGTTTGGAACTGGCGCGGCGGTCGCGGAGTTTTCGCTCCATCTGGCTTTTGGCCAGCACCAGCCGGTCGCGTTCCTTCAGCCCGGCCAGCGCGGCGTCATGGAGGGCATCTAGGCAGGCCAGCAACCGGTCGGACCGATTGCGCGCCCGCCGCCGCTCCCGTGGAATGTTTTTGGCACCGAGATGCAGGCAGGCGAGATGGTTGGCGGCAAGACCTTCCTGCCGCAGCAGCGCGGCAACCAGCAGTGGCCCGAGCCAGGCGACATGCTGCAGCACCTCGATGTCCGACCAGGCTTCGAGCAGGACCGCGCCGCGCAGGACGACCGGCAGATCGCGCGTCCTGGCGATCACGTCCTGCCATTCGGCCAGCCGTTCTTCCTCATTCCAGTCGAGATCGTAGATCAGGCCGTTTTGCGGCTCCGGCCGGTCACGTCGTGACGTTTCCTCCTTTCGACCAGGCACGTCGGCGTCGCTCAGAATCTTCGACGAGCGCGCTAGGACAGCATCGATCTCGGCGAATTCCTCGGCTAGAAGATCATCCTCTCCATCATCCTGACCGTCGGCTTTAACGGGGCCGGCGACCTCCCCTTCCCGGCTTCTTGGCCCCGATGCCGGCGTCGCGCCGCCGCGGCCGGCCAGCGCCAAAAAACCGTCGCGGCTGAGCGCCCAGTCCGGCTTCTGCGCAAAAATGCGCCGGCGTGTCCGCAGCACCGCATGTGCGCGGGTGAGCTCGTGGGTCGGTGGCGGATGTCCATATGGGCGTCGTGCAGGACCAAGTCCTCGAGATGGACGAGCTCGCCCTCCAGCCAAAGGGCAGAGGCCGCGTCGGCAAAATGCTGGCGCTCGACAAAGCCGTCGCGGACCGGTGAGCGGGCCAGCCGCTCGTCGAGCCGCGCCAAAGCCGCGGTAGTGCGTGCAACGGGCTCCAACAGGGTCTCCAGGGGCAAGTCTCGAATCGCATAAGCCATTGTTTTCGGACTAGCTGATTCGAGCTAGTCAAGCTAACCGGCATTTAAGTTGACTTGTAGGGGATTTTCTCCAACGTGCTTTTCACTATCGATAATGACCTCTTATCGATACTTAATCGTTACACTCAGGCAGCCCAGTTCCAAGTTCGTTTGCTTTCTCCCTCCGAGCCCACGATGCGGCGATCCCTTCGCAGGTCAGAAGCAGCAACTGGTATACTGCTCGTTGCGAAAGCTCCGGCAAACTCGCAACCCGGGCGCCCCGCGGCGCGGTCGTTGCGCAGTTAAGATCATAGACGACCGCGCGACTTCCCCCTCGCGTGCTAGGCACCTGCGGCTTCCTTCATGCGCGCCAGATGCTCCACGGCAGATCTGTTCAGCGCACTTGTGCAGTGCCGTCCGTTCTCCCAGCCAGACGAGCGCTTCCTCACTGATCAAGTAATGTTTGGAATAGCGGGCCTTAACACAGTGAAGACGGTTGACGAGGAAAGCGAAACCGACGGGTGCGCGTAGGCCGTCTTCCGTGATCGCGGAATTATCTGAATCACCAAGTTCGGTACTATCCACCGCGGCGGACCCCAACCCGCCCGGCCGGCGCCTATTCAGGCAAACTACCCCAACGCCCCCCAAGCGGCGCCGGCCACCTTCCCCGCTAGGCGAGCGCTTCAGTTCCTCGGCAGCTTGTGGATCTCCAACCTGACCGGGCCGCCTCTGTCACAGCTCGTACAGAACAGGGCCCTTTCGACCGTGCTGAACAGCGCATCTTTGCCATAGCGCCGGACCAGGCCAGCGGCCTTCACCTCGGCATGATGTGAAAAGTTTTTGCACCAGGCGCGCAGCGTGTGCCATTCGCGCAGATCGCCGAGCGATACGTCGAGGCCAGCGTGCACGCTGCCCGCAACGATGGTATGCGGCGGTACCGTGGGCTCGCCCGGTGTAACGATCTTCTCCATCACATGCCGGCTTTTGTAGTGGATCAGCAGCATCCCCGGCCGGCGCCTGATAGCTGCCTGCCAGGCGGCCTGGCTGACGCTCGAATCCGGCGATCGACTTATCGTCTCAACGAGCGCCTTCTCCTCGCGGTCTCAAACCTCGATCCGGAAATTGTCCTCCGCTGTTTTTGCCATAGCCTCGCCGACCAGCGCTTTTGGCACTTCGCGACCATTCCTTCCCGCTTCAGATTGAAACAGAAATAAGGAACAAATTCCTCTCCGGTCAAGGCGCTCTTGACCTTTTTTGTTCTTATTTCGTTCGGGGTCGCAGGGTCTTGGCGGCTTCCTGGGGGCGGGCGCGATCGAGGGTCCGCTCGCCACTGTGCGAGCAGTGGGAGGGGACCCTATCAGCGCATGAAGGGACTAGGATACGCATGACGACGTTATCAACTTCAACCCGCCGTGCAAGTTCCAGGCGCTATTGTGCGCAGGACCATTACCCAACGCGGTCAGACTTAGGTCCTGTGGTTTCGGGCAGCTCGAACATCCAGTCGAAATGGCGCCGTCTTGACGATCGCCAGCCCAGCGCCAGTATCCTGCCGATGGATGAGAACTACAAATATGGGGAAAGAACTGGCCTGCAGCTCGTTCGCATGGCGATTGAGCTGACCTGCCCCGCCGGCGTTCTGCCTAGCGAGGAGGCGGTCAACCTGCTCTATGGCCCGTTGCCGATGCATGAGGGCGAGGCACTTGCAAAGGCGATCATTGAGACAGTCGAACGGCTTACGCGCGATTAGCGGGTTCCACGCAGAAAGCGGGCTTCACGTAGAAGCGATGACCAATTGTTTCCTATCAGGTTTACAAGGTCTTTGGCTTGTGGTTCGGAAATGCCGGTTTGTTGCATTAGGTGCTTCACGACCGCACCGACCGCCGTAGCCTTATCATGCTCATTTTCGTCAACCATAGGGACACCGCCCCCTTTGGTGACGGTAACTACTGGTATACTAAGCTCCCCGAAAAGACAACTGACGAGATGCTCAGATTGTATGTTTTTGACACTCCTTCCGGTGTCATTGACTCCCGTTACGAGCGGTAGTTGAATTTGTTTCTAACTCGCGGCTCCTTTGGGAGGGAGTGAGTCAGATGCTGGGGCGCCCTTCGGGCCATGGTTTCTATCCGAACGATCTCGCAATTTGTCAGCGGGTCTTCGATCAGGTTTGCAGCGAGCGAAAGCTCGATCCATCATCCCCGGAAGTAGATGGGCTGGCAGCGACGCTCATTTCGCTCTTCGGCAACGGCTGCACCGACGAGGCGACACTTCTTGAGTTGTTCAGGAAAGCCACATAATGGCGAAAGCGAGATCCGCGCTTGGAGACGATCCTTATAGCGCCGCAGAGTTCGCCGAAAGGCACGGCTTAACTGTGAGGACGGCTGAGATCATTCTCAAGTGCAATGGTCCTTCGAAGGCGGCATGCGACGGAGCGGCGCGCGCGTTCAAAGAAGCGTTGGCGATGCGCAAAAGGCATTGGTTCGGAGACCCGCACTAACCCTCGTCCCAGAAATCCTGCAGCGAGGCATGCCGCAGGTCTTCCTCACCTCTCAGGTACTTGATGCGCGCCTTAATCCCTGGCTTGACCCATTGCGTCGCCGGCCGTTTGGGCATGTCCTTCGGCGGCGGGCCGGCATGCTCCTGCACCTGCTTCCATAGCCGTTCCCGCATCTCGCGATTGACGCTGACTAAAGCGCTGCCGGCATATTTCCGCATGCCGGGCTCCGCCATCAAGGCGAAAGTCGGCTTGCCTTGCTCCCACTCGACACCGAGCAACTCGAATTCGCCCACCGTGTAGCATTTGGTTTTCAGCCAGTTTGTGGTCGGGCCGCTGACATATCTGCTGCCGATGCGCTTCGATACCATGCCTTCCAGGCCGGCCTGATCGACGAGGTGATAGATGGCGTTCGCCTCGCCCGGCAGCGCCTGGCTAAACTGGATGCGGATGTCTAACGGGATGATGCCCTTCAGGATCTCGCGGCGCTGCTCCATCGCCATGTCGCGCAGATCGTGGCCGTTGAGGTGCAGCAGATCGAAGGCGACGAAATAGAGATCGTGCTGGCGTCGCGTGATCGCTTTTCGCAGCTCGGCAAAGTCGGACAGGCCCTTGTCGTTGAGAACGATAATTTCGCCGTCGATGATGGCGTTCTCAACGTCCAGCGTTTTAGCTGTTGCGGCGAGGTCGCGGTATTTCGACGTCCAGTCGAGCCCGCGACGGGTGAAGACACGCACCCGGCCGGCGTCGATGATGATCTGGGAGCGGTAGCCGTCGAACTTGACCTCGTGAGTCCATCCGTCGCCCTGGGGTGGCTTGGCGACCAGGGTAGGCATCATGGGAGGTATGAACTCTAGACCCCCTGCGCCGGCAGTCGACCCCTTGCTCACGACACAGGTCTAGGTTTTGTTACGCCAGAACGCATCCCTCGAACGGTGGATGCGCTATCCTTTCCTCCAAGGGTCGTCACCGGTCGTCGGTAGGAACAAGCCGGTAACGGAAATGATTGCGAATGTGATCGTTAAAGTAGCGGCCCTTGGCGAAGGCGGCTCGGAATTCGGCGTAAATGTCCGGCGGCACGTTCTCAAATTCGTACCGTTTGCCGCTGGCGACAAACCACACCGAAAGGGTTTTGCTGTCGGGATCATATTCCGTTTTGCGGATCGAAGTAGATGGCATAAGCACCACAGCAACGCGCCAAGGCCCGCGCCCATGCGGGGGCGCGGGCCGATCGGGATACCGATCTGCAGCAACACCCGGAGGGGAGGATTCGCTGCGTGCACCGAACTTTCGCGGCGGTCCCGTGTTCCCAACCGAGACACACAAAAAAGTTAGCCGCAAAAACGAGTCGAAGCCTCGTTCGAAACTGCATGCATCCGCGTCTAGCCCAGTTTCACCTGATTGAGCAAACAGGCCGACTTCCCGGTCGCTATTGTCAAGCCGCCTGGGTTTTCATGTCTTCGCCGCTCACCATTTTGGTCACAGCGGAGAAATCGAGCTTGCCTGAGCCCAGGACAGGCACTTTCGCAACGACGTGCACTTCGGCCGGCACCATCAGGTCCATGGCGCCGTTGGCCTTGGCGAAGGCCAGGAATTCGGCACGCGTGGCGTTGACGGCCTCGGTGATGAGGATCAGCTTTTCGCCCTTGCGTGCATCTGGCACGGCGGCGATCGCCGAGAGCGAGCCTTTCCACAATTCGCCCGCCAGCGCCTCGACGGCGGCCAGTGAGATCATCTCGCCACCGATCTTGGCAAAGCGCTTGGCGCGGCCGCGAATGGTGATGAAGCCGACGTCGTCCACGGCGACCACGTCGCCGGTGTCATGCCAGCCGTCTTCGAGCGGTTCGAGCACGCCCGGCTTCTCGGCGCGCAGATAGCCTGCCATGACGTTGGGCCCGCGCACGAACAGCCGTCCGCCATCCTCGACGCCAGGCACCGGGTCCAGGCGATACTCCATACCCGGCATGATTTTGCCGACACTGCCGGAGCGGTTGTACATCGGCGTGTTGATGGAGATCACCGGCGCGGTTTCGGTCACGCCATAGCCTTCGAGGATGCGAAGGCCGAACTTTTCCATATAGGTCGCGCGCGTCGAAGGCTTGACCGGTTCCGCGCCGGCAAAGCAATAGCGCACTGAGCGGAAGTCGTAAGGGTGTGCGGTGCGGGCATAGCCGGCAAGAAACGTATCGGTGCCGAAGATGATCGTTGCGTTTGAGGCGTAAACCAACTCCGGCACGATCCGGTAGTGCAACGGCGAGGGATAAAAATAGACCGGCACGCCCGAGATGAGCGGCAGCACCGTGCCCGCCGTCATGCCGAAGGAATGGAAGATCGGCAGCACATTGAAGACCTTGTCGCCCGAATGGAAGTCGATCCGCGAAGCGGCCTGCGCGGCGTTGGCCAGGATGTTGCGGTGGGTGAGCACCACGCCCTTGGGCGTGCCTTCGGAACCTGAAGTGAACAGGATCACCGCTGGATCTTCAGACTTGCGGGCGACCCGGGGTGCGCTCTTGCGCAAAAGGCCGAGCAGCTTGTCCTTGAGGCCAATGGTGGCCCGCAGATCATCGAGCCAGACGATGTCGACCGATCGGCCGAGTTCCTCGATCACGGCGCCGAGTTTCGCTTGTTCGACAAAGGCGCGCGAGGTCAGCACGGTGCGCACCTCGGCGGCCTTGCAAGCGGAGAGGATGTTGGCCGCACCGGCAGTGAAGTTCATCATCGCCAGAACCTTGCCGGCGGACATCACGCCGAGCAGCGTCGCACAGGCGGCGTTGGCGTTGGGCAGCATGATGCCGAGCGTCTGCTGGCCGGCATAGAGGTGTTCGAATTTCTCGCCAAGCACCGCAGCCGCCGTCAGCAGCTTGCCGTAACTCAGCGACCCGCTAACGGGGTCCTGCACGGCCAGCTGCTTCATGCCGCGTTCGTTCGCCGTCTGGACGATCTTCTCCAGCACGGTCTTCTCGATGTCCTGGGTGCGGAAGAGGAGGTCGGACATGACCTGGTAGAGGGCAGCGCCCGCCGCTGCGCGGCGCTTCCGGCCCTTCAGATCCGGCGCTACTTGAAGTTTGACGGGCTCCAGGATGGTCACCTTGACCTTCGGGAACAGCCGGCGACGAACATGCTGCGAGGTCAGCCGCGAAAAATAGCTCTTCTCCAGGCCGTCGATGCGCACTGGCACGATCATCGAGCCGGTCTTGTCGGCCACCATGGCGGCACCGTCATAGACCTTCATCAGGCCGCCGGTCACGGTGATCCGGCCTTCGGGGAAGATGACAAGCGGATCGCCGCCTTGCACGACCTTGATAAGCGTGCGGGTCGACATCGGCTTGGCCGGATTGAGCGGCAGGGCGCGCGCAAGTTTCATGAACGGCTTCATCCACCAGGCCTGGGCGATGGTGTAGTCGATGGCAAACACCGGCTCCTCATCGGTCAGAGTCAAAGCCAGCGGGCCGTCGAGGAAACTGACATGGTTGAGCGCCAGGATGGGTGCCGGGCCGGCCGCCTTGAGGTTTTCCAGCCCCTCCACCTCCAGACGATGGAAGGCTCGGAACAGAATGGAAACGAAGTCGCGGAAGGCGTTGGTTGGCAGATATCTCAGCATTAGCCAGGCGGCGACCACGTTGAGTGCGGCGAGGCCGAACAGGATACCTCCAGTGGAGACGCCCGCTGCTTGAATCGCGGCGACAAGTATGCCGCCCACCGTCATGAAGCCTGCATTGACGATGCTCACCGCGGCGACGACGCGAGCGCGGCTGGCTTCGGGCGCCCAGGCCTGTACGGCGGCGAAGGTCGGTACGACAAGAAATGCGCTGGCAATAGCCATGCCGGCAAGGTCGATCGCAACATGGACCGTGTTTGGCCCGGCGAAGAATATTGCGAGCGTTTCGGCCCTGACCGAAGGCTGCATACTCCAGATGGTCCAGGCCAGGTCCATGCCGAATAGCGCCATCAACGCCGTGCCAACCGGGGCTGGCAAGAGCACGATGCGGCCCTGCGACATCCATGCGGCTATGGCAGAGCCTATGGCGATCGAGACGGCGAACACCGCCAGATAGGCGGTGACAGCGATTTCTCCGCCACCGAGCGAATCCTTGACCAACGTAGGCAGGATCGAAAGGACAATGGCCCCGATCAGCCAGAACCACGAGGTCATCAGTCCGGCGCGCCAGATCCGCTTGTCGGCACGCAAGCCGTTGACCTGTCGCCACGTTGAGCGAAAGATGTTTTTGTCGATGACTAGGTCGGGGGCCGCAGAACCGGTGGACGGGATGTAGCGGCTGACAAACCAGCAACCGATGGCGAGGATCATCATCATCGGCCCGAAGAGCGAGACGCCTATGCCATCGGCCGAGACGACGCCTCCGGCGATAGTGCCGCCGAGGATGGCGGCGAAGGTTGCCGATTCGATCCAGGCATTGGCGCGGGGCAATTCCTTGCGCTCGAGATGATCCGGCAGGATGCCGTACTTGATCGGTCCGAACAGTGCCGAGATGATGCCGAACATGAGCAACGCCATCATCAGCACCGGGATCGACGACAGCGCGATCCCAACGACTGCGACAGCAGCTGCCGCGATTTCGGTGAATTTCAGCCGACGGGCGATGAGCGCCTTGTCGAACCGGTCGGCGATCTCGCCACCAAGGGCAGACAGGAGCAGGAAAGGAGCCATGAAGACGGCACCCGCCAGGGTGACCAGTGATGCTGCCTTGTCCGCCGCCAGGGTAAACAGAATAAGGAACACCAGCGTGTTCTTGAGGAAATTGTCGTTGAAGGCGGACAGGAACTGCGTCCAGAAGAGAGGCGCAAAACGCCGTGAAGTCATCAGATGGCTAGTCGTAGGGTTGTTCGTGACGATTTCCATTGGGGCGGCTTCCATTGGGCAAGACCGTTGAACATCGCGGTCGTATCGGTCAGCGGTCTTGCGCGGTTTGAGCTTCTTGTAGTGCGAACCCGGTTACACTTCGTTACTGCGGCTCAAATCGATCGGCGGCTTTTGGGTTTGGGGACTTCTAGCCTCTTCATGAAGCGGCTTGCCTCTTCCGCGTCTCGCAGGGTCTTGGTGATGGTGATCGAGGTATGCACGAGCTTGGTCGCAAGCGGCGATGGCGAAATTGGCATGGTGAAATGTTTGCAGGCGCTTGAACCCTTGGGAGCATAGCTGTTGGACGTCATCGATATTGTCTTTTGGTTTCAGGGTGAGCTTGCGCCGGCGTTGGTCTGTCTCCAGGCCGGATACAATCAAGCGGTCTTGCGACGGTCCGGACGAGCGCAGCGTCAGCGCTGCTCCGCAGCAGCACGCTGCAGACGGCGGTCGCCAGCTTGAGGCGCAGTTGCCGCAACCACTCGCGGATCGTCTCCGAACGGATCGCAGGACGGCCACGCGAATCTGAGCACTGCCAAATCGGCCTAATTTTCCACTGCCGAATGGACGATGAAACGCGTAAGCGAGTTTCCCGACCGGAAGGTATGCGTTGGGTTGCCCAAACGATCCAGAGGCGCTGCTGTGTTGGCGCGACACGCTCGACCGCAGGTGGGGACGGCATAAGAATTTTGGAGAGGCCCGTGGTGACTGGGGATTGCGCCGGTTTTGGCGACGCGCGAAGACAGGGTCGATATCTGGGCGAAGGCAGCCCCTGCGACGCAACTTCATACCGGAGAATGGAGGCCGCGCTGGGAGGTTGTTGCTTCGGCTACCAACTCAAAGTGATTGTCCGGGAGAGTTCGGCGATGTCGCCATAGATCATCGAACCTGTGACGAGAAAACATTTATCACCGAGGACTTCGAAGAGTGAGCTTGACGCGGCACAAACCGGCAGGTTCTTCGAATTGGCGTACGTGCCGAGGGTCGCGGTTTCGACCTTACGGTCCTTGGCTTCGGCACAGCCGACACTGATGGCGAGGATTGCGATAGCAATGAGAGTCGTCTTGCTCGTATTTTGCCCCTGGAGCCAGGCTCTTGTCGGGTAAGTCGCGCGATCCATCAAAGTAGCAGTGGCCCACGATCGGCTTCATCCATCGATCGGAGGAAGCGGGCTCATCCATAATTAGCAATATCTTGAGTAAGGCGCCGAGCGCACCAGACTCATGGAACCGCGCGCGGAATTTCCATTCGTGACGAGGTGGCGATCAAGGCCACCTTCGCAAACGGGTCACTCAGCACCTAAACGTCTCGATTGCGAGCTATAGCTTTCCGCATTCGATCATCGAACAACCAAGGTGAAGAAGGGGCAGCAGATCGAGCTTGCCGGAGAGATCACGCTCATAGACGAGGAAGGCGGCAGGGTGACCGTCGATGTGGGACCGCTGGTGACGATCGCCATCGACAAGGTCAGGCTGGTCGAGAAGTACAGGACGCCAAAGCGCAAGAAGCCGCTGCGCGACATGGTGGATTAGCTCGCGGACCGCCGCTTATCCACGCGACATCGGTACCACTCAAACGAATGGCAATTTTCTGTCTGAATGCGTTTAGGGTCCATGCTCGAGACCTCGCATGGGTGTCGCGCGGGAGACAGGTGACTCCCCGTTTCAAGGCGTCGAGATGCTACGAGCACTGAAAAGTCAGTTCCTTAGACCTAAAGATCGGGCGATCTGCCAGCGGGTTGTCGACCAGGTAACCGCCGACGCGAAATGGTACAGCACCCCGATAGACGGTCAGATTCTGGCCTCGACCACTCTGAATCTCTTTCAATCAGGGGTCGTAAACGAAACGAATTTGCTGGCACATGTTCGCGCGCGGCGCCACGACTTCACTAAACTGACAGGCTAGTTCTTCACCCTCGCGACATGGGCGCGAAATGCGGCTCCTCGTAGTCCGCCGGCCTATTATTCAACAGATTGAGCGCCTTTCGCATATCACGATGCAACTGGTCGATTGTTTCCCAATGCGCACAGAACGGCTTGAGCGCCAACTGCGCATCGCGGAGTTCTACCGTCAAAAGCCATGCCTGCCATTCGATTTTGGCGAGATGGAATTCGGAAATCTCTTCATGGCGGCGATAGCGTGGCATCCCGCTCTCCTTGGGTGAACAGGATAGGAATATATTCCTGATGCCGTCAAGGCACATAGACTTCGTCCCGCCCTCAGCGCATGCTCGCCGCGGGCATTTTGGGGGAAGCATGAAAATCAAGTTATGTGCGTTTGTAGCCATCGACGTTTTGTCGGGCTGCGCTACTCGCCCAGCCGACATCAAGCCCATGCTGGTTTCGTCCAGCGTACGCGGGCAAGTCCTGCAGCCAGTTGGAAGCCGAACTTTACCGAACGAGTTCCGACCTGGTGCCGAATAATGGCCGTACAAGACAGAACCGCCCGCCATGACGTGGACGGCGTGTTTTGGCTTGGCTTGCCGGTTGGCAGCATGATGGACAACACAGACATGAAGGCACGTTAAGCCACGATCAGCGAGCTGAAGGGCAACATGGACGCGATCAACGCAGCCCGACGAAAGGGCGGCTGTGTTGCCGGCACTCTGTAAGCCGTTCCAACGTTAAAATTGTCGGCTTGCTTCCCGCCCTCGCGACTGCGGAGTGGTCGTTTAATTCGATTGACTCGCGTAATGCACCGGCAGTTAATCTCCCCGCCAGGGCAAAAAGAGGGGCTATGAAACTGGGAGAAAACGATGACTGTCCAAAAAGAAGACTATCGAACCAACAGAGCCGACTACGCCACAGCTGCGATGCATAGCCGAGCGACCGTTGAGGGCGATCGTGACGATTTGGTGGCGAGGAAAAAGTCCCTGTGGGTAACAGATCGGCGATCTGCAAAATTGGCCGCAAACCCGTCCGAAAGCTCGCCAGAACCCAAGGCAAAAGCGCGCGGTAAGTGAATCGTGCCAGCCACTTTCTTACCGCCGCGTACTTCGTTCGCATGGTTCAATTACATTAGGTTTATCTAATATATTAACCAGCCAGTCGAGCATTCCCTAAGGCTCGCTGGTCAGGCCCAGCGGCCGCCCCCCCTAACCCAAGCTGCTGGGCCGCCACTCAGAGCAAAGCGATGTATGAGCATACTAGCATAAGTGATCGTCTCCACCTTGCCGGCCTTGCTTAGCACCACCTGGAATCAGCTTCGAATCCCCGAAGGTGCGGGGTCCAGGGGCCATCACTAGACATTTCGAGATTTGCGGTTCGAGCCGGCTCCCCTCATCGGCATGAGCGGTGACAGAGTACATCATCTTGGCAAATCAACACAGCCGGCATCCTCGTCCCCTCGTTCGGTCGAAAGCTAGGTGGAACAATCAGGGTGCGCAACTTGTCATCACTGATATTGCCGCTTCACCCCAGCTTTGAGCGTGCGCCCTTCGGCCTATGCGTGGTTCACCGTTTTTTACTTTATTAGCGCACGTTCATAAACGGACATGTTGGTGTAGCTTGTACTTGCCCAAAGCCCCGGCGCAACGACCCAGCGCCGGGGCTTTTTTGTCCGCCTGGTAATCCGCGTGTTAAATCCGAGGTAGCTCTCAATTCGAACGCGAGCGAATTACGCCGCAAAGTCCCTTAAGCAAGACGCTGAGGGCGGCACCGTGGTGCGAAGCGCGAGTGCGGAGGGACGTTCTGGCACTCCGCCAATTATTCTGCATGTCCCAAACAGCACACGTCGAACCGCCCCTTCTCTCCCAGGACAGCCCGGACAGGAGCGTGAACTGCGCAGTCGCCCTCGAGGCGCGTACGCCGCTCTGGTGTCCTCTTGCATCGAGCAAGGCTGGACGGCTGAAAAGACTGCCACCGCACTTTTCAACCTCGCCAAGGAATACCTTGAACAGCTCAAGACGAGGCCATCGACTTAAGCCTAGCTGTGCGAGTTTCGGCATTTCGACGTCGCGGTGTCGGATTATTTGCATGCAAACCAGTTTTACGACGCTATCCTCCCATCCTCAACGGAAGATTCTGGGAGGAGTGCATGGCTGCGCATGAGCAACATGCCGTTGAAATCATTAGGGACAAAGAGTGGTCGGTTCGCGTGACGGTCAACGGCACCACCACCACGGTCCCTTTTACATCTGAGAGCTACGCGCGTTCGTTTGCAGACGGTCAGGCGTTCCGACTGGGCGTTCAGGTCGCGGAGATCAAGAAGGCGGCCTAGCTGCGCGCTTGCCCCAAGAGCCCCACAGCGATTGAACCTCGAGTGACCAAAGCCGGTTGAAATTAGCCGTTGCGCGGCATAAGAGCTTGTGCCTATAGTTAGTACGTGGCTCGCACGAACAAACAGACTGAGTGTGACGACCTGTAGATGGCGCCCAAGCTGGGCTGCTGCGCGGTCTGGAGGTGAGCCGGAACACTCGGTCAACAGGGGATACGCACAGTGAACCGCTTTCAGAAACTCTCGACCGCAGCGCTCGTCGCAACATCCTTCACGTCGGCCGCCCTCGCCGCGAATGACAAGCTGACGATCGGCATCGTCACCTTCTCGACATCCGACGTCGACACAAACCAGATGGTCGACACGATGAGCCAGGAAGCCAAGTCCAAGGGCTGGTCGGTGGAAACGCTCAATGCCAATGGCGATCCTTCGCAAGCGATCACCAGCATCAAGCAGCTGGCAACCAAGAAGGTGGACGCCATCATCGTCACTGTCTTCGATTCGACGGGCCTGGCGGCCGGGCTCCAGGCGGCGGCGGACGCAAAGATCCCCGTGCTTTCGGCCGGCGGCGGCATGGCAGACGGGATCGCGCTGTCTGCAAGTACCGGTGCTGCGCAACCGCTGATCGACTTGATGCTGAAGGACATCGGCAAGTCCGGAACTGTACTCGACCTCACCTACCATCCCGGCATTCCGTGCCGCGAACGAGCCGACGCCTTCGACGCGGCGGTCAAGGCAAATCCGGGGCTCAAGGCGACCTCGCACGAGATCAGTATCCCGGGTGCTGCCGAATCCTCGCAGGCCGCGACCAGCGCCTGGCTTGCAGCCAATGCCAACGCCAAGGGGCCGTTCGCCATCTTCAACTGCTATGACGACAACGCTATGGGCGCGATCGCGGCGCTGAAGCAGAACGGCCGCAGCGACGTGAAGGTCTATTCGTTCAACGCCACGGCGCCCGCTGTCCAGGCTGTCAAGGACGGGACGATGACCGCCACGCTCGGTGTCGATCTGACTTCGACAGGCAAAATGCTAGTCGATCAGATTCCCGACATCCTGGCAGCCGGCGACCAGTGGAGGCCCAAATCCTTCGTGCCAGGCTATACGCTCGTCACCAAAGACAACGTCGACAAGTTCATCAAGGACAATCCGCAGTAAGCTCTCCTGAGTGGGGGTCTGGGCCGGACTTGACTGGCCGGGCCGGAGTGCTGTCATGAGAGCCGCCATGTCCGCTGATCATTCCCTGCCTGAAACCCACGCTCCGGCAGAGGCGCCCCGCGTCCTGCCGTCAACGCAGACCGGCTATGCCTCGCCCAATGCCCGACAGCGGCGCGCGTTGCTCATGCGCCTGCTTGGGACTTACGGCACCATCATCGTGCTGGCGTCGATGCTGGGGATATTCTCGGTGCTGGAGCCGGGGACCTTCGCAACCATCGGCAATTTTCGCAATATCGTAAACGACATGGCGATCGGCACCATTGTCGCGGCCGGCCTCACCGTGCCACTCGTCGCCGGTGATTTCGACCTCAGTATCGGCTATGTCGCGAGTTTCTGCGGGCTGCTCGTGGTCGGGCTGTTGAGCAGCAGTGGCTTGCCGATCCTACCCGCCATCTTCCTTGTCGTCGGCCTCGGAACGGTCGTCGGCATTGTCAACGGCATTGTCGTTTCGAAGATCGGGGTGAACGCCTTCATTGCCACGCTTGGCACGGGCACCATCGTCGTCGGGCTGAACTACGCCTATTCGGGCGGAATTCCGCTGCAGCTCACCCAATCGCGCGAATTCACCAATATCGCGATCGGCCGGATTGCCGGAGTGCCGCACCTCGTCATCATCATGGCCGTCGTGCTTGTGCTGCTGTGGGTGATCCTCAACCGAACGGTGCAGGGCCAACACATCAAGGCCATCGGCGTCAGCCCGGAATCAGCGCGCCGCGCCGGCGTCGCCGTCGATCGCAGCCGCATCGTTGCCTTCGCCATTGCCAGCACCTGTGCTGCCATCGGTGGCGTGCTGATGGCCTCCAATCTCGGCTCCGGCCAGGTGACGGCGGGTGACAGCTTCATGCTGACGTCGTTCTCGGCCGCCTTCCTCGGCTCGGCGGCGCTGCGAGAGGGTCAGTTCCATATCCTCGGAACCTTGATCGGCGTGCTGACGGTCGCCGTCGGCAACAATGGGCTGGCCATGATCGGCGCGCCGATCTTCACTCAGTTCCTGTTCACCGGCTGCCTTCTCGTCGTCGCCGTAGCGCTCGGCGGTATTGGCCGCCGCTATGCGAGGGGATAGGCCATGGCGCAGAAGATGCTGCTCAGCCTGCGCCGGATCTGCCGCAGCTTCGGCGGCATCCAGGCACTCGATGACGTTTCGCTGGACATCGCCAAGCGCGACATACTCGGCCTCGTTGGCGACAATGGTGCCGGCAAGTCCACGCTGATCAAAATCCTGGCCGGCGCGCATGATCCGGATTCCGGCGACGTGATCCTCGAAGGGCGGCCGCAAAAGTTGTCGCCGCCGTCCGAAGCGCAACGCCTCGGCATTGAGACGGTCTATCAGGACCTGTCGCTGATCGGCACGTTCACTGCCGCCGAAAACTTCTTTCTCGGCCGCGAGATCGCGCTTGGCCGCGGCCCGGCGCTGCTGCGCTGGATCCGCCGCAAATCGATGGGCGACATCGCGATGCGCGGCCTCGAGGAACTGCACATCGATATCCCCGGGGTGCGCAGCAAACCGGTGGATCGCATGTCCGGCGGCCAGCGCCAATTGGTGGCGATCGCGCGCGGTGCCTTTTGGGGCCACAAGCTGCTGCTGCTCGACGAGCCCACCGCGGCGCTCGGCGTACGCGAATCCCGTGAGGTGCTCGACCTCATCAAACGACTCGGCGCCCAGGGGCTGACGATCGTCATGGTCACCCACAATCTCGATCATCTCTGGCAGGTGTGCAACCGCGTGGTGGTGATGCGCAGGGGCCGCAAGGTCGCCGATCTCGCAAGTTCCGGCACCAACATGGAGGACGTCGTCGCTTATATCACCGGCGCCAGGCAGCCGGCGACCGCGCAGGCGGAAGCATGAGCGCGACTGAAACGATGACGCTGCGCCGGCTGCTGGGCAATGCGCCGAGCCGCTGGGGGCATTGGGGTGCCGACGACGAGATCGGAGCGCTCAACTATCTGACCGCCGACGAGGTCAAGCGCGGCCTGGCGTCGGTGCGGGACGGCCGCACCTTCACCCTTGGCGTGCCGGTCGGGACCTCTGAGGGCGATGCCGTCTTTCCCGGCCGCTGGCCGGCGAAGCATTTCATGGTCGCCGACAAGGCCGGCTTCGCGAACGGTCACTGGCAACCGCTTGCCGGCGGCCTCGAATTCGCAGACGACTATATCACCGGCTTCGCACAGGCCGGCACGCATTGCGACGCGCTCGGCCACATGTGGTTCGACGACACGCTTTGGAACGGCTTCGCGGCAAGCAGTACCAATGGCGGCATGACCAAGGCCAGCATCATGCCGATCGCGGAGCGCGGGATCGTCGGACGCGGCGTGCTGCTCGACATCGCCCGGTTCCGCGGCAAACCGGCGCTTGAGCGCGCTGAAACATTCACGCATCGCGACCTCATGGAATGCGCCCGGGCCCAGACGGTCGATATCCTGCCGCGCAGCATCCTTCTCGTTCGCACCGGCTGGGTCGGCGCACTGGCGGCGGGAAGCCAGTGCGTCGGCGATGGATATTGGGAACCCGGACTGACCTTCAGCCTCGACCTCGTGCGCTGGTTCGACGAGATGCAGATCCCCTGTCTAGTTACCGACACACTGGCCAACGAGACAACCTACGAGCCCGAGACCGGGTTGATGCTGGTTCTGCACGCCGCGCTGATGCGCAATCTGGGCGTGGCGTTCACCGAAATGGCATCGCTCGACCTGCTGGCCGCCGACTGTGCCTCGGACCGCCGCTACGAAGGCTTCTACTGCGCCAGTCCGGTCAAAGTGAGCAAGGGCACCGGCGGCGGGGCAAATCCAGTGTTCATCAAATAGCACCCAACAAGGTGGAACGGCTTATGACTTCTGCAGACGACCAGATCTGTTTCCTGCCAGCCACGGAACTGGCCCAGCGCATCCGGCGCCGCGACCTGTCGCCGGTTGAAGTGACCGAGGCCTATCTGCGCCGCATCGAGGCGCGCAACCCGGTGGTCAACGCCTATACGCTGGTTCTCGGCGACCAGGCGATGGAAGCTGCGCGGGCCGCCGAAAAGGCCGTGATGGCAGGCGCTCCGCTTGGACCGCTGCATGGCGTCCCCGTCGGCATCAAGGACCTCGACGATATGGCCGGCGTGCCGACCTCAATGGGGTCGTGGGCGGTGCACGACCGGGTGCCCAAAACAAGTGCCGTGGCGGTCGAGCGCCTGCTCGACGCAGGCGCCATCGTGCTAGGCAAGACCAACACGCCGGAGTTCGGCCATAAGGGCATCACCGACAATCTGCGCTTCGGGCCGACCAGCACGCCCTTCGCGATCGGCTACAATTCCGGCGGCTCGTCCGGCGGCAGTGCGGCAGCGGTCGCCGACGGCATGGCGGCCCTGGCGCAAGGCACGGACGGCGGTGGTTCGGTCCGCATCCCCGCCTCGTTCAGCGGCACCGTCGGCTTCAAGCCCTCTTTCGGCCGCATTCCTTCGGTGACTCGCCCCGACGCCTTCCTGTGGGGACATCCTCTGGTCCATATCGGACCGCTGACCCGCACCGTTGCGGACGCCGCGCTGATGACCAAGATCATGGCCGGGCCACACAACCGCGACCCGTTCTGCCTGGCGGATGACGGCGTCGACTATGTCGGCGCCGTTGCCGGGTGGACGCCGAAACTGCGCGTCGCCTACAGCCCGCGACTAGGCAATTTCCCGGTGGACGCTGAGGTCGCCACCGTCGTTGCCCGTGCCGTCGATGTCATGCGAGGACGTGGCATCGAGGTTGACGAGGTCGAGCTCGATTTCAGGGCCGATCACAAGGAACTGGCGGCGCTTTGGGTGCGCACGATCTCGATCCACTATGCTGCCATCGCCGTGTACTTGAAACAGGAGGGCATCGACCTGATGGGCAAGCACGCCAAGGTGCTCACCCCGCAGTTCCTCGCCATGCTGGAGGGCGCCTACAAGGTGTCCGCCATCGACCATGCGCTCGACGATCTTTTGCGCACCGGCGTCCATGAGGGCCTCGAGGATGTATTCGAAACCCATGACCTGATCGTCTCGCCGACGCTGGCCGTTCCGCCCGTCAAGAATGCCACGGACGGCAACACGATCGGGCCGACATCGATCAATGGCGAGGCGGTCGATCCGCTGATCGGCTGGTGCATGACTTATCCGATCAACTATACCGGCCACCCGGCGATTTCGGTTCCGGCCGGCCTTACGGCGCGGGGCCTGCCGGTCGGCCTGCAGATCATCGGGCGGCGGCACGCCGACGAAACCGTTCTGGCGATGGCGGCTCAGTTCGAACGCATGCAGCCCTGGTTCCCAAGCTATCCGGGGCTCGCTGGATAGTTGGGTGTCGAAATACCCAAGGTCGTGAACCCATAAATCTGAGAGAAGGATGGGTTCACGCTGGTGGCATAAAAATAGGCCTCAGGGGGGAACCGATCTCCCTCGCACATCAGCTTTCCGCCGCTCTCTTCGGCCCTCCGCTGGGATTTCGAGTTCCACGGCCGCTGATACGCTGATATCGGCCCGCAAGTGCGGGCGGATACATACTTGCCTGAACTAAGTAATCGCCAGAGGCAGACCCCCCTTACCGGACTGGTCGGCGTGCTAAGCAAAGCCCGCCATATGTTACGTTGAGTCAGCAGCCCACATCAGCTCCTCTGATAAGAGTATTCACCTCGTCGACTGAGCTCGCATCGGCGGGCGTACGTCGGAAACCCACCGCGAACCCGAGAAGCGAACAGGCGGATAACGGGATGAGAACTGGCCCGACTAGCGAATAGCTGGCGAAGCAGCTTGGTAGGCCGTTGCCAATCTGACTGCGAGGTCATCCAGCGCGACCACATCGACTTCTGTGGGAGGCGTGTCGGTCGACGACCTCGGCGTTGGAGCCACCACCTCCAACTCGGGTGACCGAGTTGAAACCGGACAGAGCGGCAATCTCAGGTTGGGCGCCGAGCATCTCCGGGAATTTTGGGCAAGACCGGGCACGACGCAAGTTGATCGTAATGCGGTCATTCCCGAGTGCGGGCTGGCTCCTCGAAGCATGCGTCGAGCGAAAATCCCGACATTCGCCGGACGTGTTCGGGCGCGGTCTTCTTTGCCTGGCTGGACGTCGACCGAAAACATTATTCCGACAAGTGTTGTCGAGGGGGCCGATCGGCACTCCCGCCGCAACAAGCCTCATGTGGTTTTTTCGCGGCCGTGCCGATTCAGGGTGCTCGCGTATGTGTGAGTCTTCGCGATATGGGCAAGCACCTCGGCTTTGCTTGGCCCGCGAACTATCACTGCCCAGTCGGTCGAGGACGGGCGGGTATCCATTCCAAACGAACGAGACATGGTCTGATCTCCTGTGGTTTCGGTGTGACGCCTTCTCGGCGCTTACGGGAGGATCGCAGCGTGGCGGCGAAGCAAGCGTTTGAAGGCCCGTCGTTTTGCTGACTGCAGACCAGCGCGGCTCACCGTTGGCTGACGCAAAAAACCTCTCGTTTTCCCACTATTGTTCCCACTGCACGTCAAACGCTGCCGGCCGATGGTTAGCCGTCCGGGGCGATCCCGGTCGCGCAACATCCGAACCCAGGAGTGAATGACATGCAGGACGATACAATGGTCATGGAAAAGGCTACCGTTAAGAAGGCGCCGCGGGAGCCGAGGAACGGCGTCAATACGCCCACCCTTCTGGCCACCATCAATGCCGTCGCGGGCCAGCCGGAGCTTGCCAAGTTCCAGTTCCGGGCCAAGAGCCGCTGGATCACCGGCACGCACAGCCGCAGCACGATGGCCAACTTCTTCGGCGCTGGCGCCGAGCAGCCGCATGTGACGGCATACCAGGCCGACAGCGATCATCCGGCGGTCCTGTGCGGCGAAGACAACGGCCCGACGCCGGTCGAATACCTCCTCCACGCGCTTGCTTCCTGCCTCACCGCCGGCATCGCGAACATCGCGGCCTCGCGCGGCGTAACGCTGCATGAGGTGGAATCGACCGTCGAAGGCGACATCGACCTTCGCGGCATCCTCGGCATCTCTAACGAAGTCCGCAACGGCTACCAGGGCATCCGTATCTCCTTCAAGATCAAGGGCGATGCTTCGGCTGAGAAGCTCGAGGAAATCGTCATGCAGTCGCGCGCCCGCTCCGCGGTGTTCGACGTGCTGACCAACGGCGTGCCGGTCTCGGTTGCCGTGAATGGCTGACTTCGGTCCGCAAGAGCAATATCGCCGGCCTCGTCCTGGAAAGGATGGCGCCGGCGATCTGTTGCCCCTGCTTACGAGGCGCGAATCCATGCAGCGTACAGACGTAGCCATTATCGGCGCCGGACAGGCGGGTCTCGCCATGAGCCGGTGCCTGTCCGAGCGCGGAATCTACCACGTCATTCTGGAGCGCGGCCGGATCGCGGAGCGCTGGCGCAGCGAACGGTGGGATTCGCTGCGCCTGCTGACGCCCAACTGGATGACGCGCCTGCCCGGCGGCGGCTATCGCGGGGCCGATCCCGATGGCTTCATGACAATGGCCGAGACCGTCGGGTTCCTGAAGGATTACGCGTGCTCGATCACCGCGCCGGTAGAGGACGGTGTGGAGGTGCTTTCGGTCGAAAAGATCGAGGGAGGCTTCCGGCTGCTGACCGATCGTGGCCAATGGAGCGTGCGTGCGGTCGTGGTCGCGACCGGAAACAGCGACCGGCCCCGAATTCCATCAATCGCAAAGCACATCTCCTCCCGTATCAGGCAGATCGTGCCGCGAGACTATCGCAATCCTCGGCAGCTGGTTCAGGGCGGCGTTCTCGTGGCCGGAGCCTCGGCGACGGGAATACAACTTGCGGAGGAGATCCATCGCTCCGGGCGCCCGGTGACCCTGTCGGTCGGCAGCCATACACGCCTGCCTAGGCTATATCGCGGGCATGACATCCTGTGGTGGCTCGACCGGCTGGGAGCGCTTGTCAAGCCTGTCGCTGAAGTTCCGGATCTCGCCGCGGCACGGCGGCAGCCCTCGCTGCAGCTCATAGGGACACCCGAGCGCAGGTCGCTCGATCTCGCCGGCCTTCAGGAGCAAGGCGTTCGTCTTGTCGGTCGAGCCATTGCCGCCTGCGATACACGCATTCGGTTCAATGGCGATCTCGCCGACACGACCGCGGCGGCGGAACGCACACTGAGGCGCGTACTGGCCAACATAGACCGCGCGGCCGTCGCCGAGGGTCGTGACTCGATCGATCCCGGTTCCATTCCGAGCCTGATCCTGAGCGCCGAACCGACCGAAATCGACCTCATCGACGAGGGTATCGAGACCATCATATGGGCCACCGGCTATCGCCGCGAATACCCATGGCTGAAGTTGGATGTGTTCGACACCCGGGGCGAAATCCTGAACGATGGCGGCATCTGCTCGTATCCGGGACTTTACGTGCTCGGCCTCAATTTCATGCGCCATCGAAGCTCCAGCTTCCTCGATGGCGTCGGCCGCGATGCCGAGGCTTTGGCGGCTCACATGGCAATGTTTCTCGACGCCTCCCGCCGAGCCGCGGCCTGACCGTCGAATACAACGTTGGCGCGGCAAAGATCGACGTTGACTTCAACGCTGACGCTCACGCCCGACCACGACAAGGGCTCCACTGGCGCCGTAGTCAGCGCCCGCAACCATGGAGAAAATCAAAATGAGTGCAATGGTGAACCCATCCCTCTCGCTCACCACAACGCGAGGTTTGCGCTGGGCCGGCGGAACAATGCTGGCCGCAGTCTGGCGTTTCATTCGCATCCAGCGGGACCGTCGACAGCTCCATGAGCTGCCGGACTACCTCCTGCGCGACGTCGGCATCACCCGCTTCGAAATCAACTCGATCACTTGGTTTGCTGGGCGTGATACCAGCACGCGTTCAGGCGTTTTTGAGCGCGAAGGGGGAGGTCATCCGATGACGTATCGACGTTCTGCGTCTCGCTAAGGTGTGCCACGCGCTTGTCATCGTCCTGTACTGCTCCCGGCGGCAGCGGACGGCAATGGCGCAACCTGGCGGAGCGGCTCGATGACGGATACCGGTTCATCCCACCCGATCTGATCGGGGCGCCGGGCGGCGGCACCTGGACTATCGCCGGCGCTTTCCATCTGGCCGACGAAGCCGCCGGGGTCCTGGAGATGATCGACCACCATGACGGAGTGCATCTTGTTGGCCATTCCTATGGCGGTGGATTGGCCCTGCATACAGCGTCGATGCGTCAAGACCGGCTGGCCGGCCTCTCCCTTTATGAACCGTTGCCTTTCGCCGGCAGCGTAAGCTGGACTCTGAGGGCCACGAGGTGCTCGGCGAATGCCGGCGGTCGCAGCGCGATACACGACGGCTTGATCGGCGGTAGCCATCTCTCCGGACAGCTCGTTTCATCGACCACTGGAGCGGAGCCGGCACCTTCGACGCGATGAGCCAAACTTCAGACTGCACTCGTACAGTTTCTGCGGAGCAGGCTCGACTTCCACACGTCCATGCCGGCTCGGGAATATGCCCGATTTGGCTTTCGGGTCTTGGTGTTGTGCGGCGAAGTTGCACCGGCTCCGACTCGGCTCATCATCCGTGAGCTGGTTTCCGTATTCCGGCCGCGATTGGGCGATTGTTCCCGGCGCTGCTGACCCATGCGCGAGCTGCGTGACCGCAACTTGCCTGCCCTACAGGCAGCGTAAACCTTCGAGGCAACTGCGTGGATGCGGAGGAGTCACACCGTGGCGGCTATGCGATCGCGCACGATATTTCCGGCCGGATCCTCCGTTTCGAAGAAATCCTCCCGCATCTGCATTTCTGTGTAGAGCTTGGCCGCTTCCGCGAGAGTGGCATCCGCGCCAGCGATCTTGCCGCGCCGCTTCGCAAGCCCGAGAGCTAGCAAGGAGCGGGCAAGCTCCGGCCGTAGTTCAACCCGCCTGGCAAGGCTGCAGGCCTGTTCGAGCCAACTAATGGCCGATCTGGAAGTTTTCAGCTCGGCAAGGCCGCGCAGTGCGACGATCTCGCTCCACGGATCGCGGCGTCCCCGTGCAAGCTCGAGCGCATGGCCGAGATTGGCCGCGGCTTCCGGCTCACAGAGGCGCGCACGCACGCATGCGAGTACAGCGCGCGCGTGACATTCGAACTGGGCAAGATCGAGCCGCTCAGACTCGGTCACCGCCATCTCCAAGGTGGCGCCCGCGTCGTGGTTGCGGCCTAGCAGGAATTCCGCATGCCCGAGCACCGTCAACAGCCATGGCCGGAGTAGGATAGATCCGCTGGTCGCGGCTTCGGAGGACCACAATTGCAGCGCCTCGACAAGCGTCGGCTCGGGCCCGCGCAGGACGCCCACCACACCGGTGAAATAGGCGGCCGCGCAGCTGTCGATCGGGCGCGCCACTTCGGCGGCGACCTTCTGCAACTCGCCAAGCGAGCGCTCCGCATCGTCGAACCGGCCAAGGCGCGCTTCCGCCTGCGCGCGGTGCCCCAGGTACCAAACCGCACGAGCACCGAGCTGTCCGAAACGCTCAAGACGCCAAGCTTTGGTGAATCTCTCCTCATGCGGAACAAGCCGCTCCAGCACCTGCCGCGCCTCGCTGCGGATCAGAAGCGCCTGTGAGGCGGCCAGATCCGACTCGCTTATGCAGCGCTGCACGCCGTTTGCCGTCGCGCCGCGCTTGAGTGTATCGGCCGGTTCCAGCGCCTCCTCGTAGCGGCCGTGGGAGCTGTTGAGATAGCTCAAGTGGAGCAACACGTCGGAAATGAGTTGCGGATCGCCCAGTTCCATGGCCAGTTCGCGCGCTTCCAACAGCTGCGGCAGCACCTTCCGATAGGCACCGAGGGCGCCGTAGGCGGGCCGCATCCGCACCCGCAGGTTGATCGCCTGGGCGAGGGTTTTCGGATTTCGGGGCAACGCGGCGACCGCTTTGCGGGCGCTTTCGAGGAACTGGACCGCGGCGGAATAGGCCGAGCGTTCCTCGGCCCGACCCGCCGCTTGCAGCAGATAATCCGCGGCAGGTTCCCATGCCTCGGCACGAAGCGCGTGTTCGGCCAGTTGCTCGATGTGGTGGTTCAGCGATCCGGCATAGAGTCTTTCCATCGCAACCAATGCAGCCCGATGCAGCCTTTTTCGGTCCTCTGCCAGGAGGGATTCGTAGGTCACCTTCAGCGTCAGCGCGTGCTTGAACGTATATTCCACGTGAGGATAGCTCTGGACCTCGAACAGGAATTCCAAAGTCTGCAGTTTGGCCAGGCATACCTCCAGCTCCGCCTCCGAGAGCGACGAGAGCGCCCGCAGCAGCGGATACGGAACATTCTTGCCGATAACCGAAGCGAGTTGGAGTGCCTGCCTTTCCGAGTCACCCAGCTGCTGGATGCGTGCGGCGATGAGCGATTGAACCGTCGACGGGATGGTGATGGATTCCACCGGTCTCGTGAGCTCGTAGCGGCCCGACTGGCCGGCAAGGACGCCGTCCGCCACCAGTCCGCGCACCATTTCTTCCAGGAATAGCGGCGTGCCCTCGGCCCGCTCGGCAAGTGATTTCCGCAGTTCCCCCAAATTGGGATCGAGTCCCAGCAATTCGGTGAGGAACTGCTCCATTTCGTCCCGCGCGAACCGCTCGAGCCTTATCTGCTGGAAATAGCCGCGGCGGTTCCATTCGTGCCGGTACTGCGGCCTGTAGGTGGCGAGCAGCATGATACGGTTGGCGCCCATGACTTCGACCAGCCTGTTCATTACGGCCTCGCTCTCGGCATCCATCCAGTGCAGATCCTCGATAAGCACGGCTACGGGCGCGGCCCGGCTCAAGGCAACGAGAAAGGCGCTCATCGCCTCGGATACCCGTGAGGTCCGCTCTCGCGCATCGAGATGCTGCCAGGAAGAATCGTTGATCGGCAGGTCCGCCAGGAAGGAGAGCGGCGCCGTGTGACGTGGATCCAGGTTCAGCTCCGCCTGTTTGAAGGCAAACAGGCGCTGGGCCTCCGCCAGGCCGTCTTCGCCGCGAATGCCACAAGCCGAGAGCAGCAGTTTCTTTACAGCGCCCAGAGTAACTGACGAATCAAACTCCAGACCGCCGCATTCAAGCACAGTAAAACCAGCCACCTCGTCGAGGGAAAGAAATTCATGGGCAAGCCTCGACTTGCCCATGCCGGGGTCGGCGACGATCCCGACGACCTGGCCGTGGCCCTCCCTGACCCTGCGCCAGGTTGAAAGAAGGATTTTGAGCTCGAGCTCGCGCGCCACCAGTCCGGTGAGGCCACGGTTGGCCCTCAGGTGCCAGCGCGACAGCGCGTAATTTTCGCCCAACAGCTCGTAAATGCGTTCGTCGCGGCCAAGGTGCGGATGCTCCGAATGCGCCAAGCGGTGCATCTGCACATAGCCCCCCGCGGCTGCGCGCGCTCGGCCTGTCGCGGCGATCGTCGCACGGTGCAAGGCACGCATCAGCCGGTTGGCTGCACGCGGCGCGGCTCCGGCCAGTTCAACCTTACTGGCTTCGGTCGTCCATTGCTGCCGTACGATCACCTCGCCGGTGTCTATTGCGGCCCTCAACTGGATCCCGCCCTGGGAAAGCTCCTCCACAGCCAGCTTGGCCGCAAGCGCGGCGCGGCACGCAAGATAAGCGTGATCCTCGGTGGCGCGAGCGAGGCCGAATGCTGCGGTGATTGTCCCGTCAGCAGCCGACGTGACGACGCCGCCGTGGCTTTCCACGACTTCTATCACCCGATCCTCGACGGGCTGGAATTCGCGAATTGCTACTTCCGGATCCGCCGTTTCGAGGAGATGCACGGGACTGATCACTTCCGCGGCCAGCACTGTTATGTACTGCCGAGAGCGGTTGATTCCCAAGGACGCCGGAGGGCCTGCCAGTTGCTGCGTCTGTTCGGGGTCGGCGAGGAAACGACGCGTCTCTTCCACGAAGGTCGCGAATGCCGGTTCATGGCCAAGCAGCACGTGGTTGACGCTGTCGAGCGCGACGAAACGCGCGCCGGGGATTTTCCCAGCCATCGCCTGGCCATGATCGAACGGAATGACTGCGTCCCTCGTGGCATGCATCACCAGGGTCGGAACGCGGACCCGCGGTAACAGCTCGTCCACGTCGATGACGGCGCCTTCCTCGAAGATGCGATGGGCAATCTCGGGCGAGACGGTATTGCGTTGCAGCTCGTTGTACCAATTCCTCTGTTCCGGCGTTGCTTGCGGAATGAAGAGAGAGGTGAACATCTGCCGGAACACCGGGTCGTCTTGGCCCCAGCCTTCCTGTATCAGCGCTCCCATCGCTTCGCGGCGGGCTATTTCGCGCTGATTGCCCCGTTTGCGCCAGCCTTTGGTAAATCCGCCATACAGCACCATCCCGGCCACGCGCTCAGGATGCCGGACGGCATAGGCTATCGAAACGGCGCATCCCTGGGAAATGCCAAGCAGGGAAACGCGGCGCAGACCGGCCGCATCGATGATGCTCTCCAGGTCGGCGACCATGGCCTCGAAGGATAGGTCGGCGGGATACCGATCCGATAGGCCGTTCCCGCGCTGGTCGTAGCGTATCAGCTGGTAGTGCGCGGACAGGCCCTCGATCCAATGCTTCCATACCGGACTGTCCCATTCGAGCTCGAGATGGGACATCCAGTGGGCGGCCCTTACCAAAGGGGGGCCTTGACCACTCAAGGAATAGGCGAGGCGCGCGCCGTCGGGCGTTGTGCACCGCCGGATCTCCTGCGCAAGGACCCGCTCCGGCGCAGGGGGGAGCTGTATCTCCGCCCCCGGCCAAACCTGGGTCGGAGTGACGCTCTCACCGGCGGGAGCGACCTCCGTGTCCGTTCTCGAGGCGCGGCTCTGGACCATGGCGGATTGCCGTGCTGCCTCGCTCAGCCGACGGATGTCTGCTCGAAGAGCCTCGTCTCCGGGCTCCAGCCCGTGCAGGACATGGGCGTACGGAAGCGCCCGCGCCGGCTCATCCGCCAGCCGGTCGACTAGCACCCGAAGGATGCGCAGATGCGTCACGTGCAGTTCGTCGGCGGTCGCAATGCGCCAGGCTTCGAATTCCGGACAGCGCGGCAGTGAGAGGTCATCCAGGAAACGTCCGCGAAACGCTCCGGCGAGGGCTTCCAGCTTTTCCCGATCGAGAGCCTCTATGTCGCGAGTGCCAACGCCGCGGAGCGGCGCGATGTCCAGCACGATTTCGCTGGTGTTCAGGCGAACTGCGTTGCGGTCGGCTTGCAGGATCTCGCCGTCCCCGAGGTCGACGACCTGTCGGATCTTCGAGAGACTCCAGCGCAGGGCGCCGCGAGGATCGTCAGGTACCTCCCAGAACATTTCGCAAAGGCGCTCGCGCCGCTGCGGGCGCTCTACGAGCGCAAGATAGGCCAGCAGCGCCCGCGTCTTTTTCGAAGGCGGCAAGGAAACGACCTCGCCAAGGCGAAGGACGGTCAGATCTCCGAGAACGCGAATTTCGAGCGACACTTTGTTGATCCTAGTGCGCCTGCTAAATTAGCGATGGATTGTATCAAGTCCGTGCCGCTGCCGAAAGCGTTCGTTTCCGGAGCGCGAGGTTTCCGCCTGCGCTGATTGCTCTTCTCTTGGTGGGAAGGCCGACAAGGCCGACACGGACAAGTACAGATGAAAGCCGAGCCGGAACGGGATCACGCCCGTTCCGCTCGCTTGATGGTGGCGACGGCACTCTGAAAAGACCCGGAGGCGGGATCTCACGCTGCCGCGCGCACCCATCGAGGCAGCAGGTTCTCGGGATTTGCGCATGCGCCGGGCGTGTAGTTTGCGCCGACAAACTCCAGCCGGGCGGCGAGCGTGCCGTCCCGCCAGGCCGCAAGCGTATCCATGCAGCCACCGATATGCTCGCCGCCGACAAAGACCTGCGGAATTGTAGGCGAACCGATCCGGGCCCTCAGGGCCTTGCGGATTTCTCCGTCCAGGCCGTTCTTCTGGAATTCCGGAGTATCGATTTCGATGGACCTGTAGGCGATTCCGGCACGGTCGAAGAGCTTTCTTACCGTCCAGCAGAATTCGCACCATGTCAGCGCGAACATGACCACCGGACGCTCCGGATCATGGATCGCCTTGTCGACCATCGCATGCGCCGACTGATCGATTTGGATTTCGTTTACGGGTGCCGATGAAAGGGCGAAGGACGGCGGCCGGTCGAAGCGGTAGCCGGGTGTGGAGCGAGAGATCGCCTCTTCGGCGGGCGACATGTCCTCGCTGATGTGATCGAACAGGATCGTGCTGAGATACCGCTCACCCGTATCAGGCAACATACAGAGCACGTTCCGGTCCGGGCCGACGCGTCGAGCAATTTCCAGTGCCCCGCTCAAAGTTGCTCCGCCGGAGATGCCCGCCAGTATTCCTTCTTCCGTCGCAAGCCGGCGCGCGGTTTCCAGAGCGCTGGCGCCTGAAACGGGTATGATCTCGTCCACAAGATCGTCAGCCATCGCCTTGCCGACGATCTGCGGAATGAAATCAGGGCTCCACCCCTGCATCGGGTGTGGCCGGAACCGAGTATGCGCCCGAGTCGGCAGCCCCTGTTCGTCGAAAGTTTGAGGAATGCCACTCGACAGCAGCGCCGAATTGTCGGGCTCGCAGACTATGATCCGCGTTTCCGGCCGCTCGCGCTTGAGCACTCGCGCCACACCGGCAAGTGTTCCGCCGGTCCCGGTGCCGGTGACCCAGTAGTCGAGTGGACGGTCCTGGAATGCCGCGATGATTTCGAGCGCTGTCGTGCGGGCATGGACATCGACGTTGACGGGCGTCTCGAATTGCCGGCAGAGGAACCAGCCGTGCGCTCCGGCCAGCTCGACCGCCTTGGCGAGCATGCCGCTGCCGCGCTCGACGGCAGGGGTCAACACGACCTTGGCACCGAAGAAACGTATCAGCTTGCGGCGTTCGAGGCTGGCGTTCTCCGGCATGACGATGACGAGAGGATAGCCTTTCCGCGCGCAAACCATGGCAAGTCCGATGCCCGTGTTGCCGCTCGTCGCCTCGATCACCGTCTGGCCAGGCCGAAGTGTACCGGAACTCTCCGCTTCTTCGATGATCGCGGCGGCAAGACGATCCTTGACCGAGCCGCCAGGATTGAACGCCTCGATCTTGGCATAGAGCGAAGCGGCACCATTGTTGATGCGGGAAAGGCGGACGACCGGCGTGTCGCCGATCGTGTCGAGAATGCTGTCGTAGATACTGCTCATCTCAGCTGTCCTTGCCTGGTGATGACGGTGCTCCGCCCTCTTCGATCTCTGAGGTTGGCAGGAAGGCCGTGGTTTGCAGCGTTCGAACCAACGTGGAATTAAGCGGAGTTTCGACGTTTGAATCAGCGGCTTATCGCAGGATCCGCAAGGCGGCCGCATGGGAACTGCGCTCTCGCGCCGGATGATGCCGCCAATACGCCCAGAACCACGAGATTGGCCGCGCCTGCGACAGATGCCACCAGGAAAGCGGGCCCATAGCTGCCGAAGCTGTCATAGACGAACCCGCCGAAATAGCCGGCCACGCCCATGCCCACCCAGGCGATCAGCATGACGATGCCGAGTGACTGACCAAAGCGTTCGGCTGGCGCAAACTGGTGCACGCAGAGGATCAGGCATGTCATGTTCCCGGCAAAGCCGAAGCCGAAAACCGCCGACAGCACCAGCAGGCTCACTTGCTGGCCCAGCGCGGGAAAAATCGCAACGCATGCAGTCTGAATAAACGACGCCAGGGCGTAGGCAGAAAGGTTGCCTGCCCGGTCGGCGAGGAGCCCGAATGCGATCCGCCCGATGGCGCCGAACAGCATGGCGATCAACACGCTAAGCGATCCGACATCCGAAGACCCGCACACGGCCGTGACGAAACTCGTGAGGTGCGTCAGCGGGACGCCCATGCAGGCGCAGCAAAGGAAGGCTGCGGCAGATAGCAGCGTCACCGGGGAAAGATGGCCACCTTGGAAGCCTGGCGTCGCTGAAAAACGCACCGGTGCGGCAAGGATCCGATCTACGGGCGGCGCCTGAACCGCCGGCATGAAGATCGCCAGCGCAGCCGTCGTCGCCACAGCTATGATCGCGTATGCGAGGCGCCAGCCGACACCGTCGATCAATGCATTTGCGGCGTAGGGCAGTATGCCCTGACCAAGGGCTCCGCCTGCTGTGACGATCCCTATCGCCAGGCCGCGCCGGCGGTCGAACCAGAGTCCGGTTACGCCAAGTACCGGCGCGTACAGACAGGCAAAACCTAGCCCGCCCAAAGCGAAGTTGGCCGCATAGATCTGCCAGAGCGAAGTGGCGAAGGAAAGCGCGGCGAGCGCGATCACCATGCCGGCCGAGCCGATGAATAGCAGTGTTCTGATATTCAAACGGTCCGCAAGCCGGCCCCAGAACAGCCCGCCCAGGGCCATGCCGACGCTCGATAGCGTGTAGGCAAGGCTTATATCGGCTCGCGACCAGCCAAACTCCGCCTCAAGCGGTCTGATGAAGACGGATGTGAGCGCCAGGCTGCCAAATCCGAAAGCCATGGCGGTCGTGGCGCCGGCCGCAGCCAACAGGCCGCGTAGCCGTCTTGCGCTGTCGGGAACCTCCCTGCCTCCAGTTGGTAATGATTGACGATTCGACATGTTCCTGCCCTCGAACGACCTCTTCGAGGCTGTCATCGGCCAGCGGTATGGAAGCAGGCGTGTGCGTCAGCGTGGAAAGCTCCAACGCGGGCCGTGGAAACGGCGGTACTAGATCGGAAGCTGCAGCAGCTCGGAAATCACCAGACCGGCTGCGCCAACGAGGGCGGCCCGGTCGCCTGCATCGCCGGCAATGAATTCGATGGCGCCGCCCGGTCGTGTCGGAACCATGCTGCGCACATGCTCCGCGATTGCGCCCAGCAGGCGATCGCCGCCCAGCACGACATCGCCATGCATGATGAAAATGTTGGGCGCCACCGTCTGCTGGAGATTGGCGATGCCGACGGCGACGTTGCGGGCATAGCGGTCGAGCAGTTCAGCCGCCCCCGGCAGCCGCCGCGCCGCCATGTCGACGAGGCGGGCCGAGTCGATCAGGTCGGGTTCGGGCAGAGCCGCGCGGGCGGCCTCGCGCCGGAGCCAGCTCAAGGTGGCGATGGTGTCCCAGCAGCCGCGCCTGCCACAGCGGCAGGGCTCGCCGTCGAGCTGCACGAAAGTGTGTCCCAGTTCGCCGCCTGCGCCTGCCGTGCCACGATAGAGGTGCCCGTCGAAATAGAGTGCGCCGCCCAGAACCTCGCCCGTGTAGACAACCGCGAATTGCCTCACGCCGCGCCCGGCGCCGAACCAGCGGTCACCGACCAGCAAGGCGCGCGGATGATGGTCGAGCTTGACCGGCAGGCCGAAGCGTCGCCCGAGCTCGTCGGCAAGCGGGTAGCGGTCGAGCGCCGGCGCGAGATTGACAGCGACGATCGACCCGCGATCGGTGTCAACCATGCCGCCGACGCCAACACCGATCCCGAGAGGCGTGCGCCGCGCCCTTGAGAGAGTGTCGCCGACGCATTCGGCGATGGTCTCGATGATTGGCCGGACCGGACCCCTGCCGTCCGGCAGGGCCATCTTGCGTTCCGATTCGATCTTGCCGTCGAGCGTCGCCACGCAGGCATGCACGGAATCCGGCATGAGCAGCACACCGCAGATCGGACGGGCATTGGGCGAAAACCACAGCGGCCGGGCCGGCTTGCCGCCCCCCGGACTGGGAGGAACCGGCTCGCTCTCGACCAGCACCTGATCGTCGATCAGCGGCTGCACGATTCCGGAAATGGTGGTGCGGTTGACCCCGGCCAGGCGGGCCAGTTCAGCCCTGCTCGTCGGCCCAAGATCGAACAGGGCCTGCAGCACACGGCCGCGATTGGTCGAGCCGACCATCGAGGACGACAGCAGCGCCTTGCGCCGGCGCGAAACCCGCTCCGCGCCGGACGCATCGCCGGGCGGCGTGAACAGAGCGCTGCATCCGCCATTCGGGCGCCCATCGTCGGTATCGTCCATCGTCGGGTTTTTCATAAGGGGCATCCTGCCAGTTCTTCTAACCCAGGACCTTACCGGTTTCGAGCACTTTGTGCGAGCAGGCAACAAACTCGTGCATTGCCAGACAAGATGCGTCGCCAATGTTCAAAGACACTGAGATCTGCGGGCCGCCGAGTGGGGAATTCACCGAATGCGACAGAGTTCTGAAAGACATTTCGTGTCTCTGGGGTTGTTCAAGCCCAAGGAGACCCCATGGCTTTCGAGTTGCAGACAGCGCCCCCTATCCGTGCGGCGCAGTACATTCGCATGTCCACTGAACATCAACTCTATTCCCTGGAGAACCAGGCGATGGCCATTAGAGAGTACGCGGAGCGGCGCGGATACACTATCGTCCAAACCTACGAAGACGCTGGGAAAAGCGGCCTGAGCATAAGAGGTCGCGACGGACTGAAGCAGTTACTGGCCGATGTCATGACTGGCCAAAAGACTTTCTCGGCAATCCTCGTTCTTGACGTCAGCCGCTGGGGCGCTTTCCGGATACGGACCAGTCCGCTCATTACGAGTTTATCTGTCGTGATGCAGGCGTCGCGGTGGAATATTGCGGCGAAGAATTCGAGAACGACGGCAGCATGGTCTCTGCAATCCTCAAGACCATGAAAGGGGTGATGGCAAGCGAGTACAGCCGCGAGCTATCCGCAAAGGTCTCCAGAGCGCACCTGCAGCAGGCTCGTCTCGGATTCAGACAGGGCGGACCTGTGCCCTACGGCGTCAGGCGACTGTTGCTGGATAAAGATGGGGAGCCCCGATACCTTCTCGGCTCTGGAGAACAGAAAGGGCTCGCTGGCGACCGCGTTCTCCTTGTGCCGACCCGCCGAACGAAATCGAGCTTGTCAGGCGCATCTTCAACATGTTTGTTGCTGAAGGGCAGAGCATGGCCGGCATATCGGTTCGTCTGAACAAGGAAGGAGTGCCCTCCACATATGGCTATGTGTGGACGACCGGGCGCGTCGCATCCCTCCTCAAAAGCGAGTTGATGATAGCTACTATGTCTACAACCGAACGTCGCACAGTATGAGTAGCCGATCCAAGCCAAACATTCCCGATAAATGGGTCCGTATCCGGGTCATGGAGCCGATTGTGACGGTTCAAATATTCGAGAGGGCACAACTCGCAAGGGGAAAGCGCGGGTACACCTATACAAAGCCCGAAAGGCTCAACGAAATTCAAGACGGATCAGCGCAGCGGAATCGCCTTAAATTGAAACGCGCAGGGCTTTTATTCTGAATGCGGCCGAATTCTTATTGGCCCACGTGAGCTCCTGGCATTCTTGATACTCTTTGACAGAACCGCACTGCCCGTGTAGGTGTCCGTGGTCCTCGGACAGCGGACAGCGGATCGGAATCAAATGAAAAGCCAGGACATCGTCGTCCTGCTCAAGCTCGTCAGCCTTCAGGAGCAGGAGAAAGAAAAAGGTGTCGAAACTCTGCGCCGAGAAGCGCAGGGCGAGGATCCATACTCGGTGCGCAATCTGGAGTCTTCTCTTGGCATAAGCAAGACGGAGGTCAATGCATCCATCAATCGAAGTCTTGCATCCGGTATCGCGGCCAGGGACAGAGACACGGGCCGAGCGAAGCCGAGCCGCAGGAGCCTGCAGAATTTCATCGTGCACGGGTTGAAGTTCGTTTTTCCAGCGAAGCCCGGAGCAATGCAGCGCGGAATCCCGACCGCTTTTGCGGCGCCCATCCTAAAGAACGCGCTAATAAGCGCTGGCAGCTACATCCATGTGTGGCCCTATGCCAGCGGCCGCGACATGGGACAATCGGTGACGCCGTTGTTCAAAAGCGTACCTGAAGCCGTTCAAAAGGATGATCGGCTGTACGAGTATCTTGCCCTTGCGGACGCAGTAAGACTCGGAAACCAGCGCGAGGCTGGCCTCGCGGCGGAGCGTCTTGCGGAAAGGCTCGGGCAGAAATGAC
The DNA here is from genome assembly GCF_040318275.1 of Mesorhizobium sp. M1217. Classification (NCBI taxonomy): domain Bacteria; kingdom Pseudomonadati; phylum Pseudomonadota; class Alphaproteobacteria; order Hyphomicrobiales; family Phyllobacteriaceae; genus Mesorhizobium; species Mesorhizobium sp. M1217. The sequence continues at coordinate 33,292 of NZ_JAMYMA010000015.1, read as the reverse complement.
CAGCATCCAAGGCCAGCTACTAGCAATGCTAAGGGCTGTCGCGGAAGCTCTAGGCGATGACCTGCGCAAACGTCTTGTGTTCGTCGGCGGATGTACGACCGCTCTTTTCATCACCGATGCCATCACGCTCGAGGATGTCAGGGCAACTGACGACGTCGACCTAATTGTCGATCTGGCCGGCTTTTCGGAATGGGGGCAGCTCCTGGAACGGCTTCGAGAGCGGGGTTTCTCGGAGTCACCTAACGACCGTGTCATTGCCGAATGCATCTTGGCCAGATCAAAGTCGACTTCATGCCGGACGATCCCAAAATCCTCGGATTCAGCAATCGTTGGTATGAAGCGGGTATTGAGACGGCGGTCGATTGTCCGTTGGACGATAAGCTCATCATCCGCCTCTTAACACCGGCACTCTTCGTCGCGACGAAGCTGGAGGCATATCTCGGCAGAGGTGGGAACGATCGGCTTTTTAGCCGAGATGCCGAGGACATACTTTTGATCGTCGATGGCCGAGAAGAGTTGGTCGCTGAGCTGGGAGGCGCCGAACAGGAGGTCCGTACCTATATCGGCGACCAGTTCAAAGACATGCTTGCAGCCCCAGATTTCGACGACTTTCTGGAAGGCAATATCAGAGGGCCCCAAGGCCGGGTCGAGATTGTGCGCCAGCGATTCATTGCGATAAGCCAATATGCCAGCGGTGGCTGACCTGGTCTTTCAAAGTCGGACACCAGGCAGGACACAAGAACTCCGGACAACCGCGACCATGATCCGACGCCGCTGCCGCCATGCTGACGCAGGTGCTCGAAGTCTAGTGCGCCACGGTGTTGAGAGCGAGCTTCGCCATTATGGACCGGGGAGCGTTCTCCCATGAACTCGAGGCTGTCTCGTTCCGGAAAGTATGCTTCCCGGTGTTGATCAGGCTTAACCTCGGCCTTGAGGAGGGCTTCACCCACTCCTTCAACGGTCTCCCTTCACGGTCTTCATTGTAGTCGGCTATTCCGATATCGGCCTCGCCCCCAGCCGGTCCGCTCCTCGAGCTGAAAGAGTCAGTCTGGCGTTGAGCGGCTTACCCTAACCGGCAACGAACCCAACCGGCCACGTGCCATCGGATCCGATGCCCTGCCCTGCCCTGCCCGCCGCACTTGCATCCCGCCTCTGAGCGTGCCTGATTTACTGCCGTAAAATATGATCCTTATGACAGAGAAAACATGCCGTTAGCTTGGATAGCAAGGCAATACCGTACTCAAAAAACCGAGCAGCTGCCTTCGTGATGGCAAGAGCAGCTGGCAGCAAGAAAATCCGGTCAGTGCCGTTAACCTTTTGTTAACCCAAAACTTCTTGCCGGAGCCGCCCGAATCGGAGCTTAATGGCGCTTGTTGAGTGAATTGCTCACAAAAAGCGCCAATTCAGGTTTCGACAGAAATGAATATCTCCATGCGGCTGCCACGCTTCGAGTTCGATGACAAGATCCTCGAGCAGGGCGCAGAGATATCGCGGCGGCTTAACCAGCTCCGCATGGAGAAGTTTCCGCCAAACGCAACAAAGACGCTTCGTCCTTTTTCGCTGGCGGAAGTGGCCCACTACCTCGGGGTCTCGCAGAACAATCTCAAGCGCCTCCATCTGGAGGGCAAGGGCCCCCTGCCCGAGCAGATACCATCCGGACGCCGTTCCTATACCGCCGAACAGATGCTTGAACTGCGTCATTTTCTGGATCGGCATGGCAGGACCGAGGTAAAAAAATACGTCCCGCACCGCAAGCCTGGAGACAAGCTCCAGGTGGTTGCTGTCGTCAATTTCAAGGGCGGCAGCGGCAAGACGACGACTGCGGCCCACCTCGCCCAGCACCTTGCGCTGACCGGGCACCGCGTGCTTGCCATCGATCTCGACCCGCAGGCGTCACTTTCGGCTCTTCATGGCTTCCAGCCGGAACTCGATCGCAATCTCTCTTTGTATGAGGCGATCCGGTACGACGACGAGCGCAAGCCGATATCCGACGTCATCGTGCCTACCAATTTTCCGGGCCTGGATATCATCCCGGCCAACCTCGAGCTTCAGGAGTATGAGTACGACACGCCGCTTGCCATGCAGGACAAATCGTCCAGCGTTGGCCGCCAGTTCTTCACCAGGATTGCAAAGGCCTTGGCCGAGGTCGACGAGCGCTATGATGTGGTCGTGGTCGATTGCCCGCCGCAACTTGGCTACCTCACCTTGACCGCCATGTCGGCGGCGACGTCGGTTCTCATCACCGTCCACCCCCAGATGCTCGACCTGATGTCGATGAGCCAGTTCCTGCTGATGCTCGGCGGCATATTGAAGACCATCAAGGCCGCCGGTGCTGCGATCGAGCTGGATTGGTTCCGCTATCTGATCACGCGCTACGAACCCACCGACATTCCCCAGGCACAGATGGTCGGGTTCATGCAATCGATGCTTGCCGGCCAGATCCTTGAGAATCCCATGCTCAAGTCGACGGCAATCTCGGATGCAGGACTGACGAAACAGACGCTCTACGAGGTGGAAAAGTCGTCTTTTACCCGTTCGACCTACGAACGGGCGCTCGAATCGCTGGATGCGGTGAACTCCGAGATTGTTGCGCTCATCCATCGCGCATGGGGGCGGTCATGACGGCGCATTTTACGGCAGTAAAAAGTGGAAATTTTGCTCGTGAAATCAGCCGACTAGCTGCGAATCGGAGTGATTGAATGGCGCGCAAGGATGTATTCGGCAGTGTGATGGGCCCCGCGACGTCGGTCGCCGACAGCGGGGATGTCTCGGGCTATGCGGTTCGCGGGGCATCCCGGTCGATCATGCAGTCATTCGAGGAGCTCTCTAAGAGTTCGGTCGTCGATCTCGATCCGGGGTTGGTCGACACCTCATTCGTCTCGGATCGCATGGACGATGACGATGAAGCATTTCATGAGCTGCTGGCGGCGATTCGCGAGCGAGGGCAGGATTCTCCGATTCTGGTCAGGCCCCACCCGAATAGTTCCGGCCGGTTTCAGACCGTCTTCGGCCACAGGCGCGTCAAGGTCGCACGCCAGCTGGGCAGGCCCGTTCGTGCAGTCGTCAAGAAGATCGGCGATGAGGACCATGTCATCGCGCAGGGCCAGGAGAATGCTGCCAGGGCCAACCTGTCCTTCATCGAAAGGACGCTTTTTGCCGATCGCATTCTCAAGCGGGGCCATTCGCCGGAGACGGTGAAGTCGGCCCTTGCGCTCGACGATACGACCTTCTCGAAAATGCGCTCCGTGACCAACAACATTCCCGAGCAGGTCATTGTGGCCGTCGGCGCCGCCAAGAGCATAGGCCGGGACCGCTGGTGGCAGCTTGCCAAGCTCATGGAGCATCCCCGGACCGCCGCACGGGCGGCAGAGTACGTGACAAGTGCCGATTTCGCCGAACCGGGCAGTGACGCTCGTTTTGGTCGTCTGTTCGACTTTTTGAATGCGCCGGTGAAGCAGCCGCGAGCCGCATCGAAGCCTCAGGAAAAGGCCTGGGTGCCCCAGGACAAGTCGGTCCGAGCCAAGATCACCGACACGGGAAAGGTGTTTACGCTTGCCTTGAAGTCAAAGGATGCATCGCCCTTCGGCGCATTCATCGCCGACAAGCTCGACGAGCTTTTCGAGGCTTTCAGGGCATCGGAAACGGCAAAGAAAACAGGAGACTGAAACCGCAAAAGAAAAAGGCCCCCGAACGTCACCGTCGCGGAAGCCCTTCTCAGGTCTGTAGCAAGCTGAGAATCGCATTTCCCCGAATCACTGTCAAGAGTCGTTGGCGTCGTTTCGACGAGCAGTTTTCTTTTGCCTGATTGAAAGGCGAGGGAAATGGAGAGTGGTTATGCGACGACGCCCTTTGGGCGGCGGCCGATGACGCTTGCCTTGGTGCAAGCGAACACGGCATCACGAAAGATTCCTGAAGGGGCCGCCGTCGAGAAATGGCAGGTGTATCGCTGGCTGTGCGAGGGCAAGACGATCATAGGCGTGGGAGATCGCGCCCTGGCCGTCCTGAGCGGACTGCTATCGTTCTATCCGGACGATCAGATCAGCGAAGAGAACGGGCTGATGGTCTATCCTTCGAACGCGCAGTTGTCACTGCGGGCGCACGGCATGGCCGATTCCACGCTGCGCAGGAACCTGGCCGAACTGGTGAATAGCGGACTGATCATCCGCCGAGACAGTTCAAACGGCAAACGGTTCGCTCGCAAGGCAAAGGGCGGCGCAGTCGAGGAGGCGTTCGGGTTCTCGCTGGCGCCACTGCTTGCACGGGCCGCGGAGTTTCAGGAGGCTGCCGAGCAGGTCCGCGCCGACAGCCGGGCGCTCAAATTAACGCGGGAGCGGATCACCCTCCATCGGCGCGACATTCACAAGCTGGTCGAAGCCGCGATCGACGAGGGCGCTCCTGGCGACTGGGGAACCATTTGGAGGCGGTTCAGAGCAATCGTGGAGGCTATTCCTCGGCGGGCAGGGCTGTCGGAGATGGAAGCGATTGTTGCGGAGCTCTCCTTGCTTCACGACGAAGTGGATATGATGCTGGAAAGCTTCATGAATTCCACGAATCCTAGCGGCAATGAGTCCCAAAATGAGCGGCAGCAATCTGATTCAAACACAGACTCCACATTTGTATTTGAACCAGCTTTAGAACAAAGCAGGGCGACGGTCGAACCAAGAACGGCCTACGCCGAGAAGCCGAAAGGCTTTCCGATAGGACTTGTGCTGAAGGCCTGCCCCGAACTTGCCGACTATGCCGCCCACGGAATCGCAAGCTGGCGCGATTTGATGATCACCGCCGCCCAGGTGCGTGGCTACCTTGGCGTGTCGCCCTCGGCGTATGAGGAGGCTTGCCATGTGATGGGCCAGGAGGTCGCCGCGATCGTGATTGGCTGTATCCTGCAAAGGGCGCAGCATATCAACTCGGCCGGGGGCTATCTGCGCGTGCTGACCGAAAAGGCGAGGGCAGGACAGTTCTCGGTCGGACCCATGCTGATGGCAGCGCTTAAGGCCAATGGCACGACGGCAAGAATGACCGGCTAGGGGCTGGAAATTCTTGTGCGTAATGCTGCCGTTGCTGGTGGTCCGGGCGCGGTCGAGGAGACGAATGGCAAGGTGGTGTTCTGAGATCCACGTGCCAAGCAGCTCGCAAGCTGGTCTACGCAATCAGAGCCACCAAGCAACGTCATGCGCCTGCGGGCTTGAAACCAGTCGACAAGGCGCCATATGTTTTGCACAGTAAACGCGGCTACTAATATGACAAGGAAACTATATGGGGCAGGCCCTCAAAATATCCGTGCAGAATGGACCCCTGGTTTTGTCCTATATGGACCGGGCCGGGAAAATTGCCGTTGACCAGGTGGCCGACAGCTTTGGAATGTCCAAGGGTCAGTTGGCTCAGACGGCCGGGCTTGCCCGCGAAACCCTCTATCGGCCGGAGCGCAGCCGCACGGCCAAGACGCAGGGGCGTCTGCGCGAGATGCTCGAAATCATCAGCCGCGTGACGGATTGGGCGGGAGGCAAGGAACAGGCCATGGCCTGGTACCGAGCCCAGCCGCTGCCGGCATTCGGTGAACGCACCGCCGAAGCCCTCGTGAAGGACGGCAAGGCAGCTGCTATTCGCGACTACCTCGATCACATGGCCCTGGGTGGCTTTGCTTGAGGCTTGTCGGAACCTGCTACAGGGCGCATGATCCACGTTGGGCATTCAAGCCGAGTTCCGGTGATGGAGCGGCGATCAGGGGCGCTCGATTCAATCCCAAAGGTGTGCCCGCGCTATGTTTGGCGCTGACGGTCATGACGACTGTCAAGGAAGCCAACCAGGGCTTCGCGCATCGCATCGACCCCTGCGTGCTCTGCTCTTATGAGGTGGACTGCGAGGACATCACTGATCTGACGACCGAGCAGGGGAGGGGAGAATCTTCTGTCACGCTTACGGACATGGGGAGCGCCTGGGCCACGGCTCTCGGTAACGGCGAGCGACCTGCATCCTGGTCCATCTACGACCGGCTGCGGCCTGAAGGCATCGCTGGAATTCTGGTGCCGAGTTTTGCTCCGGGCGCGGAGACGGAGGACCGCAATCTGGTGCTATGGGACTGGGGCCCGGATCTTCCGCACAAGGTGAACGTGTTCGATCCGAGCGGTCGGCTGCCGAAAGACCAGCTGTCCTGGCGATGAAACAGGCCGGATGGGCAGGGGCGGTCCCGAACGACAGAAGTGACCAATTCGTTTAGCGAAAATGCCTGGTCAGGGTGGAAGGCGTGCGCGGATCCCGAGAGGCAAGAACGGCAGGGGAGGGGCTTTTGCCTCCTTAGAGGCCGGAAGCCTTGGTCAAGTTGATGCGGAAGCGATCTCTGCGACGCTGGTAGCGGCGGGTCATCTCCGCGGAGGCATGGCCGAGCTGTTTTTGCACATAGCGTTCGTCGACCTCGGCCGACGAGGCGAGGCCGGCGCGCAGTGAGTGGCCGGCGAATTTCTTGGCCCGTTCGCCCTCCGACAGATCGCCGCGCACGCCGGCGGCCAGGGCCGCGCGCTTGACCAGGCGTGCGACCTCCTGGTCGTTCAAGCGATCGACACCGACCGCTCTGCCTTGACCAGCAACGCGCCGGAACAGAGGTCCGTGCGCAATGCGCGCCAGTCTTAGCCAGGTCTGCAGAGCGACCACAGGGCAGGTGGCGTCGGAGGAGCCGCGGCCGATTTCGACCTCGCGCCAGCCGGTTTTGCCGCGCAATGTGACAAGCAGACCCTTATCGGTAAAAATCTCGACCCAGCCGCGTCCGTCCTCGGTCTGATCCCTGCCGACGTCGAGGCCGACGATTTCGGATCGGCGAAGGCCGCCGGCGAAACCCAAAAGCAGCATGGCGCGGTCGCGCAGACCACGCAGCGTGCCGCGGTCGAGCGTCTCGAGCATGGCGATCAGATCCTCGGGCAGGATCGCTTCCTTCTGCCGGGGAGGGGAGGCGTGGGTGTTGCGAACGCCAGCCATCACCGTGACGATATGCCGGTCCTTGCGGTCCAGCGGCTGGCCGCGCTGGGCAAAATTCCAGGAGAGCGACGAAAGCCGGCGCTCGATGGTTGAAACGGTGTTGGGCTTTTTGTCGCCAGTGGCTGTACCTGACGCGCAGGCGGCGATATAGAGCCCGGCGACCTGAGGATCGGGCGGGAACATCTCGATGCCTTGGCGCCGGCACCAGCTCGAAAAATGCTTCCAGTCGGCTGCGTAGGCGCGGCGCGTGTTGGCCGAACTCGCCGCCTCGATATAGTCGCGCGCGCGGCCGGCGAGCGCCTCAAGATGCGCAGGCAGGCTGGGATTGGCGATGGCTGGAAGGGGAGGGGGCGAGCCGTGGTCGGCATCGTCCATCTCCATGACGACGTCGATGATGTCGGGCATGTCGTCATCGCCGGAAGCAGCCGATGATCTTGGAGCGTCGTCAGTCATGCTCATGCCGCTTCGATATCCGTTTGAGAGAAGTCGTTGCCGATGAAAAGCAGCGGTTCGTCTGCACGCTTTGCCAAAGCATAGGAGAGGCAATCGGCAAAATTCAGCGCCGCCGGGTGGTGGCCCTTGCCGTAGGTCAGCCAACCCTGGGTCGCAAGATCAACCAATTCGGAGTCGACAGGAATGATGTCGGCCTCAATTTTGCGCAGCCAAAGATCGATCTCGGCCAACACGTGTTCGCCGCGCCTGCTGACCAGCACCATGCGTGCCTCGAGCACGCAGGTTGCCGGGACCAGACGGATTGGGTCGGAGACCAGCGCTCGTTCCAGCCGTGCTGCCTCAGGCTCGCTCCGAAGGATCGCTACAACGGCTGAGGTATCGATCACCATCAGTTAGGGATTCCATGCTCGTCATACCCGATGATCTCCTCGTCGCTGCGACTATCCAGTTCAGGCAATCGTGCCACTCTTTCTCGGATGGCGCGCAATTCTGCCAGCAGACGCTCCTGAGCGGTCTCTCCAAAGCCCAAGCGATGCAAGCGCTCGCTCAGGGCCTGATGAATGGCTGCTGTCTTACTGATACCCTGGCGGCGTGCGAGTTCATCGGCGAGAGCAACGGTGGCTGGATTTTTGATGTTCAGGGACACGAAAGACTCCAAAAGTCTACCTTTCAGGCGTCTTCTACCATGGTCCCCCAGCCCTCGTAAACAACGAATGATAATGCAATATTATCGTTCGTTATGTGCGCACGACAGCCTGTGCGTTTTGGTGCAAAGTTTGTCGCAAAAAGCGCACGGCTGCTTTACCCTCCACAATCATGATTCGCCTCGACCCCGCCGCCGCCATTCCCGTTCTCGAGCCGGTCGTCCCGGCCTGGGCGCTGGCCAACGGCGCTGTCGTCACCGACGCCGGCGCCGCCTTCTGTGCCGGCGCCGCCTTGAGCGCGCTCGAGACGCTCGCGCGCACGCAAGCCGGCTGGGCCGGCGCCTGGCGCCAGCGGCTGGCGCTGAAATGCGCTGCCGCCAGCATGCGGCTGGCCGGGCGCTCGGAGGACGAGGCCGCCTTGCGCGACGCATGGCATCTGCGCGAGGCCGGAGCCGATCCGGGCCCCGCCGGCGCCACCTTTGGCGCCTGGCGGCAGTTGGCCGGGCAGCCGCCCGCTGCCAGCGCCGATCAGCTCGAAAAGATCGTCGACCAGATGGGTCTCCATTGGGACGTTGAGGCGCTGACCACGGTTTGTGAACACATCGACGACCTGGCGCGCTCGGGGCGGCCGGCGCCGTTCGCCGCGGCGGCAATCGCCGCCCACGTCGTCGCCATGCAGTCCGACTCCGAGCTTTTTGCCTGGTGGCTCGCCGACCTGGTGCTGGCGCAAAACCTGCGCTGGCCGCGCCCGCTGCCGCTGCTGATGGCACACGCTTTTGGCCCGGCGTTTCGGTCCAAGTCTGGCGGCGGCAAGCGGATCCGGCCAGGCAAAAAAGGGTTTGAGCGGGCAGTGTGCCTGGCGCTGGCGCAAGCCGCGGCGGACGCCTGCCGGTTGGCCGCCGAGCTGTCGCGGCGCGCGGAGCGGCTCATCGCCGTCGCACCGAAGCTCAGGGCAAAGGGGGCGGGCGATGTGATCCAAAGACTGCTCGACGACGACGCCCTCTCCGGATCGCTGACGACCAAAAGCCTGTCGCGGTTTGCGGCGCGGCGCCTGTTCGACCGGCTGCAACAACTCGATGCCGTGCGCGAGCTTTCCGGCCGCACCACCTTTCGTCTGTTTGGGCTGTAGGGATGAGCGAAGCGTCCACCCGCCGCAAGCCGAACCAACAGTCGGCCTTGCTCGACACGGAGCTCGAACATCTGCCGCCGGAACTGCGCTGGCGCGAGTGGATGGGCCGCGTCGAAGCGGTTGTCTTTGCGGCCAGCGAACCAGTGCCACGCGAGGTGCTGGCGCGGGTCGTCGGCAAGAACTGCAATCTTGAGCTGATCATCGACGACATCCGCGCCGAGCTCGCCGGCCGCCCCTATGAGCTGGTCTCGGTCGCCGGCGGCTGGCAGCACCGGACCAGAAAGGTTTTTGGCGATGCCATTCACGCAGCCTTCGGCACGGCAGCGGGCGAGCGGGCAAAAGAATTGCCGCAGGCGGAGGCGCTTGTCTTGATGTGCATTGCCTACTTCCAGCCGATCACCCGTGGCGAGCTCTCCAGCTTTTTCGGCAAGGAGGTGTCGCGTGACCTGATCGGCATGCTTCGCGCGCAGGATCTTATCGCTTCGGGTCCGCGCTCGCCGCAACCTGGCGCGCCCTATACTTATGTGACGACGAAAACTTTTCTGTCGCAGTTCGGGCTCGACACGCTGCGCCAGCTACCCGATTTCGAGGCGCTCGAGGACGCAGGGCTGCTGTCGAAGGAGAAGCTGCTGGCCGGCGATATTCCAGCCGGGCTGGCGAGCGGGGAGTGCGACGGCGAGGACGATGTCGTTGGGGACCAAGCGCCATGACTGGGGGCGTCGTCGCGTTGCGATCCCAGAGACAGTCTAACTCAGGACCAGGACGACTGGTCGTGCGGCAACCGTTGATCGGGATCGTGAACCGCGACATGGTCGCCGTCGACAAGATTGGCCGGAAAGATCACCAGATTGGTGCCGCCGGCGTGACGCAGCGACGGAAACAGGATGCCCCGAAGTCCGGCGGTGATGACCAGATCCGCTAGCTTCCACGACGGCGGGATCTTCTTGTATATGCGAGCGACCTGGCGCCAGACACAATCCCACTCCTTCCACGCGCCATCCCAGATGTCCGGGTCGAACCCCTGCGACAGGTCGGCTACCTCGGCGAGCGTGATCTTGTAAGCGGCAAGGGTGGCGGGCGGGGTGATGCTGGCACCCTGCTTGTATTCATCAAGCGCCGTCTGGGTCGCACGCGACAGATAAAGTGCTTCGATGCCCGGCCGGTTGAAACGACCGCCGTCCATCGCCGCGCCTGCACCGCTGATGGGCAGGAAAGCCCATTTGGGAGTCAGATAGCGATGGAAGATTTCGTCTGGACCGATGCGGGTGATCCTCACCCGCGCGCCCCATTCTCGAGATCCCGGATAAAGGCCAGAACCGCCTCGACCTGGCCGTCGGCGACGAGCTCGGCTGCGGTACGATGGCCATAGTCGGCGATCGGTTCATTGCGGTACCAAAAGATCGCCTTGTTGACATCGCCGGTGAGTTCCGTCGCCGCCGAGATCACCTTCACCATCTCGCGCATCCGGCCCTGCAGGCGCTCCGATGACGGGTTGCGGAGCGTGTTGCGGTGGACACCGATCAACTGGGCCAAGTTGGCCACCTTCACGCCAAGCGCCTGCGACAGGCGCTTCGGCGAGATATAAGGCGTGCGCGGCTCCTGCAGGCTATCGACAAAGCCTGAAATCACCGTGGAATGTGCGAGCTGTGCGTGGGCCATGACAAATCTCCGACCTCTCATATGCACAATATATGCACATTTAGACGCATAGCAAGTGTACAAAGGCCCGACCCATTCCACCACACTGCTTGCCCTTCTTCATCCCCGTCGCGGTTGTTAGATAGCGGCGGCAATGCCCCCAATGTCAGCCGTAAGATCGCCCATTGGTTCGTCCCTCCGGTGTTCGTGAAGACTGAAACCGGCGACAGGCATGGCTGCAACAATGCGAGGACAGCCCTTGAGCAACTTAAGAGGTGGACCCGGAGAGGACCTCGCTGGCACAAGGCGGTGACCCTCTGCCTGTCAGATCTGGAGGGCGATCCGATTGATCCTCAGGTGGTACGAAAGGCCTTTGAGGCTGCCGCTAAGGAAGCCAAGATGTATCTCTCACCAGAGTAGGAACCCTCCACTCGTGTTCATCGGCCCGGTTCGCCATCCGGTCCAGCAGCTTACGGGATGCAATTACGCGGCGGGTTGCGTCAAGGGAGAGCCGAAGGCATCGATGTCTGCGCGCGCGCGACGCTCATTCAACCGAGAACTCTCTAATTGTAAGCGAGAGCTGTCTATTAAGTGATCCCAATCGGAAACCATCTTTGCAGACCTAGTGCGTCCGCATCTTAAACTCGATCATAGCCTCTAAGTACGTCTCGTTGGACTCGTCGCGAACGGTCATCACAAATTCTCTATAAGTGCCATCCGGCAGCTTATCCTTGGTAATCTCGACCAAGGCTTTAACACCTCTTGTTTTGCAGCTTCGAGGTCGGGGAGATCGGTACCCTCAACGTCAAGGAAGACTTTGCCAGTGTCGGTGAAGTCGAAGAAATAGCGCGGCATCCCTACACGCGAGAATGGTTCACGCTTGCGTTGCGATTGGCTGTGCAGCGGGCCGTGGCCGCTCTAATGGGCGCAACGCTAACGAGCGTGACCTGACGTCCAATGATGTCCGCGACATTTGGTTAAAAACGTACGCGCCAAGACTCATCCCCCCGATCGGCTTAGAGTTACTTCCGAAAGGAAGCGCTCTCATGCTGCCATTGCCCCACGCCCTCGATCCAAAAGTAGTTGCCGAGATCAACAATCTTCTAGACCATCACGCCGGGGCGGTACCGGTGCCCGTTCACAAGCTCGCCGCGGTTGTCCGGCTGCGCCTCAGAAGCCATCTTTCCATCGCGACTATTGAGGCGCTGATCGTGGACGAAGCCGAGTGTCGCCACCTGCCCATGCTGTTCGAACTGCCGGCAACACATGCGGCTGTAGTTTCATCTGCTCTGGGCCGTGCGATTTGAAGTTTAGGCGCTCTGCCGTCTGGCCACGAAAGCGGACCCTCAGGCTCGCGAAGCGGTATGCCCACGGCCTTCGATGATGAGCGCGAGCGGCCCCCCTTTCGGTCGTCCAAGTTGCGTTGGCCAACTTTCAAAAGCTGACGTCGCCTGAGCGACCCACTCACCGCACCACGGAGCTTTCTTGCTCGACCTGCAATCGGCCCCTAAATTCTCGCTAAGGAGAATGATGTTTTGGGCGGCGACACCTCGGCGTACGCGTCCGTTCGGCAGCAGAAAGGAAGGGGGGAGCGCTTCGGCGTGGATATGCTAAACGACTGACCACAGCTGGACGCACTCGATTGACTGCGGTTGGACGCCCTCCTTGCGAGGGGCCGCTCTGTATCATTCAAACCTGTCCAGCCCCTTCGCGCGCGCCGGCATGGCCCATACACCACGTTTGGAGGGCTCGAGGCCGCAACGTATCAGGGTCTCCGCAAGACCGACCGCGCCGCCGACTCCGTCCACCGCGGGAATATCGTGCTTGCGCTGGAGAGCGGATGCGAACTCGGCCATACCGGCGCAACCCAGCGCAATCCCCTCCGCCCCCAGCCTGATGCCTTCGCGTATGAACTCCGAGATCCGTTCGGACGCACCACTCTCAGGCCTCTCCAGCTCAAGGACCGGAATGTCGGAAGCAAACACCCGGCGGCAGCGATGGGAGAAGCCGTAGCGCCGAATGTTGTCTTCAATGAGCGGCATAGAGCGTGACAAAGTGGTCACGACACAGAAGCTGTGGGCGACAAGGCTGACGGCATGGAACGAGGCCTCACCGATGCCAATAACCGGCTTGGTGGCGATCGCCCTCGCCGTGTCGAGACCCGTGTCGTCGAAGCAAGCTATGATATGCGCGTCGACATGCTGCGCTTCCGCCGCGACAACCTGCTTGAGCAGGCCCGGCAAGCAGAGTGCGCCGTCAAATGGCCCTTCGATTGCTTCAGGTCCCACAGTTGGCTGCATGCCGACGATTTCGGTCCCCGGGGCCTGCCGCCGCCATAGCCGCGGCAACGATCCCTCTGGTCATTGAGGTGGTCGTGTTGGGATTGATGACGGCAATTCGCATTCGGCGTATCCTGGCCTGGTTCCGGTCGATCACATGGATGCCAGCGCGCTGGACATGCGCTCCAGCCCTCGGCGCAACAGATGACGCGGGCAGCCGACATTCAGACGAATAAAGCCTTCGCCGCCAGGCCCATACACGCGCCCGTCGTACAGATTGACACCCGCCCGATCGACGAAGAACTTCTGAATTCCACCCACTCTGCGATCGAGCGCGCGCGCATCCAACCACACCAGAAACGATGCGTCGGGCCGCATGGGCGTAATGCCTGGAAGGTATTCGCCGGCGAATTCGCAAACCAGATCAATGTTGCTGGCGACGTAGCCTGTGAGTTGGTCGAGCCATGGCGAGCCGGCGCTGTAGGCAACCTCCAATGCTAGTCGGCCGAAAAAATTCGCGTTCACCATGAATGACGCCTGCATTGCGGCGAGAAGCGTCTCGCGGCGCTTTCTGTTGGCGACCGAAATGGTTGCCGAAGGAACCCCGGCGAGGTTGAAAGTCTTCGTCGGGGCGGTGCAGATGAACGACTTGTCCGCGGCATCGTCCGAGATGGAGGAGAAGACGATGTGGGAACGATCCGACAGCCTGATGTCGCAGTGAATGTCGTCGGATATGACCAAGATCCCATGGCGCTCACAAATGTCGTTCAGCGCCGCCAATTCTTCGCGTGTCCAGGCCATTCCGGCAGGGTTGTGAGGATTGCAGAGCAGGAACACCTTGGCGCCGCCCGCCAGTTTCTCGAAATCCTCCAGATCGAGCTCATATCTGTTGTTCTGCAGCCTCAGCCGGTTCGTAAGCAGAACCCGCCCGTTTCCCTGAACCACTTCGAAATAGGGCGAGTACACGGGCGACTGCACGATGACGCCGTCACCGGGCTTGGTGAAGGTTCGCAGTATCGCAGCCACCGACGGCATGATCGCCGGCGCGGGAAGCAAGGTCTCCAGTTTCGGCGACCAGTTGTGCCGGTGCGCGAACCACGATTGCACGATCTCATAGTGGCGCGGATCGCGGCGTGTGTAGCCATAAATGCCGTGGTCCGCGGCTTCGCGCAGCCGCGCGATGACCGTTTCCGGGGCACGGAAATCCATATCCGCCGTCCATAGGGAGAGCAGGTCTTCTCCCTCGACCCGTGGCGAGAACTCATCCCATTGGTTGGCCCATTTGACGGACCCGAATTGCTGGCGGTCGTGGATCTGGTCGAAATCGACTTCCGCAATATTTCTTTGCCCGAGCGCCGATGCGGGCGTGTCTGCACAAGCCATTTGCTTATCACCAGGAATCTGTTGCCACGGTTGCGGCCGCTTTGCCGCTGCGGACGTCTCTATTTGAGGATTTGAGCCAGAAACTGCCGCGCCCTCTCCGATCGGGAGTTGGTGAAGAACTGATGGGGCGTGTTCGTCTCGACGATCTCCCCGCGGTCCATGAACACCACGCGGTCGGCCACCTCGCGCGCGAAGCCCATCTCATGCGTCACGCACAGCATCGTCATGCCTTCGCCGGCGAGCGACACCATCGTATCGAGAACCTCCTTGACCATCTCCGGATCGAGGGCAGAGGTCGGCTCGTCGAAAAGCATGATCTTGGGGTTCATGCAGAGGGCCCGGGCAATTGCAGCGCGTTGCTGCTGGCCACCCGACAACTGCCCGGGGTAGCTGTCCGCCTTCTCCGCAATTCTGACGCGCTCCAGATAGTGACGCGCCATTTCCTCAGCCGCCGTCTGCGGCATCTTCCTCACCCACACCGGCGCCAGCGCGCAATTCTCAAGCACAGTAAGGTGGGGAAACAGATTGAAGTGTTGAAAAACCATCCCGACATTGCTGCGGACTTCGTCGATCTTGCCCAGATCCTCGGTTAGCGCCTTGCCGTTGACGATGACCTCGCCCGACTGATGCTCCTCAAGATGGTTGATGCAACGGATCATCGTCGACTTGCCCGACCCCGAGGGGCCGCAGATCACAATGCGCTGCCCCTGTGTCACCGAGAGGTTGATGTTCTTGAGCGCATGGTATGAACCGAACCATTTGTTGACGTCATGCAGCTCGATAGCGATCGCCTTGTCGTGGGGCGTTGCCTTCGTTGCCGCGTGCATTGCTTGTGGCATCATCATCGCGTCCTAGGATTTGTGGCCACGCGCCAATTGGCGCTCCATCGATTGCGAGTAACGGGACATGCCGAAGCAAAAGCCCCAGTAGACCAGTCCCGCAAAGAGGTAGCCGGTTGATGAGATCGTCGGGCCTGCCCAGTTCGGATCGACGCGCGCCGTTTCGACGGCCTTCAGGAAATCCGCGATGCCGACGATGGCGACCAAAGTCGTGTCTTTGAACAGACCGATGAAGGTCGAGACGATGCTCGGTATGACGATCGCCAACGCCTGAGGGAGGAC
Organism: Mesorhizobium sp. M1217; assembly: GCF_040318275.1. Lineage (NCBI taxonomy): Bacteria > Pseudomonadati > Pseudomonadota > Alphaproteobacteria > Hyphomicrobiales > Phyllobacteriaceae > Mesorhizobium > Mesorhizobium sp. M1217. The sequence goes on along the minus strand of NZ_JAMYMA010000015.1, from coordinate 17,676 downwards.
GATCAGGCGCATCATGTCGAAGTAGCTGATCCCGAGCGCCTTGGCCGCTTCGTATTGGCCCTTCGGGATCGCCTGAAGGCCGGCTCTCACAACCTCAGCCATATAGGCGGAGGAGAACAACGCTATCGCGATGAGCGGGCGCAGCAGACGATCAGGCGTCAGATAATCCGGGACGAAGAGCGGCATCATGAAGTTCGCCATGAACAACACCGTGATGAACGGCACGCCGCGGACGACTTCGATGAATGTGACGCAAACCGTCTTGACGAAAGGGAGTTCCGACCTGCGTCCAAGCGCCAGGATAACCCCGATCGGAAGCGAGAAGACGATGCCCACGATCGACATCAGCAGCGTGATCAAGAGACCGCCCCAGAGCGTCGTATCGATGACAGGCAAATGAACCAAGGCAGCGCCGCGCACGAGAACGAACGCGGCAACAGGGTAGACGAGGAAGAACAGCAACGCCGCCACTTTGCGCCGCGGAGCCTTCGTCCACAGGAGGCCAACGATGAGAATGGCGCCGATCGCCTGTGCAAGGTCCACGCGCCACCGCTCGGAAGCCGGGTACGCGCCGTATCGCAGGTAGTCAAACTTCTCGGTAATGAAAGGCCAGCAAGCTCCTTGGCTGTTCGCACGGCAAGCTTCGTGGCCGCCGCTCCAGACCGCGTCGAAGATCGCAAAGCTCAGAAAGTGATGCAGCAGCCACGCGGCGACGAGGACAAAGCATATTGTCAGCGCGCCTGAGCACGGCGTCGAAAACAGATTCTTTTTCATCCAGGTCACTGGACCCGGCCGAACGTCCGCGGGAGGCGCCATCGCTGGTATCAGCGCGCTGCTGACAACTGGCGAATGCATGGACTGATCGCTCATGCGTCACCTCTCAACGATCGCAAAATGTCGGTTACACGCGTTCATGGCCAATGACGTGGCAAGGGAGATAACGAGATAGACCGACAGGGTAATCGCCATGACCTGGACGGCGGCTCCGGTCTGGTTGAGTACCGTCCCGGCAAAGATCTGAACAAGGTCGGGATAGCCGATGAACACTGCAAGCGACGAGTTCTTGATGAGATTGAGATACTGGCTTGTCAAAGGCGGTATGATGATGCGCAGCGCCTGGGGAACGACGACCAGACGAAGCGTCTTGCGCGGCGCCAGCCCCAGCGCATACGCAGCCTCGGTCTGCCCCTTTGGCACTGCCTGGATTCCACCTCGGACGATCTCGGCGATGTACGAACCGGTGTAGACCGACAGACCGATCAGGAGAGCGGCAAACTCCGGATAGAGCTGATGCCCGCCTTGAAAATTGAAACCCCGTAGCTGCGGCGCGACGAACGAGACCGGCTCGCCAGCCGCCAAGAACACGACCAGCGGAAATCCTATCAAGGTCGCCAGACTGACCAAAAGCACCGGCAGCTGCTTGCCCGTCCGTCTCTGGACGCTCCTGGCGCGAAACCAAAATGCAACGCAGCAGGAAATGGCCGCCACGAATGCCAGGCCCACCAGCCCCGCTCCCGGATGCAAATGAATCTCCGGAATGATGAGGCCGCGATTGTTGAGGTAGATGCCGCCGGGAATGGCGATGGACGCCTTCGGGGAGGGCAACGGCTTGAGGACAGCGTTGTACCAGAACAGCAGCTGCAGCAACAACGGGACGTTGCGCACAAGCTCGACATAGGCGGTCGCCACCCTCGAAACGATCCAGTTCGGGGACAGGCGAGCAACGCCAATGACGAAGCCAAGCAAGGTCGCCAACAAGATTGCGAGGACGCTGACGTAGAGGGTGTTGACCACTCCCACCCAGAAGGCCTGACCGTAAGTGGAAAGTGCATCGTACGGTATCAGGGTTTGATTGATGTCGAAGCCAGCAGACTCATTCCAAAAATCGAATGAGAGCGGAATCCCCCGAACCCGCATATTCGATGCGGTCTGCATGCCGATGCCCAGGGCCACGGCCAGCAGGCAGCCAGCAAGCAAGAGCTGGTAGAAGACGCCGCGCACTCTCGTGTCGTGCAGCGAAAGGCTCCTGCGCGGTGGCGCGGGAAGCGACAAATCGGACATGGCCTGTTCCTATCGAGATCCGTGCAAGGCGCTGGTGGCAATGCGCCAGCACCTTGCAACCATGCTTTGCCTAGCGGATCGGCGGAGCGTACTGAACGCCGCCTTTGTTCCAGAGCGCGTTCATGCCACGCTCCATTTTCAGCGGGGAGTCCTTGCCGACATTCCGATCAAACACTTCGCCGTAGTTACCGACCTGTTTGATCACCTCGACCGGCCAGTCGTCGCCGAGCCCGATGTCCTTGCCGATGCTGCCTTCCAGTCCAAGCAGACGGCGGATGCTGGGATTGTCCGACGACTTCATCGCATCAACGTTTTTGGAGGTGACCCCGTATTCTTCGGAGGCCACCATGACGTAAAGCGTCCACTTCGCCACATTGAACCACTGGTCGTCACCCTGCCGCACTGCCGGGCCAAGCGGCTCCTTGGAGATCAGTTCGGGAAGAACGATGCTGTCGTCCGGCTTGGGCATGCGAAGCCGCGATGCGTTCAAGGTAGAGGTGTCCGCCGACAGGACGTCGCAACGCCCCTCCTCGTAAGCCTTCACGACAGCTTCCTCGTCGGCGAAGCCAACCGTGGTGTACTTGATCGACTGCGAGCGAAAATAGTCGGCAAGGTTCAACTCGGTCGTGGTGCCCTGGGTGACGCAAATCGATGCGCCCTCGAGCCCCTTGGCTGACGTGATGTTGTCCGCCTTGCGCACCATGAATCCCTGGCCATCATAGAAATACGTGCCGGCAAACAGTATGCCTAGCGACGTATCGCGGGACGATGTCCAAGTTGCGTTATGCGCGAGAATGTCGATCTCTCCCGACTGCAAGGCGGTGAAGCGATCCTTTGGCGTCAATGGGATGAACTTGGCCTTTTGCGCATCCCCAAGCACGGCAGCGGCCACGGCGCGACAATAGTCGACCACAAATCCGGTCCATTTGCCTTCATTGTCGGGAAGACTGAAGCCGGCGGTGGCCGAATTCGTGCCACATGTCAGCACGCCTTTTTTCTTGACATTGTCGAGGGTTGCGGACCACGCCGAGGAGGCGGTGCACGCGATAGCGAGGCCAAGAAGGCCCTTGAACGTTGATCTCATTTCGGAATTCCCCTGTTTTTGTTTGAAAGGAATGTGCTCTCCAGGCTAAGTATTCGTCAAATCGATTGTTCTCATGATGAAAATGAGCGTCGCGCATAATTGCGAAGCACTCCTCGCAGGTGAAAAGGCGCTTGAGTCGTAAAACAGACGACAGCGCGCGCGACCTATTTTGCGGCCGACCCCGGTGCTCCGACGGTCGACCCTTGGTGTCTCTTGGTCCGCGACTCGTTGTCGATGCCCACGATGATTTCCCGGAGCCACTTGGTCCCCGGGTCATTCGCCATCTGGCGGTGAACAATAAGCCAGGCATTCACATTCGATATGGGAAGGGGTGGCGGGACCAACGTCACCTCACTCCTCTCGTCCAGCATTTGCAGGATGGCATCACCGCAATGGGTAATCAGTTCAGTGCCGCGAAGCGCCCAGGGCAGCACCAGATAGTTCGAGATGGTCGCAACGACTTTGCGACGAAGACCCATCTGTTTGAGGGCGGCATCCGCGAGGCCTTCTGCCAGGCCATCTGCGGAAATCTGGAGGTGAGAACTGGCCAAATACGTTTCTAATGTCATTGCGTTTCTGGCAATCTTGCTTCCACTCCACACCGCGCAAAACAGTCGGTCCTGGCCAAGCTCCACCTTCAAGAGACCTGGGTCGTCGCGTATCGCTGCTCCCGTCAGCGCACAGTCGACTTGTCTCAAATAGACCGATGAACCGATTTCAGGTCCGTTTGCGGGAATGACGTTCAGCGTCGCGCCAGGAGCTTGCCTAGAAAATTCTCGAATGAGGCCTGGGATGAAAACCATGGCATGATAATCTGTAAGTCCAACGCGAAAATTACGTCGGGTCGTTGCTGGATTGAATAACTGATGCCGATCGATCGATGCGCGGATCGTTGCAAGCGCGGCAGAAATATCTGACAACAGCTCAACTGCCCGAGGAGTTGGCCGCATCTCGCCCCCATCTCTGGTGAACAATTCGTCCTGCAATAGATACCGAAGCTTCGATAGGGAGTGGCTTACAGCTGATTGTGTTCTGCCTAATTCGATAGCCGCGCGCGTCACGCTCCTTTCACGCATCATCACGTTAAAGACTCGCAATAGATTGAGGTCGATATCGTTATAGTTCATGGAACTACCCTCATCTGCCACAGAGACGGACGCGCTAGGCCGCGCTACCACGTTGGATTGCGACGGTGACAGATGGCGCACGAAGAGTGAAGATAGAAGTCCTGCGCCACGCCTTTGACTCTGGCGGTTGAACAGGTGACGGCCAAGGCGGCGGCGCGCAATTTCCCCTCGCTGCGGATATTGCGAAGCTCGGTTTCAAACATATCGAGAGCTTCATCAATGAGTCCGACGGCGAGCGTTGCGAGCGTTTTGCGCTCGATAAAGACATCTGATCGGCACTGCTGGCGAGCAACCGATGCAAGACTGCGAGTTTTGAGCTCCGCCAATAGTTTGTGCTGCTTGGGTCCGCAACGAGGGTCGCCAGCGGAACGTCCGCTTGCTGATGACTTCATCCTAGAAGCTGACCCGTCTGCTGGCGGCCCCAACTAGCCGCGTACCTTTAGGTCCACACAGGTTCATAGACCCCTTTTTGAAGAGACTCAGCTTGCATTAAAAACTAGTCCTCCTCCTGGATGGGCCGCCTCCGCCTGCGAGTAGGCGAGCGCCATAGCCAGGAGATTCTCGATCCCAACCGGGCCTTTGCCGAGGGCGCTCGCTGCATCATTTCATAACCGGTGAGCGGAAACCGAGAGCGGCAGAAATTCGCTGGGCGGCTTTGGCCACCATTTCACCGAGTTCGCATATGCGTTCTTCTGGTACGCGGTTTTCCGGGGCAGCGATGTTCAGTGCTGCGACTATCTTGCCAGGGGAAGCGAACACAGGCGCGGTGATCGAAATCAGATCGTCATTGATCTCGCCGTGACTGACAAAAAATTTTGACTTCCGAATCTGCTCAAGCCCGGTCCGCAGAAGCTGGGGATCGGTCACGGTTTTCTTGGTGAAGCGCTTCAGGGGGCTGGCAAGAATGGCTTCGCGCTCGTCATCTTCAATATGGGCCAAGAATGCCTTGCTCGAACCTGCATGCAGTGGACGCCGCCGGCCTACAATCGCGTTAACCCGAAGATCCCGCTTCGGTTCCCATTTGGCGACGCAGAGGCTTTCATGGTCATCGCGGATTCGCAGTTGCGTGGTCTCGCCGATCTCGCGGCCGAGTTCTTCCAGCACAGGTGTTGCGATGCGGATCAGGTCCATCTGTTCGCTGGCGGCATGCCCTAGCATCAGTGCGGCGAGGCCGAGGCGATAACCCTTTCCGTCTGTCGAGCGCGCCAGCAAGCCGCGCCGCACCAATGTCTGCAAAAGCCGGAACGCACGCGCCTTGCTGTCGCCAGAACGCCGCGCGATTTCGGAAACACCAAGGTCTGCCTCGCCCGCGACGGTCTGTAACAGGCTGATGGCGCGATCGACGGAATCCACCGTGTATCGGGTCTCTACTTGAACGGTCATGTCTTCGATCAACCCCCAAAAACGTCACATACCCATATAAGCTATCGATTTTGTTTCGTCTAGTGAAACAGCGGTTTATCTGTATTGACAAGAGCAGGGCCTTGTTTTTCAACTGCCTGGTCAATGGAAGGAGGCCGGCACCGTTAACGGGTCCAATTTAAGAGGGCACGACGATGGCAAGCGGCGGCAAAAAGAACTCCTCCGGACTGAACTATCCAGAGTGGACACGGAGAAAAACGAGAATGATCAGCCGGACAATTTCACGGCGTGCGCTGATGCGATGGGCGCTCGGCAGTGCCGCTATTTTGCAAAGCACCAGTTGGAGAGGGCTTGCCCAGGCGGCTGCAAGAGGCCAGTTGCGGATCGGCATGGCCGCTCCGCCGACGACCTTGGATCCGCATCTGAAGAGCAATGCTCCGAACAATGCGCTTGCCACACATATTTACGATACGCTCGTCACAAACGACGAAAAATCAGTCTCCAGACCGGGGCTTGCGACGGCCTGGCGGGTGATCGACGACACCCATTGGGAATTCGAACTCCGGCCTGACGTGCGCTTCAGCGACGGCGAACCGCTGACGGTGGACGACATCACTGTCTCCTTTGACCGAGCCAACACGATCGAAAGCACGGCCTCCTTCCGGACCTATACGCGCAATATCAAGTCAATCACCTCACCTCAAGCCGGCAAGCTTGTCATCGAGACGAAGCAGCCGGAGCCCCTGCTGTCCAATTCGCTCAGCCGCATTCGCATCATCCGCGCTAAGTTCAAGGATGCGACAAGCGACCAGTTCAACAACGGCACCGCCTCGATCGGCACGGGTCCCTATGTGCTGAAGGAATATGTTCCCGGTAACCGTGTCGCACTCTCCGCCAATCCTAACTACTGGGGCGCGAAGCCTGCTCTGCCAGAGGTCGAGCTTCGCATCGTCACCGATGCCGGCGCGCGGCTTGCGAACCTGCTTGCCGGCGACCTCGATCTTGTTGAGCAGGTGCCCTATGAAGGCATTGCGCGCGTCGAAAAGGACGAGCGGTTTCATGTCGTCCGTGGTGTCTCGAGCCGGGTCGTCTTCTTCTCGTTGGACACGTTCAGGGACGTGTCGCCCTTCATCACCGACAAGGACGGCAAGCCACTCGACCGCAACCCGCTGAAGGATCTGCGCGTGCGACGCGCGCTGTCCATGGCCATCGATCGTAAAGCCATCGTTGAACGCCTGATGCAGGGCAATGCTGTCGTTGCCTCGCAATTCCTGCCGGTCGGCGCGCCGGGCACTTCAGCTGCTATCAAGCCCATTCCGTTCGATGCCCAGAATGCCAAGGCGTTGCTCGCCGAGGCCGGTTATCCAGATGGATTCGGCTTGACGATCCACGGACCCAACGACCGCATCGTCAACGACTCCAAGATCGTGCAGGTGGTGGCCCAGATGCTCACCCGCATCGGCTTGAAGGTCAGCGTCGACGTCATGCCCTGGTCGGTTTATGCCGACAAAGCGGATGCGCATACGTTCAGCTTCAATCTGGATTCTTGGGGCGTAAACACAGGCGAGACTTCGAACCCGCTGACGGCGCTGATCGCGACGCAGAATTCCGACGCTGGTCTGGGCATCGCCAATTCGGGCCGCTACTCCAATCCCGACGTCGATGCCAAGCTCGCCGTGGCCAAGCGGACGCTCGATGATGCCAAGCGCGAAAAGATGCTGTCGGAAATCAGCGACATTGTCTTCAACGATGTCGCCCTGATCCCGATGCACCACGAGGTTCTCGTGGTGGCTGCCCGCAAGGATATTCAGTTCATGACGCGGGCCGATCAGTACACGCTGGCCATGAACGCCAAGACTGCCTGAGGAGTTGTCGACTTGACGAGCACTACCATTGGGTTCGTTGCGGATCCCGGTCGCGCTATCTATGATCTTGGCGCGACCGCAATCTTTGCTTCCAAATCAGATCCGCGCTTTCACTATTGCCTCTATGTACCGCGCTCGGTCGGAGACGGCGCCAAGGTCGATCTGCTGGTTGCCATGCACGGCACTGGCCGAACCTCCTTCCTGGACTTCCGAGACGGTTTCGCCGAGTTCGGGCGCTGGAATGACTGCGCCATTTTGTGCCCGGTGTTTCCAATGGGCGTTCTGGGCGATGGTGCCCGCAGCGGTTACAAATACATGCTGGAAGGCGACATCCGTTACGATCAAGCGTTGCTCGCCATCGTCGAGGAAGTCAGTGCCAAATACCGTCAGGACTGGAGCCATTTCGCCATGTTCGGCTTTTCCGGCGGCGGGCATTTCACGCATCGTTTCGCCATTCTGCATCCGGATCGGCTGTGGGCGGCTTCGATCGGCGCGCCCGGCTCGGTGACCCTGCTCGACCCGACCCGGGACTGGTGGGTAGGCATTCGCGATCTTCCAGAGAAGTTCGGTATCACCTTCAACGCCGCGGTACTGGCCAAGGTGCCTGTCCAGATGATTGTCGGCGACGCTGATCTGGAGACTTGGGAAATCACGCATCGTGAAGGCGGGACCCACTGGCTGCCCGGAGCCAACGATGCCGGCCGCACGAGGCCGGAACGCCTCAGGGCATTGTGTCAATCGTTCGAGCAAGTGGGCGTGCGCGTCCGCTTCGATTTGCTGCCGGGGGTCTCCCACGACCGATTGGAGGTTCTTGATCCCGTCCAGGATTTCCTCGCAGAAGAACTCAAGCAACGACGGAACGCGTCGTGATGAATGCAATGATCGTTGCGCCACAGCCCGAAGCGGTGGAGGCAGGCGCCCTCGTGCTCAAGCGCGGCGGCAACGCCGTCGATGCGGCGATTGCCTGCGCTTTCTTGCAGGGCGTCGTGGATCCACAAATGTCCGGCCTTGGGGGCTTTGGCTCTATGCAGGTCTATATGCCACGGCGCGGCGTGCACGAGGTGCTTGAGTTCTATGCAAGGGCGCCGCTCAAGGCCTCCCCGGATATGTGGAGCGAACTGCTGGTCGGCCAATCGCGCGACGGTTTCGCTTTTCTGCTGGAAGGCGGCATCAGCGAGGTCGGCTATCTCGCCGTCTGCACCCCCGGCAGCGTCAAGGGTTACGCGGAGGCGCTGGCGAGATACGGCACCTTCGATTGGGCCGACGTCATCGCACCCGCGGCCGGGCAGGCGAGGCGAGGTTTCATGGTACGTCCGCATGTCCATTGGTATTGGGCGCAGGACGGAGTCGATACCGGTGAAGTGCGGACCCTCGACAAGCTCGGTTTCAGCAAGACCGGACGCGCCATCTATTTCCGCGCCGACGGCACGGTGAAGCTGCCGGGCGACATAGTCGTCAACGCCGACCTCGCGCATACGTTGGAGCGCATCGCTGCAGCTGGCCCTGATATCTTCTACAAGGGCGAGATCGCCGACGAAATCGCGGCCGACATGGCCGCGAATGGAGGCCTGATCGAGAAAGACGACCTGGCCAACTATCAGCTCTCTACCGCCGAGCCACTCTGGGGGGAGTATCGCGGCTACGATATCGCGACCAGCCCACCGCCCGCCAGCGGCATATCCATGCTGCAACTGCTCCATACCCTTGAACATTTTGACATCGGTGCCCTGGGCCACGGCAGCACCGAGCATGTCATCGTACTGGCAGAGGCGATGAAACGCATGACCATCGACAAAGATCGACACCTCGGCGATCCAGCCTATGTCGATGTGCCGGTCGGGCGTCTTTTGTCCCGGGAGTATTGCGGTCAAATGGCCGACGAGATCAAGGCTGGGGTTCGGGCCGAAGTCCAGCGAGTGGACGACCGGTCGCCGCGCGAGACGACGCATATCTCGGTGATCGACCGGGAAGGCAATGCCGTCGCCTTGACCCACACGCTGGGCAGTCCGTCGGGAGCGATCACCGATGGCTTGGGTTTCATGTATAACGGAACGATGAGTCGCTTCGATCCGAGGCCGGGCAGGGCAGGATCGCTGGCCCCTGGCAAACGGCGAGCCAGCTCAGCGGCACCCACCATTGTCTTCAAGGATGACCGGCCGGTAATTGTGATGGGAGCGCCGGGCGGCAGCTATATCGCGCCATCCATGGCCCAGGGCCTGATGAACATCATTGATTTCGGCATGAGCATGCCGGAAGCGGTGGCCGCCCCGCGGATCGTGGCGGTGTCGAACACGATCGACGTCTCCAACCGCATTCCGCGCTATGTCACCGACGAAATCGAGGGCAAGGGCTACGAGGTGAAGCGCTCGTGGCAGAGCTACGCTTTTGCCGCTCTTCACGGAATCCAGATCGAGGACGGAGTTTGTCGTGGCGGCGCCGATCCGCAACGCGACGGCATGGCTATCGCGGTGCCGGCGTGACGGGTCTTGCGCACACGACCGGCGATACTTCCGGGCAAGCGGGCTGGGGAAGGACGTCATGACCGCTGCCATTGTGCGTCGTCTGTTTCAGGCCGCAATGGTCATGTTTGCCATGACCGTCATCGTCTTCATCGCGGTCAACGTCATTGGCGATCCGGTCGACATTCTGATCTCGCCCGATGCGGACCAGATCGAGCGTGCGCGCGTCGTCCAGGCACTTGGACTCGATTTGCCGCTTTGGCAGCAATATCTCCGCTTCCTTCAGGCGGCGCTGCATGGCGATCTCGGCCAGAGCTACGTTTACAATGAGCCGGCGCTCGGGGTGATCCTCCAGCGCCTGCCGGCAACGCTCGAACTGGCCGTCTCAGCGATTCTCATTGCTATCGTCGTCGGCGTGCCGCTCGGCCTCTATGCCGGGCTGCGGCCAGATGGCATCGTCAGTCGCATCATCATGACTGTCAGCATTCTTGGTTTCTCGCTGCCGACGTTCTGGGTCGGTCTGGTGCTGATCATGCTTTTCGGCGTGCAACTCGGATGGCTGCCGAGCGGCGGACGCGGGCAGACTGCCGAATTGTTCGGCGTCCAATGGGCATTTCTGACCAAAGACGGCCTTGCCCACCTGATCCTGCCGTCGTTCAATCTCGCTCTGTTCGATGCCTGCCTCATTCTACGCCTGACACGCGCCGGTGTCGCCGAAGTCCTGCCGCTCGACTACATCAAATTCGCCCGGGCCAAGGGACTCAAGGAGACGCGGGTCATCGGCGTCCATGTCTCAAAGAACATCATGATCCCGGTGGTGACCATCGTCGGCCTGGAGTTCGGTTCGATCGTCGCCTTCTCGGTCGTCACCGAAAGCGTCTTCAGTTGGCCAGGCATGGGCAAGCTGATCATCGACAGCATCAACGTGCTCGATCGTCCGATCATCACTGCCTACCTGATGGCGATCGTCGCCTTCTTCGTCATCATCAATCTCGTCGTCGACCTCACTTACACCGCACTCGACCCTCGGGTGCGGCTCCAGGGCGAGGGATCGTAACATGAGTGTCGACACCTTGCCGCCGCAACTGCCGACCGACGCTGAAAGAGGTGAGGAGCCCCCGTTCCGGATACTTATGCGGGCGTTCTTCCGTTCGCCCGTGGCCGTCGCCGGTCTGGTGTTGCTGGCGGCGATCGTTCTGCTGGCGCTGCTCGCACCGTTTATCGCGCCGCAAAATCCATATGACCTCAATCAACTGGATATCATGGATAGCCGACTGCCTCCCGGCTCGCAGTCGATGGCCGGCATGACCTATTGGCTCGGCACCGATGACCAAGGCCGCGATATGCTTTCCGGCATCATCTACGGCTTGCGCATATCCCTTGGTGTCGGCGTCAGTTCAGCGCTCTTCGCGGCGCTGTTCGGCGCATCGCTCGGTCTGCTCGCCGCCTACATAGGCGGCCGCACCGAGACAGCGATCATGCGCATCGTCGACCTGCAACTCTCCTTCCCGTCCATTCTCGTCGCGTTGATGATCCTTGCCTTTCTCGGGAAGGGCATACTCAATGTCGTACTCGCCCTGGTGATCGTCGAATGGGCGACCTACGCCCGTGCAGCGCGTGGCACCGCATTGACGGAACGCCGCAAGGAATACATGGAAGCCGCAGAATCGCTTGCCATTCCGCGATGGCGTATTCTGTTCGTCCATCTGCTGCCGAACTGCTTGCCGCCGCTGATCGTGATCGCGACGGTGCAGGTGGCGCGCGCCATTTCCCTGGAGGCGACCTTGTCCTTTCTGGGCCTTGGCGTGCCGATCACCGAGCCCAGCCTTGGCCTGCTGGTCGCCAACGGCTACCAATACATGCTCTCCGGCATGACCTGGATCAGCTTCTACCCTGGCGTTGCGCTGCTGATTACCGTGGTTGCGATCAACCTCGTCGGCGACCGGCTCCGCGACGTGCTCAATCCGCGGGGGCGCGAATGAATGCGGCTGTGCTCGAAGTCCGCGATCTGCGGACCCATTTCGGAGCGGCAAAAGCCGTTGACGGCGTCTCGTTCAGTGTCGCGCGCGGCGAGGTTCTGGGTCTCGTTGGTGAAAGCGGGTCCGGAAAATCGGTCACCGGCTTCTCCATCATCGGCTTAGTCGATCCGCCAGGGACGATCGTCGGCGGCCAGATAGTGTTCGACGGCCGCGACATCACCCACTCCAGCCGCGAGGAGATGCGAGCGCTGCGCGGCCGCCGCATGGCCATGATCTTCCAGGATCCGATGATGACGCTGAACCCGGTCCTGCGCATCGATACGCAGATGATAGAGGCGGTACAGGCGCACGAAAACGTCTCGCGAGCGGACGCCAGGGCGCGGGCGCGCGATGCGCTGGGTATGGTCGGGATTCCGAGCCCGGACGAACGGCTTCGGGCCTATCCCCATCAGTTTTCCGGCGGCATGCGCCAGCGCGTCGTCATCGCTATCGCGCTGCTGCACCGGCCGGACTTCATCATTGCCGATGAGCCAACCACCGCGCTCGACGTGACGATCCAGGCGCAGATCCTCGCCGAGATGCAAGAGCTCGTGGCGCAGAACAACACGTCGCTGATCTGGATCACCCATGATTTGGCCGTCGTCTCGCGTCTCGCCGACAGGATCGCTGTAATGTATGCGGGTCGTATCGTCGAATCCGGGTCGGTGTCGGACGTTCTCGGCAGTCCGTGGCATCCCTATACTGCTGGGTTGATCGGCTCCGTTCCTAGCCGTAACCGGCGTGGCGAGCGGCTGCATCAGATCCCCGGAATGACGCCCAATGTTGCGCGGCTACCGACAGGGTGCGCTTTCGCCCCGCGTTGCGCGCGCGCCGATGCCATGTGTGCCCAGGCGGTACCGCTGTTCACCGCGGGGATGCGCGAGCATCGCTGCGTCCATCCTTTGCCGGAATTCCGCAAATGACCTTCTCCACACCCCTTGCAGCAAGTGTTCAAGGCGACGGCTTGGCGGGCTCTGCCGAGGCGGCGCCGCTGATCGAGTTGAACGACATCTCCCACAGCTTCGGCACACGACCGGATTTCGCCGCCCGGCTGGCGATCTCGCTCAAACTTGGCAAACCAGCGGCAAGGGTGCAGGCGGTCGACGGCGTCAGCCTCGTCGTTCGCAGGGGCGAGGTTCTGGGCCTTGTCGGCGAGTCGGGATGCGGCAAGTCCACGCTTGGGCGGATCGTCGCCGGCATCGTGTCGCCGACCAGTGGATCGGTATCGTGGCGCGGCAAGGATTTGAAGACGCTGTCGTCGTCCGCGCGGCGCGAGGCCAAGCTGCGCGTGCAGATGATCTTCCAAAACCCTTATGCCTCGCTCAATCCCCGCTGGAAAGCTGCCGATATTGTCGGCGAGGCACCACGCGTTCATGGTCTGGTGGAGGGCGGTCTCGGCGTCTTTGTGGATGAACAGTTTCGACGTGCGGGCCTGGATCCGGCGCTGAAGCATCGCTTTCCGCATCAGTTCAGCGGCGGTCAGCGCCAGCGTATCGGCATTGCGCGCGCATTGGCCGTGCAGCCGGAGTTTCTGGTGTGCGATGAGGCCGTGGCAGCCCTGGATGTTTCCATCCAGGCGCAGATCCTGAATCTCTTCATGGATCTGCGCGAGAGACTTAACTTGACCTATCTGTTCATCAGCCATGACCTCGGAGTTGTCGAGCACATTTCCGACCGTGTGGCGATTATGTATCTCGGCCGCATCGTCGAAGAGGCTCCGGCCGAGGAGATATTCGCGCGGGCCAACCATCCCTATACGCAGGCGCTTCTCGCCGAGGTGCCACGCCTCGAGACCACCAAACGCAGCTTCGCTGCAATCAAGGGTGAATTGCCCAGCCCGCTTTCGCCGCCGAACGGATGTCACTTCCACCCGCGATGTCCGCACACGATGCCTCGCTGCCGGATCGAGGTACCTAGGATGAAGTTGGTTGCGGCCGGACACAAGAGCGCCTGCCATCTCAACGACGCCGCCTCTTGAACGCCTGGGAATTATACAAGTGACTGACCGCCAGGCATTCCAGCCGGTGACTGATGAAATGGCGCTTTGTCGTGACGTCATGGTGACGATGCGCGACGGGGTCAGGCTCGCGACAGACATCTACCGACCCGCGAGGGAAGGCCGCGCGCTGGACCGGCCTGCGCCCGTCATCATCGAACGAACGCCTTACGGCAAGGCGATGACGTCGCGCGCTGAGCTCGAAGTCGGTATGAGCGAGCCGATGGCGCGCGCGACCGTCGCCGAGCATTTTGTGCGTCATGGTTATGTCGTCGTTTATCAGGACTGCCGAGGCCGCTACAGCTCCGAAGGCAACTTCGTCAAATATCTCTCCGAAGGACCGGACGGCTATGACACGCTTGCGTGGATAGCGGCTCAGCCATGGTGCAATGGTCGGATCGGCACCATGGGCCTTTCCTATGCCGCCCACACCCAAATGGCGGCGGCATGCCTCGCGCCGCCGGCACTTGCGACGATGATCCTCGATTCCGGCGGGTTCTCGAACGCTTTCACCTGCGGCATCCGCCAGGGCGGCGCGTTCGAGCTGAAACAGGCGACTTGGGCCTACCGGGAAGCCCGGGAGAGAGCCATCGCCGCCGGTGATGAGTTAGCCCGAAAGGCGATGGAGGCCGAGAACCTGCATCGCTGGTTCAGCAAAATGCCTTGGTCGGAGGGGCGATCGCCGCTTCGCTGGGCGCCGGAATACGAGGCTTATCTCCTCGAACAGTGGCGCCACGAAAGCTTTGACGCGTTCTGGCAACAGGTCGGCATTCATGCGGCCGGCTTTTACGACGCGATACCCAATATTCCGATCGCCCTGATTTCGAGCTGGTTCGATGTCTATGTCCCGACAACCTTCGAAAATCTGGCTGGCCTTGCCCGCAACGGCAAACGGCCGCTCGCCTTGGTCATGGGCGCGGGCTTGCACGGCGACCGCAACCTGACCTTTGCCGGCGACGTAGATTTCGGGCCGAACGCTCCGCTCGGCGGCAATGTGAGCGCAAGCTGGCTCGAGTTTCGCCGCCGCTGGTTCGACCGCTGGTTGAAGGGCGGGCCGGGGGACGATCTCGACAACGAGCCGATCCGCCTTTTTGTCATGGGCGGAGGCACTGGTACGAAAAACGCCGAGGGCCGTCTCGATCACGGCGGGCGCTGGATCAGGGCTCAAGAATGGCCGCTGCCCGATGTGGAGGAGCTAAGCTACTACTTGCATCGCGAGGGCAGGCTCTCGAAGTCCCTTCCTGCGCCCGACGACCCGCCGCTGAGCTATGATTTCGATCCCGCCGATCCAGTCCCGACCATAGGCGGCGCGCTGACAAGCGGCCAACCGATCTTCGCTGGCGGCGGCTTCGACCAGAGGGAGGACGAGAGGTTCTTCGGCTGCCGAAATTTCGGCCTGCCGCTTTCTGCCCGCCTCGACGTCCTTTCGTTCGAGACAGAGCCGCTGGTCAACGATCTGACAGTGCTTGGCAAGGTGGCAGTGGAGCTCTGGGCGGCGACCGATGCGCCTGACACTGATTTTACGGCGAAGCTGATCGACGTTCATCCACCGAGCGCGGACTATCCGACGGGCTTTGCCTTGAACCTGACCGACGGGATTTTCCGATGCCGGTTCCGGCATTCATTCGAAAGAGCCGAGCTGGTGAGGCCAGGTGAGATCATGCGGCTTCGCATCGAGCTGTTTGCAACCGCCAATCTGTTTCGTGCCGGCCACCGGCTGCGGCTGGACATATCCTCGAGCAATTTTCCAAAGTTCGACGTCAATCCGAATACCGGTGAACCAGCTGGCTTCGGTCGTAGCCGTCAGGCGGCGCGCAATACGGTTTTTCTGGATGAGATGCGACCCTCGCGGTTGATCATGGATAAGATTGATACCAACTAATGGCGCGCGTTTGGGCGCGACCGCCACTGTCGAACCTTCGACCGGACACGTCCTTGACCGGATCGCATCTGATCATGAAATTTTGCCGGGCGGCGCGGATGTTGTCTTCGAATGCGGTCCTCCAGGGAACCGTGGGGGCGGGCCGTTTTTGACGAGCCGTGACGTGGATTTGGTAGGCGGCTGATGGTCAGCCCTTCTGCGATCCATCCGAGTGCATCCCTGCTGGGGCTTTCCTGATGAACCGCCCTAGCCAATTCGATTGAGTGGGATACGGTCATGCAACACTGGGGATCGAAGCTGGCGGAGCGATCACTCCGGCAAGTGGTCCTATCGCACCAAGACCCCGCTACACAGAACCACCTCACAACTTCGGAGGCGGCGAGGGTTTCAGCGTCTTCCCTGCCGCTTTTGGCAAGACCGGCGTTGATAGCTGCCTATCGCGAGGCCGACCGACATTGGCGGATTTGATTGCCGTCTGGCGGCGACTTCATGTCGCCGATTGCGCGCAGATGAAAATCCGTATGGAGGAGACGACCTTCGCGAACGGGGACAAACAAGGTGCCACTTACCCGATGGTGACCTTGGCCCCAAATCCCAGCTTGACTACAGTTAGCAGCATGCTGAACGCCATTCACCTTGCCGCCGCGAGGGCTAAGGCGTGCGATGTAGAGTTGGAACTGACCGGCCCCAACGTAGGCACGTTAAACAAATCCGCTCTCGCCTACCTCCGACCGGATGATGTTCTTGTAGTTTGGAAACTCGATCGTCTTGGGCGCTCCCTCGTCGAGATGATGCGCACAATTGATACGCTTCGACGGCAGGAGATTAAGTTTCTCAGCCTCACCGAGCATTTCGATTGCGAAACGGCACATGGACGTTTCGCCTTGCAGATGCATGGCGCAATGGCTGAATACTACCTTGATTTGAACCGCGAACGAACGATCGAAGGACTTAGATCAGCATTGGCACGCGGTCGCAAAGGTGGGCGAAGGAAGAAGCTTGGTGCAGGAGATATTGAGGCCGCCGGCGCCATGCTAAAGGCAGGTACGATTCCCGTCGCCGACGTTGCCAAACGAATGGGCGTGTCACGAACTACATTCTATTCCTACTTCCCGTCCGCACGATCAAGACAGCAGTAGCGGATCGTGTCGATGGCCCGCTTCCAGGGTCCGCCGTCGTTCTCTCGGCGGTTCTACGGGCAGTTAGTTTCTGTCAGGCCAAAGAGGGGCCACTTTCAGCCCCCTCGTTCGAAAGTTGGCTTCCAATCGCGATTGCGCTGCCCGCTGCTGGCCTTCGTAGTCAGGAATGATTGTGAAGAAGCATGGCGATGGACCGGCTGACGATCAGTATTCGAAGCAACGACGGAAAGCGCCATGACGGGTTTGAGATGGATGGACTGTTTAAGGGTTCTCAGCAACCTTCCGCCCTCAGGGATCGCACCATTCGCACCACAATCGGATCGTACGGGATTTTTTCATCGCTGCTGTAATTTATGACAAAGAGCGCGGCACGGTCGTTGCAGACCGCAATGGCGCGGACATATCGGATCTGTTCGTTCTTAATACCCGAGTAGCTGGCCCATCTCGGCGTGACGCGCCTATAGGTCAGTTTCCAGCCCTCCTTTTCATCCTCGACCATGCGGTGCTCGATCTCGGCGCGAAAACTGTGCTTGCCGAGCCTTGCGCCCCACACGGTAAGAAGGGCATCGTTTTCACCCCGTGACGTTGCCCCCAAGTTTTATCCAATCCTGAGTTCGCTCCGGCGATCATTGTTGCCCTGTTGGGCGGTTTGAGCGACGGGCACAGGCGCGGAGCTGATCATG